>CAJTNA010000002.1:108381-145189 GCA_910577845.1 uncultured Christensenella sp. | reverse complement strand
AAAAATACCCCCGATTTTCGGTGGGTATTTTTAAAAAATCGACTTTTTGCAAAATTACAACTTTACAAAAAACTCAACACACTAAAATTTGTCATTTTAGCGTGTTGATGTATTCTATCATCTTATAAATTTTTAAGAAAGTATTTGACTAAAATAAATAAATGTTTGTCAAAATTACATCATATACTTTTTGAATTTTTTAGTTCCAGCTTTTAACTCTTTAGCTTTTTCCTCGTAACCTGGTCTACCAAGTAATGCGTAAGTAGCGTTTTTACCCTCCTCAACGCCTGGTTGATTGAACGGGTCAATGTTAAGCATAAAGCCACAATAAGCTGTTTTCAATTCAAACATCATCATTAGTTGACCTAGAGTGAACTCATTTAGCACAGGCAAATAAATTGTATGATTTAGTTTACCCGCTTTTGTTACAGCATATTCTGTTGCTTTACGTTCTGCTGTAATTAATTCATTCATAGTGTGACCGCATAAGAAATTAACATTTGGGAATTCCTCACAACCTTGAGGGATAGTAACCTTTTTGCGATATTTATCAACAGCGATAAATGTAATAACTTTATCAAATGGTCCCTCTGTGTATAATTGAATTTGGCTGTGTTGGTCAGTTACGCCTAAAGCTTTAACTGGAGTTTGACCTACATTGCAAGGTGTGCCATCCATATATTGGTTTTTACCCAAGCTTTCACCCCATAGTTGGCAATACCAGTCCGCAATATATTTTAGTCCATCAGCATATGGTAACATAACTGAAATATTGTGACCTTTATTGATAGCAATATATTGTAATGTAGCAGCAGTAAGAGCCATATTGTTTGCATTATCAGCATTTACGCAAGCCTCGTACATATATTTTGCACCATCTAGCATAGCTTTGATATCAATACCAAGCACTGCTGCTGGTAGCAAACCAACTGGGCATAGCTCACTGAATCTACCACCTACACCATCTGGAATGTAGAAAGTTTTATACCCATCTGCCTTTGCGATTTTGATAAGGTTACCGCTGTTTGCAGAAGTTGTAGTAATAATATGGTCTTGAGGATTTAAACCAGCTTTTTCAAGAGCATCTTTAATAACCAAGTATTGTGTCATAGTTTCGCTAGTTGAACCACTCTTTGTAATTACGTTAAAGCAAGTTTCTTTTAGCTTGATAGTAGTTAAAAGTGCATTCATTCTTTCAGGGTCAACGTTATCCTCAACATAGAATTTAGGAGCACCCTTTCTACGAGTTTGAGTTACCTCATTGTGGTGCAAATGGCAAAGTGCTTGAAATACTGAAATAGGTCCTAAGGCAGAACCACCAATACCAAGTACAACAAAATTTTTGAATTTTGCACGAACTTGTTCAGCTGTTTTAATTATGTCTTCAACAACAGCATCTTGCTCATAATGAAGTTTAGTCCAACCCATAAAGCCAGTGCCTTGTTTTTGATTGAAATAGCTAACTGCAAAGTCTACTCTATCAGCAACAGCTTTAAAATCTTCATCTGTAAAGCCTTTCTCACCAATGACATCTGCCATCATATTGTTGTAATCTAATTTTATTTTATTTTTTTCCATATTCTCCTCCAATGGTAAAAATTATATTTATTTGAAAAATAATAAAAACGATTTAATTTATAATTGTATGTAGTACCAATATAATAAAGTAAATATTAATAATATAAAGCTTTTACATATGGCTACTGTCATATTAATTATTTAAGCTGTCATCGTTGCCAATTACAAAGCTTTTTACAATATTTATTATTTATAAGTAAAGCAATTAAGCTTTGTCGCAACATTCGCATAAATATTCATAAGAGTTTTTCAACTCGTCAAAATCTCTATAGCCTTGTGGGTAAACTTCCATTAAGCAAGCACCATTAAAACCTATATCTTTTAATCTTTTAAAAAGTTCCAAAAAATCAAATGTGCCTTTACCTGGTATAAACAAATGTCTTTCCTTGTCATAATCACACAAATGCACGGTTGTTAAATCAGTGCCAATTATATTTAAAAATTCCCTATAATCACCGTTAGCTTGCATAATTTGCTTTATGTCAAGCGTTGCTTTTAATTTAGGACAAATTTTTTTTAGATTTTCAAAATAGCTAGGTTCGCTAAAGTAAGTCCAATGAACGGTTTCGTAACTTAAAGTTATGCCGTAAGTATTTGCAACCTCAATTAGATTGTTTACTAATGAACCTAATCTTGCATAATCAAAATTGTAATTAATCTTTTTAAGTCTTGTTGCCCCGTGATATGTATAGTACTTAGCACCAAGTCTTTCACCTGTCCGCAAAACTTTCTTATAAATATTTAAGGAATCCTCTCTTGCACGAGGGTTTAGGCTAAATAATTCAGGTTCAAATTGATTGGTCAATGTATGTATGGAATGCACAGATACAGACTTATTTTGCACAATTTTATCAGCGAGTACTCCTTCATACTCACTAAAGCTTGATAAAAAAACTTCACAAACTTTACATCCAAAAGCTTTAATATAATCAAACGAATCCTCTGTTGTTGCTTTTGTAAAAAATGATGCGGTTGAAATTCCTATTTCCATATATACTCCAAATAAGACTAATTGTTATTTTAACTTAACGTAAACGCTACCAATGACGCTAAGTTCCGCATTATTGAGCAAACCAATGCATTTATTGATTGCATAAAAGCTTGAAATAAATTTAATTACAAGCATATAGAATGGTGTACCTTGAGGAACTGCCAAATAATTTAATGAGCATTTTGGTGATGGAACACACAAGATGATATAATCATAATTAGGATATTTTTCTTTTAACTCATCCAAAGTCAAATTGTTCATAAAATCTGTATTAACAGGCAAAATTATATCAAAGTTGCTGTAATTAACAACAATATCATTATTATTTGAGGTAGCAAGTAGATTATTAAAAGCTAAATTTTGAGTATCACAATTAATAACCAACACTTTTTTATTGTGCAATGCCAAGTTATATGCGACATTGATTGTAGCAGTTGGAATCAAATTAAAGTTGTTTTTATCACAAGTAATGGCAAAAACATTTGTACCTTTTTCGCTTTTGTTTAGTATTTTCATAGCAAAGTCTTCATATTTTGCGATATTTACTTGATTTTCTGTACACAATAATTTTTTATTAATAACACTAGTTTTAATTTGTTTTTCCATTTTAATTTTCCTCCATATTTTTGCGATTTTTGAAATATGGAACTTCAATTTCTGAAATCAAGTCCAATTGAACCATAATTTTTGCTTTTTGTCTGCTAGTAATGAAACCGATAATAAAGTCGTAAATAATGACAAAAGCCACATAAACAACACCGCTTATCAAAATAACTTTCAAAATACTCATTGACTCACCATTAGCAATAACACTATTTGAAAGAGAAGTTGGAAGGCTTGCAGTTTTGTCAATAGAAAAACCAAGGTCAACGCCATTAATATGGCTACTACCACCCAAGATGTTCTCTGTATCATTTTGTAAAATAGTTTCAATTGATTTAATAATCACATTATTTACAGCTTGAGCGACTTTTGCATTTTTATTTGAGTAATTGATTAGAAAAATAGTTTTACCTTCAATTTTTTCAATATTCAAATTATTTTTAATATCATCAGTAGTAATTTTATTAATAATCTCAAGTTCCTCTTGAACCTCTGAAAAAAAGCCATTTGTGTTATTTGCCACTTCCTTTGAAATCTCATCTACTACATATTGAGCAAAATGGTCATTTTTTGAGCGGTGGATAACATTATTCATATAAGTATCCAAGCTACCTGTTGAGTTAAATGAAACAGCAAGTTCCCCAGAACTGATATAAGTCCCCTTATCTATAATAGTTGGCTTGTTATTTATCAAACTATGTACATAGCTAGATAAAAATACGATTAAAAATACAGCAACAAACACATATAACTTAAATAAAAAAGTTTTTAAAATATCTGAAATACTAATCATAATACTCCTTGTATCCCCCAAGTTTTCTTTTTAAAATTGTTACAAACAATTAACTTATTAATTATATTATATTTTTATAATAAAAGCAAGTCATTTTTACCAAATTATTACAACTTTGATTTAGGATAACACTAATATTTAAAGTTAATTAATAAAAACAAAATAGCAAAACCTATTTATTAATAAATTTTTAAATATTTTTACATATAAAGTATTGACTTTATTTTGTTTGTCAATAATAGCCAAAGAGAAATTTTGTAGAATAAATTAAGCCATTTACATATCATATATTGGTGGCAAAGGAGTTATCAATGATAAAACGAGGGGAAATCTATTACGCAGACCTAAGCCCAGTGGTAGGAAGTGAACAAGGAGGTATTCGCCCAATACTTATTGTACAAAACGATATTGGAAATAAATATAGCCCTACCGTAATAGTCGCCGCAATCACCAGTCAAATAAACAAAGCAAAGCTACCAACACACATAGAGCTGAAAAAAGGTGATTTTGGACTGCAAAAAGACTCAGTAATTTTACTTGAGCAATTGCGGACATTGGATAAAAAACGACTTAAAGAGAAGGTTGGGGAAATTGAAGATGTAAGTGTAATAAAGAGGGTTAATGACGCCTTGCTTGTAAGCTTAGGATTCTTTGAATAATAATAAAGGTTTTGATAAATTTTATCAAAACCTTTATTTAATTTTAGTCATAATCTTAAAGAAACAAACTTATTAAAATTATATATATTTTCGCATAATAAAATTTTAATTTTATTCACTTTATAACGATATAAAAAATTTGATTTTTATCTATCTTCTACCTATATTTTTAATTAAAATCTTCATTTCACAAATCCTTTGTCACTTTACACAAAATTGACATATAAGCAAAATAATTATAAAAAAGCAGTTATTTTATAATAAATTTGTGCAAATTATTCTAATTTATAGTATTTTTCATAAATATATTAAATTTTACCATTTATAATTTTACTCAAAGTGTCACCAACACTATTTGCAATATCAATTGGAAGTATACTATATTCTGTTTTACTTTCTGTTAAATTTTCACAAGTTTTACCCATTAAAAATGTTGCAGAAATAGTGGCTTTTATTGGTGAGATTTTTTGAGACATCAAGCTTGCTATTATACCCGCCAAAACATCACCTGAGCCACCTTTTGCAAGTCCGCTATTGCCAGTAATATTTAAGTAAGTTTGCACGCCATCTGTAATAATTGTAGTTGCTCCTTTTAACAACAAAACGACATTATTTTCTTTTGCAAAATTGATTGCATAAGGAATTGGATTTTGCAAAATTTCACTTACGCTTATATTTAACAATCTACTAAATTCCATTGGATGTGGCGTTAAAACTGAACCACTTAATTTAGATAAATACTTCTTATGTTTTGCCAAAAAGTTTATTGCATCGGCATCAATAACTTTGGGACAAGGATAATCAAAAACTTGTTCACATAATTGTGCATTATCACCTACCCCCATACCAAATGCAACAGCGTCAAGTTTGTGATTTAAAAGTTCGCTTTGCCCAAATATACAAGAGTGAGTCACACTGCCCCACATATATGGCAACATTTTATCTGGAACAAATAGGTAGCTGTAGCCACAACCAGTACGCATTGCACACTCACCCAAAATTGCTGTTGAGGACGCTAACGCAAGTTTTCCACTTCCAACAAAATTATCCGAACAAGCAATTATTCCGCATCTACCAAAGCTACCTTTATGTGTATTATAAGTTCTTTGCGGAAAACAATTTTTTACAAATTCACTATCTACAATAAAGTATTTGTCCCCCACTACCTCTATACCAATGTCACATTTGCAAAGGTTACCAGACATATCTTTTCCATCTGCTAAAAAATGACCAGTTTTAAATGATTGAATTGCTAAAGTTTTGTTTGCTTTAACAGCTACTAGTGACTTATGTCCATTATCGCTATGAAGACCACTTGCAATATCACAACTTATTATATTTTTTGCAGTATTAATAATATTAATGTAATCAATATATTCCGTGCTTAGCTCACCTTTAATGCCAATACCAAGTAAACAATCAACCACAATATCAAAATCTGATAAGTTTAACATTTTATCAATATCACAAAAGTTATTTGAAAAGTTTTCAATTAAAATATCATAATAATATTTTGCACTATCCGTTTTAGGCAATTTACCATAAACTTGAGTGTTGTAACCCTCATTCAATAACTTGATAGCCAAACAATATCCGTCTCCGCCATTATTGCCACTACCGCAAACTATGGCAATTTTATCAGTTTTGTTCGCATTCATACTACAAAAAAGGGCGTGAGCTACCCTATCCATTAGCTTAATTGCACTCACACCATTTTTTATAGTTAAATTGTCAGAAAGTTTCATACTTTCGCTACTAATTGCATATTCCATAATTACCTACAATAAATAAGTTTTATTACTTACCAAAAGCGTTTAACACTGCTTTTGCCATTAAAGTTGGTGCATAACAAGATATTTTCATAAAATCACCATCAACTTCACCACTTGCCAAAGCAAAAATCGCATCACCATCTACCATTGTATGAGCTGGTTTTATTGTCATAGCATAACCATCGTGTGCAATATCCGCAAGCTTGTTAGCCTCGCATTTAGTAAGTTTTGCATTTGTTAATATACAGCCAATCGTAGTATTTTTACCTAAAGATTGCAACATTTTCCTATCATAATTTAGCAAATCTATAATATCAATGCTTTTACCACCAATAGTTGCACCACTTACCTTTTGACCATTGCGAAAATCATAAATATCACCAAAAGCATTAACTGCTACTATGGCACACATCTCAACGCCGTCATCAAAAGCAAAAGTTGCGACACCCAAACCACCTTTTGATGCACTTAAACTGCCTAATACTTTACCCACAGTTGCACCACAACCAGCACCTACATTGCCATTTTCAAAGTTATTAGTTTTTGCATTTTGACAAGCTTTATATCCAAGTATTTTATCTGGAAAACCAGAATTTTTATAATCTAAATCATATAAACAAGCACCACAAACTATTGGCACTGGCATTGCAGAAGTAGCATAACCAACCCCTTTTTCAGCTAAGTATTGCACAATGCCACTTGCCGATTCTAACCCAAATGCACTACCGCCACTCAAAAATACCGCATTGACCTTATCAACCGCATTTTCACTTTTTAATAAATCGGTTTCCCTAGTTGCTGGGGCACTGCCACGAACGCTAACTCCGCCGACTGCACCACCTTCTGCCAAAATTACAGTTACTCCAGTTGCATTAGTTTGACTTTCTACATTACCAATTTTAAAAAAATCTAACATTTTTATACCTCTATGTCACCTAAAATAATTTTTTCTACCTTGCCATCACAATCAAGCAACAAATATCCTTCCTCACTCAATCCAACACCAAAACCATTTTTAATTATACCATTACAATTTACAGTTACCTCGTGATTAATTGACATAGACAAATCGCAATATTCCTTTATAAATGGACCAAACCCCTCATTTTGATAAAGTTCCAACATTTCATAAATTAAAGTAATTATCTCACAAATATATTGCTCACGTGGGAAAGTTGGAATATTTTCAAGCTTTAATGATGTAACTTTATCTTTCAATTCAAGCGGAATTTCATTAGTAATATTAACACCAATACCCAAAAATATTGCTTCAGTCATATTTTCAGTTACCACACTTTCAAGTAAAATACCGCAAATCTTTTTACCACAAACAAAAACATCATTTGGCCATTTGATAGCTACATCGTTTGTGTATTTTTTTAGTACTTTTGCAACTGCAAGTCCAGTAAGTAGAACCGCTTTCAAAGAGTCCGCAACAAACATTTTTGTTGGCTTATAGCAAAGTGTCATATAGACTCCACCATACCCAGAAACAAAAACTCTATCCAGTCTACCTCTGCCACTTATTTGACGTGGTGCTACAAACAAAAATTCTCTATTCAAATCAGGATAAAGTTTTTTAACTTCGCTATTTGTGCTAACAACTTCCTCTACTAAAACAGGTATGTCAATGCCGTTTTGTTTTAAACTTTTTGCGATTGATTGAGGTATCAAGTTATCACTATCATTATATTTATAACCTTTACGGCTAACTTCTATATCCACACCATTACTTATAAGTTTTTTAATTTGCTTATTAACTGCAATACGTGATATACCAAGAATGTTGCCAATATATTCACCACTTAAATAATCTCCACTATCAATTAAAAGATTAAGTATTTTATTAATCGTCTTCTCCAACTTTAAGCTCCTCTTTACATTTATTTATAATATCATAATCAAAACCACGATAAGCCATAAACCGCAAAAACTTTTGAAAGTCCTCATAACTTTCCAATTCGTGTGACCTATACCATTTACTAGCAACATTCATTGCTGAATTAAAAATATCGTTGTCGTCAAGATTTTCAAGCACATTTTGGATAATATCGCTTGCAATTCCCTTATTTTTAAGTTCAGATTTAAGTCGATTTTTACCCAATTTATCACTTTTTTGATTAACTAAATTTTCCGCAAAAGCATAATCGTCAAGGTATTTAAGTTCGCATAATTTATTAATTACACTATCCACTACTGTCTTTTTGTATTCTTTCTCATACAATTTTTGTCTCATTTTTTTACAAGTGGCAGAATATCTTGATAAATACCAAATGCAGTAATCAAAAGCATATTTCTCATTCACTTTAAACTCTATTTGAGCTAACACATCATTATCCAATTCTACATATTTATGCAAACGAAAATCAAAAGCAATCAAATATGGTATTTCCAACCAAAATTCGCCGTCTATATAAATACTTACGTTTTGCCCATTTACTTTAAAATCAGTAATTTTCATATTTTTATCCTTAATTTGTATTTTAGCACAAAACTCAAAAAAAATCAAGACATAAAAAACAATAGGTGTGACAAAACGCCTATTGTTTTTTATGAAGCATATGTATTATTGATTATTATGTTTGCGTAAAATCACGCAAAAAACCACTATGGAATAAAATATTTACTTCCATAATCAAATTAAGTATTTTTAGGTTTTTTCTTTAAAGGTGTTTTTAAAATATTTACTATTGTAAATCAGATTTTAAATTAAAATTAATCAAAAGTATATTAATAAAAATATTTTTCAAATGTTATAATCTTTAAAGTGAAAGTTTAAAGATTGCAAATTTGATATTATCGTAAGTTGTTGTCAAGTAACTCGTATGGATATATTTGACAGCAACTTATGTTAATTCAAACTGGAAGTGCTTGTGTAAACAATCAATATTGCACTAGCAATACAAAATCTTAAGCGGGCTTAAAATTTACTCCCTATAGTTTTTATTATTGGAAGTTATCGCAAAGCACCCGAAAGTGTATTTTGTAGTAACTGATGTTAATTCAAACTCTGTCGGCTTGATTTATTAATAGAAACATTAGCTTTTGTTTAATTTGAGTTTTCTCAATTTTAACGACACATAATTTTTATTTTATCAAACTGCAATACTTTTATTCCTTCTTTCGTACTCTTGGCACAATTTGACATATTTGTTTGCAAGTTCCAAGATATATCTGTTTTTACCATCTTCAGTCAAACTGTTGTAATACTCAATATCCATTAGCTTTGCAAGAGGATTGATTACCACCTCATCACTTTGCATAATTGACGCTACAACTTCATACATTTCATTATCTATTTGCTCAATTTCCTTTACAATAGACAACTTTTCGTTTTTGACTTGCGACCAATATCCACACTTAATGCGTGCCTTTGCCATCTTTGCTACACTTTGAATGTCATCTTTCATCTTATAATCTCCTTATTTCATCACATAATACATATCGCTCCTTTGTTTATTAGTAATGTAAAGTATTTAAAATTCCACATATGTTTATTTAAAATATCATTAAGTTTATAAATTTTATAATTTAATCTCTTTCAAACACTCAACATATTCAAAATCAATCATATATAAATTTTGATAATTTTCGACAAAAAAATAACCTCGCTGTTAGCGAGGTTTAAAGATTATGCTTTATACATTCTCTTTCTTGCAGCTTCTGCTTTTTTCTTTCTTTTAACACTTGGCTTTTCATAAGCTTCCTTACGGCGAAGGTCACCAATGATACCGTCCCTAGCACATTTTCTCTTAAAACGGCGAATTGCACTATCTAAAGATTCATTCTCTCCAACTTTGATTGTAGACATACCTTTTGTTCCCCTCCTTTCCTCTCGTACGGACTTATTACTATTTTATTATACTTATTTTTTAAATAAAGTCAAGCAAATTTAACAATTATCCCATTTTTTCTGATAATTTTTCACCACCAAGTATATGAATATGTAAATGTTCCACACTTTGGCAAGCATTTTCGCCTTTATTCGACACAAGTCTGAACCCATTTTGCAAACCAAGACTATCTGCAAGTTCACCAATTTTCTTTAACATTCTGCCAACAATGGTTGCTTGTTCGTCAGTCATTTCCACCACATTTGCAAAATGCACCTTTGGCACTGCAAGATAATGGATAGTAGCTTGAGGATTAATATCACAAAAAATTAACATATCCTCATTTTCAAAAACCTTTTTACTAGGTATTTCACCCTTTATAATTTTACAAAAAATACAATCCATAACAACCTCCTACTATATGTAATTTTATGAATTACTATTTAAAAGTTTTTAACTTCTTATTTAATTAAACTATAATTTTAAATATATATTACAATGCAAAATATGTTAAATATAATAGTTTCAATTAATATTACAAATTAAAATAATTAATTTGCTTTTATTAGTTTTACAAAATAAATCCAATAAATTTATTTATAAATGATATAATTTAACTAATCAATTTACTTAATTATTTCACAAACAAATTTAATTTACAACTTATCTTTTTTTCTATAACACCTTTAAAAATTTAATTTAAAAATAAATTATATAAATGCTTGTTTTTCCTTATCGTATGCAGTAGGAATTACAATTTTTAATTGTCCCTCTTCCCCATCACATATTACTTTTAAATATTCCCTTGAATAACCGCCGTCTTTTTCGACCAACACTTCAAGTGGTTTACCAATAAAACTTGAATAATATTTTTCCTTATTTTTAAGTGCAATTTTTTCCGCAAGTTTAGTACGATATTTAACTATTCCGCCATCAAGCATATTGTATTTTTTGGAAGCGACTGTTCCCTCTCGTTTTGAATACGCAAAAATATGCATATCAGAAAAAGCAATTTTGTCTATAAACTCAAGTGTTAAAGCAAAGTCCTCATCACTTTCTGTAGGAAAACCACATATTAAATCCGTTGTAATACAAGCATCTTTATAAAATTTCCTAATCAAATCAACTCTACTTGCATAAAAATCTGTAGTATATTTTCTATTCATATCCGCAAGTGTTTTGTCATTTCCGCTTTGCAGTGACAAATGAAAATGCGGACAAAACTTTTTTAACCCCAATGTTGCTTTTAAAAACTCTTCTGTTATAACTCTTGCTTCAAGTGAACCGAACCTTATTCTTACATCAACACCGCTCAACGCTGTGACCAACTCTGTAAGTGAACTGCCATTATCCAAACCAAAACTTGACATATCTATACCAGTTAGCACTACCTCACGAGTAACATTTTGCAACTTCTCAACTTCACTTACAACAGACTGCACGCTACGAGACCTTGACCTACCACGTAAATATGGTATTATGCAATATGAACAAAAATTATTACAGCCATCTTGTACCTTAACATATGCCCTTGTTCTAATTAAATTAGGTTGCAACTCTGGTTCATAAACATTCCCAATATCATCAACAAAAACTCCGCTTTTCTCAAGTAGTTCTGGAATTTTACTTTTACCAGCTACACCGCTAATGTATGTAACTCCGTCTTTTTCCTCAAATTGTTTAGTGTTATTTTGACTTGCACATCCACAAACAATAACTTTAGCGTTTTTGTTAAAGTGCAAACACCTTGCAACCGCTTGACGTGATTTCTTTTCCGCCTCACCAGTTACTGCACAAGTATTAAGTATGTATACATCGGCATATTCCAAACTATCGGAAACCTCATAGCCTAAACTGGTTAGTTTAGTCATAATTCCGTCACTTTCATATTGATTCACTTTACAACCTAGGTTGTAGCAAACTATTTTCATCTACTCATTTCTCCAAGTTCGTACATTGCAATGCCACAAGTTACAATACTAGCAGTTTCGCAACGCATTATTCTACTGCCTAGTGTTACGCAATTAGCACCAAATTGCTTGCACATTTGCACTTCATTTTCACTAAAACCGCCCTCACTGCCTATAATTATAGCTATACTTTCACCCTTAAAAGTCTTTAATACTGTTTTTATATCATTTTCCTTTTCATTTTCATAACAAATAATCACTTTATCAAAATTGTGTAGCAATGAAAGTATTTCCTCAAATTCAAACAACCCATAAATGTAAGATGTCCTTGACCTACCACATTGCTTACAAGCCTCAACATTTATTTTATGAAGTCTATCTAAATTAAATTTTTTCTCTGCTACATTGCAAGAATTAAAAAAGTAAATATTACTAACACCAAGTTCTACAGCCTTTTGCACAATTAAATCTGCTTTATCACCTTTTGGCAAAGCTTGGAATAAAGTTAATTCAACTTTAGTTTTACACTCATTATCCTCAGCATAATTAATTTCTGCTTGCAAATAATCTTTATCAATTAATTTTATTGTGCAATAATAATCTTTCCCGTCATTATTATTGCAAACTATAATTTGATATCCTTTTTTATATCTAAGCACTTTTGTTATATGCAAAAACTCGTCACCACAAATAGTAACTACATTATCAGTAATATCATCTATGCTTACATAAAATCGTCTAATATCCATTATTCACCCTTTGTCAAACCATATTTATTGAAATATTTCTTTTGTACAACATATAATAAAAATGGCATAAAATTACCAAAAAAAACTAAACTTGTTATCCCCATACAAATGCCAAAAAACATTGCTTGACTGGAATACTCTCTTTTTACAGCAACACTATTCGTTTTAGTATTTAAATAAACTTTTACACTTTTGCCAACTTTACTTTCAGCATAGTCTTTACTACGTATACTAGATTGCCAAACACCTCTTTTATTCAAATTGCTATCATTATATGTATAATAAATTTTGTAGTATTTATCCCCTTGACTATCCTCAAATTCCTTATATTCAGTTATTGTAGCATCTACTTTTACTTGAACCACTTCCAACTCTTGTTTATATATAACACCTTTTACACAAAAGAAAGTACATACCACAAACAAAGCCAAACAAATTACAGATACAATCACACGTCTTTTTGACTTAGCTTTTTCATCTTGCATATTCATTACAACTATTTCTTTATCCACTAAGCCATCTTTGTATATCAGCAATCTTTGAATAAACCATAAAATTATCCAAAATAAACAATATGCCATAATACAATAACCAGAAGCCGCTACTATCCCAATAAATATTGCTTCGGTTTTATGAAAATACAAGTCTTCTACAATAATTCCAGTTTCCCTATCCACAAACACAAGAAGCTTTTCTCCAAGCATTGCTTGTGCTACATCTTCATTACTAATAACATCCTCTTTGAGTCCACTATAAATATTGCCATTTTCGTCTTGGAACTCATAATACATATTATAATAGTATACACTGTTTTTATTGTACTTTCTGTAATCAACATAGGTTGCATATTCTACTTTAAAATCTGCATTCATATTATTTTTATATTCTTGAACTATATCGTTTGTTGTAACTGTTGTAATTGTGCATAGCATAAAAGTAAAAAGCACAAAGAAAATATACATTGGCAAAAAAATTGATTTATTTTTTAAATATTCAAATATCTTACTCATAGCACATCAACCCTCAGTCAAAATATTTAAAATCTTAAAATATCTAATTTTTACCAAACTTGACATTAAAGCCAAATTAAAGATATACGCAAAAAGGAAAGCAAATCCTGCACATAATGCTGAAACAAAAGATGGAATATATGAAAATTTCAAACTGGATACTGCAAAATTATTTTCGTCACTGACAAAAATACTTGTTGTATAACCAATCAACATAATTGCGTATTCCTCTTTTACAACTGGCTTATCCCATTCCACCTTATGGACATTGCCCTCATTATCTTTATACTCTAAAACCATTATAAAACATTTGCCAGCTAAAAAGTCATAGTCATTTTTATATTCTACAAAAACTGCATCTCTCTCATTATAACTAACTTTAGTTTTTAAACCATATTCTTTAAAACCAACCCCTGCATTGATTGAAAAAACAATGCCCATAGCAATCAAACCAAGTACAAAAATAAAACTTAAAGCCATTTTTAAAATGCTTGTTAACAATTTGCTATTCATATACACTCTCTTTACAATTAAACATAACTTATATTTTTTTCACTTTTACAATTGTAATTAAATTTATCTATTACAAACTCTAATATTAATGTGACAATATTTTGTAATAACATTGCTTTATTACAATAAAACTTAAATACAAATTAAAATTGTTTTTAACAAAATTTAAGCAAATTAATTATAATATATTTTAAAGATAATCACAACTACTTAAAACACATAAAAACCATTCAAAAATCGTGGGTAATTTACTTTTTGTTACAAAATCTTAAACCACACCATTCACCTAAAACAACTTTTTTATCAAATACAAAACCATTATCAAGGTAGGCTTTTAAAACATCGTCATATCGCTTATGTATAATTCCAGACAAAATAATATAACCATTGTCATTTAATACTTTACCAATATTATTTGCTAAAGAAATCAAAATATCAGCAGTAATATTTGCAAAAACAATATCTCCCTTTATTGTTGCATTCTCAATTAAATCCGCCATTGTAATAGTGGCGTTAGTCACATTATTAAGTTGTACATTCTCCTCACAAGCTTTTACTGCAAGAGGTGCAATATCACTCAAATATACTTGCTTAGCACCGCAAAGACTTGCAGTAATACCTAAAATTCCACTACCTGCACCAATATCAACCACCTTTTTATCAGTAGCATTAAGTTCGCTAAATAATTGCAAGCATAGTCTTGTACTCTCGTGGGTTCCGGTACCAAAAGCCATACCTGGGTCCATTAATACAACGACCTCATTTTGTTGTGGTTGATATTTTATCCATTTAGGTACAATCACAATATTGCCTATATGTATAGGTTTGTAGTACTTTTTCCACTCATTAACCCAATCTGTTTCATCCAAGTCATTTACTTGCAATTCAAGACTGCCTAGTTCAAAAGGTGAATTTTCTTTTAAACTTTCTAGTCCTTCTAATACATTTAGGTAAATTTTATCAAAATTTTCTTCATTGTAGCAACCTTTAACTTTTACTATTGGACTTTGTACTAAAACATCTGCCTCTATATAGTCCCAAATAATGTCACTTTTTATTAAGTCAAAAATATCCTTGCTATCATAAATACTGACACCCTCACTGCCACAATCATACAAAATCATTGCGACTAAATCACTACCCTCTGTAGTAGTATCAACACTAATTTCCTTGTACTTCATTATTCTTAATCTCTCCAAATTGCAATAACGCAATTTTACTGCAAGCCTTTTCTGCATCTTGCTTTTTCTTGCCACTTGCCTCGCAAATATGCTTGTCGTTAACAAACAATTCCATATTAAAAGTTAAATCGTGTGCAGGTCCCTCAACACCTTTTTCCTCAAAACGAATCTGCCATTTCCTTGCACTGCAATATTCATACAGCATTGTTTTATAATCATAATTATCGCTTTTAACTTCAGCAGTAATATATGGCTTTAAATATTTTAAAATAAATTGCTTAGTTGCTTTAAAGCCATTGCTATCCAAATAAATTGCTGCAACTATTGACTCAAAAAAATCGCTTTTTATTTTTTTACTTAAGCCAGTGCCGTCAAATAAAACATAGTCCACAATTTTGCTTGAATCAACAATCTTTGCAAGTGGTTCACGACTTACAATATTCGCTCTAAATTTACTTAATTGTCCCTCATCAAACTGCGGATAATTCCTATAAAGTTCGTCTGCTACAACAAAGTCAAGTATGGAATCACCTAAATACTCCATCCTTTGATAGCCATCATCCTCTCTGTTTAATGCCTTGTTATAACTAGCGTGTGTAATTGCTTTTTGCAAAATGCTTTTATCATTAAAAGTGTAACCGATTATTTTTTCAATCGCTTTAACACTTTTCTTTTCATTGGCTACTAAATTGTTTAAATCAATTTTCATCGCAGTCACCTAAATCAACCATATTATCCTTAATTTTTTGCACTATATTATTTTTTGCAAGTAACATAGCTTGCTCAATGCAACGACAAATACTTGCTGCTTTTGAAGAGCCGTGTGCTTTTACAATAATTCCATCAACGCCTAAAACAGTACCGCCCGCTTGTTCATTAACATCCATTGTAGTTTTTAATTTTTTCAAAGTTGGTTTAATCAACAACCCCCCAAGCTTAGTTAACAATCCACCAGCTTTAATAGATTGCTTAATCATTTTCATAACAACTAGTGCAGTACCTTCAATAGTTTTCAAAGCAATGTTGCCACTAAAACCATCGCAAACTACAACATCATAATCACTAGATAAAATATCCCTTGCCTCAACATTGCCAACAAAATTTATTGATTTTGTATTTTCTAAAATAGGATATGTTTCCTTTACAAGTTCATTTCCTTTGCCTTTTTCTTGTCCGTTGCTTAATATAGCAACAACTGGATTTTGTATGCCATAAAGTGACTCAACATAGCAACTACCCATAACTGCAAAATGTTGCAAGTTGTTTGGTTTACAATCTGCATTTGCACCACAATCAACAAGTACAAAACATTTATCTGGATTAATGGTTGGTAGGCTTGGAGCTAAGCAAGGTCTGCTAATCCCCTTTATTCTCTTTGCGATAAACAATGATGCTGTAAGTAATGCACCAGTATTACCTGCACTAACAACGCCCGCATAGCTAGGGTCCTCCTTTGCCATACGAATTGCCTTTACCATAGACGAATCCTTTTTTTGTCTTACAGCAATTGTAGGAATATCGTCATTAGTAATAACCTCACTACAATGTTCAATTTGTATTTTATCACCTTTATAATTTGCTTCAAGAATAGGTTGAATTTCCTCTTTGTTTCCGCAAATCAAAATTTCCAATTCACTATGTTTAGTCACAGCAGTAATTGCACCAAGTACTGCTTGCTCTGGGCAGTAATCGCCCCCTTGTCCATCTAAAATTATTTTCATATACTCTCCTTTTTAAGGCTGTATTGTTAAATACACAATTATTTTAACATAAATAAAATAATTTTTCAATTATTTAATTAAAATTTTTATAATATATATAATATTATTTTAAAAATCATATAAAAAATGCCCAAACTTATACCTTTGAGCATCTTTTCTATTAAATCAAGTTTATTTTTTAATTAATTATCCTTTGTATGAACACTTAAACTATCATTTTCGCTATCATAAGTTGCAAGAATTACATTTTCCAATTGTTTTTTATCCTCAAATTGCAATTTATCAAGCAACCATTGCATACTTTTATTTGCCTCATTCAAGCCAGAATATGATACCGCACCATCAACTACAAGTATATTGCTAAGCTCAGCTTGTTTAACTTTATCCGCACCCATATCCTCTGCGACAAGCGGTCTTTGATTACCTTTTGGCATAACTGAAAGTTTACCACTTGTTTCAAAAATTGCATAAGCTACATCTTCAATATCAAAATAATTCTTTTCTCTAAGCATTGACAAAAGGTCATTAACATCAATCTTGCTCTTTTTTAATTGTTTATACTCAATTTTTCCGTCATAAATAACAGTTACTGGTTTACCTTTCATTAGTCTTTTGAAAAATGTTGACTTTCTACCCACAGTATCTATTAACAAAGCAAACAGCATAAATATAGCCATTGCTATCAAAAAGTGATAAAAAGGAACTTCGGAATTAGTTGCCATTTCCGCAGCAATTGAACCCAATGAGATACCAATTGCATAATCTATAAACTCTAATTGTGCGATTTGCTTTTTACCTAAAATTTTTGCGATAATAAACAAAAACGCAAATGAAACTACTGAATTAATTAATACCCAATAAATGGGTTCAATACCAAATTGCATAATCTACCCCCGTACATTTAATTTTTGCAATTCTTTGGCAATTATACAAACAAACATTAATAAATTTTTATTTATTTATTATTAGAAAAAAAAGAAAAATCCGACCGATAATTCAGTCGAATTTATTTTTTTTAATTTAATACCGATTTTCGAATGATTTTAACCAAAATATTTATTAACAAATCCAATTTACACCATTTGAAAACTTAGTATCATTTGCAGTTTTTATTGGGCAATTACCACGACTTAATTTAACACCTATAGCCTTATTAGTAAAATCACCTTTAAGTGTCAAAGTTATTTTTTGTCCACTATAAGTAATCAATGTTTTGCAATCATAGCTTTGCACATAATAGCTTTTAACATTTTTATAATCAATATTTCCATCAACTTTATCACCAACTACAACTTCCATATTCCTGATTGTAAGTGGCGTTCCTAAACCATAATTTGTTACTACGAAAGTTATTTTTGTATTATCCCCAACATTTTTAATTTGCAAATTATCAAGCATTAAAACATATCCTAAATAATCTCTTAAGTACTCATAAACTGACCTTTGTATAACTTCACCTTTTGAGTTCTTAAACCAAGCGTCATAATAAGGCAACATATTATCCGTCAATATTTGAGGTGTAACGTACTCTTTTTTCCACCTTGCAATATTATGTTCGTTTCTTATGACATCGTCTTTACCTTTTCTTGGTTATTTGTAATTGTGTTTAATGCTAAGTGTTCCCATACTATGCTCTCGCATTTGTTTTAAAAAATTTATTCCGTCAACCTTTTCATCTGGTTCGTCCGTATATCCACCCCAAGGCATTTCACCATCATTCAAGCGATATGGTGCATTGTTAAAAAACTTCTTGTAATCTTTACTTTGATACTTATTACCAGCAGTATTCCAAAGGTGAGGCTTACCAACCAAAAAATCATTATGATAGCCCACATACTCTGAACGGCTGTTTTTATCCGTTTGATTTACTACACGCATATATCTGCCTTGGAATTATGTACCCTCTGGGAATGCGTCTATCAAAGCATTTAAAATCTTTTTTTGATCATATTTGACATTGGAGCTACTCCACTCACCCCAAGCACCAATCATTCCAAACTGATAGGCAGTAACTGCATCTTTTATTAAGCTCTCATTTGCGATATTAAAACGCTTGATTTGCTCAATATGTTTTAACATTATATCTTCGCTAGTCGACAAAGTACTAGGTTGTTCGTAATCATATGCAAACCTTAAAAGCATACTCATAATTTTATTGCGAATGCACTCAAAATATTCTTTCATTTGATTAAGTGCCAAATCATCCAATGGCTTTTTACTATATTCAGTCAAATAAATATATACTTGAATTTCAACCGCTTTATCTCCCTTATAAAACTCAATTTCCTCATCAAGCATTTGAAAGCCATCACTATCCTCATCAATAGGCCAAGCTCTACCACTACCTAAAGTATAATAAGTTTCTAGCCTAAATCCTTTGTCAATATTATTTAAAAGTTCTTCACTCTTATCACCAGTTAAATGTGTGATACTGCCGTCTGGTGTGTATTCAAGATTCAAATCGGTTAAAGTAATAACACTCTCATAATTACAACCAACCAAGCTGATAATTAACAATGCAACTACCATAACCACACAAAATATTTTTGATTTCAATCTCATGATACCTCTAAAGTACAAGAAAATACCACTTTAACAAATTTTAATTGGGTATTTCTCAATTTTAACAATATGTATAGTAATATTATTATATCATAACCAACAATAAATTTCAATATTTAATATTTTGGGGTTGTGTCAAGAGATTCAACTTTTTATAAAAAAGCATTGCTTAAAATCTTTAGTTTGGAGCAAACTACACTTTCTATAATTATTTACTTAAATTTAATGCAATATTAATTAAAAACTATTTGTAATAATAAAAATTAAATTCTCCATTGCTTTTTAATATATTATAAGTTTTATAGTTAATCAACCTTATTGCATTTATTAAATAGTTTAAAATGCTTATTTAACTACATAACGCATTAATTTATTAAATGTTTAAAAGGACAATTCAATATTAATAAAAATTTATTATAAGCAAAGAAAAAGAGTTCCTAATTTTAGGAACTCTTTTAATTAATTGAAATTAGTTAGCTTTCTTTTCGCTCATATCTACTACAGTTTTACCATCATATGCACCACAATTTGGACAAACCTTGTGGCTAACTCTTAGCTCACCACAATTTGGGCATTCTGATAGATTTGGAGCACTGATTTTCCAATTAGCGGCTCTTGTATGTTTTCTTTGTTTAGATGTTTTATTCTTTTGAACTGCCATTTCCTTGCACCTCCCGTAGATTTATTTTAAATTTTTTAACACACTAAACGGATTGTTAGATGTATTATTTTCAACATTTTGAGATTTGTTGCAATCACAACTACCCTCATTCAAATTTATTCCGCAAACAGGGCATAAGCCTTTACAATCTTGATTGCATAACACTCTTGTGGGCAAATTAAGAACGATTTCTTGCTGTACCGGCAAAGTCATATCCACAAGATTGTTTGTGTATGAATAATAACCCTCAATAGCTTCCTCACCCAACATATAAAAACTTGCCATACAACGAACAGAAAAGTCCTTTTTTACATCTACTAAACACCTGTCACATTGAAAGATTATAGAATATTCAAGGTTACTATCTATATAAACATTGTCATTATCCACAACAAAAGTACCTTCAACCTCAATATCACTATCAAATTTGGCAAGCAAGCCAGACAAAATATCATTGTTTGCTTTTATAGTCAATTTAAAAGGATAAAACTCGCCTTGATTTGCTTTTGCAATATTTATAGACATAGTTTACCCTCCTCAACTTATCAAATTATATATTAATATTATCTTTTTGTCAATTAAAATAACACATTTTTATACAAAAAAGCTATTTTTAACTTGATTTTAACTAAAAACTTTATGTTTATACTAATTTTATAAAACTACACATTTGAATAATTTTAAAAATTAATAACAATATAAGTAAAAATTTTTAAGCAATCTTGTGCATACTTGCAATAAAAATGCTATATATTGCCATAGGTGCTACACACGACACATTAACCACCAAAACATTAATAGCTTGGATATGCAATTTTTCTGAAAAAAGTTTTACTCTTACAAACGCCTACTATAATAACGCTCTTTTAATCAAATTAAATCTTTAGTTTCTCTTGCAATAACCAATTCCTCATTAGTAGGAATTACAAATACCCTAACTTTTGAGTCTGGTGTTGAAATTTCAACATTTTGTTTTCTTGGCAAATTAGCATTTTTCTCCCAATCGATTTTAACACCAAGCCAGTCCAATTTTTCAAGCACTCTACGTCTTGCAGCAAAAGCATTTTCACCTATACCACCAGTAAATACTATACAATCAACGCCTTGTAAGCTTGCTACATATGCACCAATATACTTTCTAATACGATAAGCTGTCATTTCTTGAACAAGCTGAGCTCTTTCATTGCCTTGCTCTGCGGCCGTAGCAACTGCTCTTGCATCGGATGATATACCTGAAACACCTAGGAACCCACTCTTTTTATTTAAATAGTTTAACATTTCGTGAATATCCATACCCTTTTTGTCCATCAAAAACTCAAGGCAAGCAGGGTCAATGTCACCAGAACGAGTACCCATCATAAGCCCCTCAAGTGGAGTTAAACCCATTGAAGTATCTTGACATTTTCCGTCTTTAACAGCTGAAATTGATGAACCATTACCCAAGTGGCAATTGATAATTTTGCACTTATCTGTACCCATCATTTTAATAGCTTCACCAGTTACATATTTATGAGATGTTCCGTGAAAACCATAACGGCGAACTTTGTATTGTTCATAATCTTCGTATGGAATAGCGTACATATAAGCATATTTAGGCATTGTCATATGGAAAGCTGTATCAAACACTGCTACCATTGGTACATTTGGCAATAAGCTTTGGCAAGACTCAATACAAGCAATGTTAGCTGGCATATGCAATGGACCTAAAGGAATATTCTTTTTCATAATTTCAAGAGTTTCTTTAGTTATAACTACAGAGCCATTAAAGTCCTCACCGCTATGCAAAACTCTGTGACCTACTGCACTAATCTCGTCAATATTGCTAACAACGCCGTGAACTTTATCTGTAAGCAAACCGAAAACAACTTTCAAAGCCTCTGTATGGTTATCAAAATGATGTGTTTCAATATGTTCACCCTTTCCGCTAACCTTATGTTCAATAGTTGAAGTTTTTTGACCTATGCAATCAACACCGCCACTACACAAACAACTTTCATTTGCCATATCTATTACTTGATATTTAAGTGAGCTACTGCCCGCATTCACAACTAAAATTTTCATTTATACACCTCTAGATTTATGTAATTTATTGTAAAAATTAAATTTAATACCGATTTTTGACACTTTTTAAACTGCTTATATTAAATTTGAGCTATCTCAAATTTAATATAAGATAACACTCAATAAAACATTATTTGCTTGATTGAACTGCAGTAATAGCAACAACACCAACTATATCACTAACAATGCAACCTCTTGACAAGTCATTAATCGGCTTTGCAAAACCTTGACAGATTGGACCTACAGCCTCTGCACCAGCAAGTCTTTGTGCAAGCTTGTAACCAATATTTCCAGCTCCAAGGTCAGGGAAAATTAGCACATTTGCCCTGCCCTCAAGTTTGCCATTTGGAGCTTTCAATTTAGCTACACTTGGGACTAAAGCCGCATCCACTTGCAACTCTCCGTCTATAATCATATTTGGACATTTTTCAATAACCTTATTTGTAGCCTCTACAACTTTATCAACATTTTCGTGTTTTGCACTACCTTTTGTTGAGAAAGATAACATCGCAACTCTTGGTTCAATACCAGCAAGACTTCTTGCTGATTCTGCCGTTGAAATTGCAATATCACATAATTGGTCTGCGTTAGGGTTTGGATTAACTGCACAATCACCAAATACCATAACTTCATTATCTTTATACAATGTATTGTCAAAACTCATTAGGAAACAGCTTGAAACAGTACTTACACCAGTAGCAGTCTTTACTACTTGCAAGCCCGCTCTCAATACATTACCAGTTGAATTGATTGCACCTCCTACCATTCCGTCAGCCTCGCCAAGCTTTAGCATTAATGCACCAAAAAATAAATTGTTGTTTTTAACTAAGCTTTGTGCTTGCTCAATTGTCATACCTTTAGCTTTTCTAAGTTCAAACAATGTGTTTGAATATACCTCAAACTTATCAGAAGTTTTTGGATTGATTACCTCAATATCATCAACATTAATATCAGGGCGAACCTCTTTAATAACTTCTCTATCACCTAGCAATATCACTTTTGCAATTTTACCATCAGTAATAAATCTTGCCGCCTCTATAATACGTGGCTCTTCACCCTCTGGTAATACAATAGTTTTACCAAGTTTAGTTGCTTTCTTAATAATTGAATCCATCAACTTGCTCATAAGTATAAATCCTCCAAATAATTTGCTAAAAATACTTTTAATTTTTCTTAAAATGTTATATAATGAATATAAGGTTATTCATTAATTTTCATTATAATATATTTTTTAATAAAAATCAATACTTTACAAGCAAATTACCTTATATTTTTTCATAAACAATTGGAGGTTATTTTGATAGCTACAATAATTGTGGAATATAATCCACTACACAACGGACATATTTACCACATTAATCAAACTAAACAACTGCTTAAACAGCTTGCACCTAATGAGGATAACAGCATTATCGCCATTATGAGTGGCAACTTTACGCAACGTGGTGATATAAGTATGCTTAACAAATACACTCGTGCCAAACACGCTATTTTTGCAGGTGTGGATATGGTTATTGAGTTACCCGTTGTTTATGCTACTTCTTCTGCAGAATACTTTGCAAATGGTGCTATACAAATTGCAAACAAAATAAAGGACCTAGGTTTAATTTGTTTTGGGGCGGAATGTGACAACTTTGACACACTAAATATGATAGCAGAGCTAACTACAAAAGAGGAATATAATAATCTTATAAAATCTTTTTTGAATGACGGACACTCTTACCCCGTAGCTTGCGAAAAAACAATGCAAAAGCTTACGAAAATCGATACTAAAATTGCAAATTCACCAAATAACATACTAGGCATAGAATATATTAAGCAAGCAAAAAAATTAAATTGCAAAGCAAAACTTATACCTATTAAGCGTATTGGCGGTGGGTATAATGAGGACAATTTGACCCCACAATTTAATAGTGCAAAAAGTATACGATTAGCTTTATCACAAAACATAACTGATACAAACTTGCTTAAAATTCCGCAATTTGTTTGTGACGATTTAACAAAAAGCAAAATTGATTACGACAAATTTTTTGCTATAATTGCAAACAAGTGTATTGATATGGATAATGTATACGAGGATAATGAGGGTGTTATTAATAGAATAAAAAAATATAGCCAAATCGCTAACAATTATGAGGAACTTGTGGAACTTGTACATACTAAAAGATATACAAAATCAAAAATTAAACGCATACTTACTCATATCTCTTTAGGTCATAAAAGCATTGCTCTAACAAAAATAGGTAAACCTAATATTCTTGCCGTAAATGAGGAAAAAAAACATTTATTAAGCAAAGTGGATTTTTCTGGTGATGAGATACAATCAAACTTGAATAGTAACGCAAACAAAATATATAATATCCTCTCAAATGACAAAATAAGTAGTGATAATATGGTTATTATCAAAGCTAATTTTTATTAATTTTGCATAATAAACAATAAATTTTTGTATAATAATTATTAAGTTTTTTCATATTATATTTTTTTTGACATAAATTGTAATGTGGTAAAAAAACTAAATAAAAAATATATTTTAACTTTTTTAATAATTCTTGTAATAATTACAGCACTTATTTCCCCTTTAGACTATATTGAGGGAACATTAAGTGCTTTTATTTTATACGCAAAAAATGTATTACCTGCCCTATTTCCTTTTATATTTTTTAACAAATTGCTAACTATGATTGGCAGTGCATCAGAGCTTTCCGCATTACTTAAAAAACCGCTTGCAAAAGTTTATCACGCACCAGCAATAACTGGTTATGTAGTAGTAATGAGCATATTTTGTGGATATCCTATTGGTAGCAAATTAACAAGAGATTTATATGACAATGGTGCTATAGGCAAACAAAGTTGCTTGATAATAAGTGTGCTTTCAAACGTATGCGGTCCTATATTTATTATTGGAACAATTAGCAGTATGCTTGGTAGTACATTATCTGGTTATATAATTTACTTATCGCATATTTTATCAGCTTTTATAAATGCTTTTATTTATCGCCCTAAAAATAAGGAACTAGACACAAATTATAACCTTTCCACAACTTATGATGATATATTAAGTAAAAGTATGATTGACAGCATTATAAGTATTGCTGTTGTGGGCGGTTATATCGCAATAATGTCTTTTATAATTACTTTAGTGGATAAAATATATTTAACAAATTTAATAACAACGACTTTGGAGCATATTGGCATTGATAGCGAGGTAACAAAGTCTGTTTGGTATGGTCTTTTTGAAATGACAAGAGGGCTTGCAAACCTTTCAAAATGCAATTTAAATGCTACAAGCAGTATTCCGATTGCGACTTTCCTTGTAACATTTGGCGGTGCTTGCATTGCGTTACAATCACTCAACTACACTGCAAAATGTGGCGTAACTTTACCAAAATATCTATGTGCAAAACTTTCTCAAGCAATTATTGCAACAGCAATTAGTATCATTTTTGCAATTGTCTTATTTTAGCTCATATAAAAAAGCAATTATTTTTTTAGTTTTAAAAAATTTGCACATTGACATATAAAAATGATTATGATAAAATAAAATTATAAATTATATTAAAAAACTAAGGAAAAAGTATGAAAAAATATTGTAAATTAATAACTTTTGTACTAGCAATCTGTGTTTTTGCTTTTATATTAACAGCTTGTACTCCACCGCCTGAACTTGCAAAAGGTAATTTAGATACTTTGCTTAATAGAAATCTTCCAGATATTGTAGCAAATGAAAATGGAAAAGTTAATATACTTATGCTATCCGATACACACTTACTTAATGGTAAAAGTAAAAAAGATATGAAAACCATTGATGGAATTGCTAAATTAGTGGATAACAATAAATTTGACCTTGTAGTTTTAACTGGTGATGTATTTGAGGGTTACAACAAAAAGTCAAGTTACGATAAACCAAATGCAATCAAAGTTATTGCGGAATTATTTGAACAAAAAAATCAATACTGGGCATTTATAAGTGGTAATAATGATGGTGAATATTGTGGCTCAACATTAGATGTTATGACTGCCCTTGCAAGCTACTCTCACGCCTTGGTGGCGGATAACAATGTTGGTGGCGTGGGTAATTACACAATTGATATTACTTATAACGAAAAAGTTGCTCACACTTTGATTTTTATGGATAGCCGTATGAGAGATGACAATAATAAGTTTATAGCCATATCAAAAGAACAAAGGGAATGGTATGCAAATATTGCAAGCAATGCACAACAAGATGATATTTTTACTTCTCTATTTATGCATATACCATTTATAGAATTTTTAGAAGCATATAAGAATGGTAGTAATTTTAGTGATTACAATGACCACTCTACTGCAAAACAAATTAACACAACAGAAGAGAACTCTTTACTTTTAACTGAAAAAATATTACCTATTGGCAATACAAAATTAATTGCAACTGGTCATACTCACGGTGAAGATTATGCAAAACTTTATAAAGACATTTGTTTTTTGCAAGTACGTGCAGCGGGATATAATGCTTGGAATGATAACCTTCCAAATGGCGGGGCTGTTATTACAATTGATACAAATGGAAAAGATACAACTAGTCTTTACTCAATAAAAAGTATAAATTTTTGATATAATTAGCAATAATTTATAAAAATTTTTATTTAAATAAATATAAATTATAGCTAGATTTAATATAGCTATAATTTAAAAATATTGATTTGTAAATAATACGAGTTAAAAATTCTTTAAATAAATTTAGCTACTATGTTTATGGATTAGCCCCTCTCTTATTGTGGCTTTTAAAAAACAGCTATAAAGTAACTGCCAATAACATTTATTAGTTACACAATTATGTTATTAAAATTTTTAACTCACTAATCTACAAGAAGCTTACATTTAATTAAAATTTGTACAAAAAACATAAACTGCTAAAATTAGCAGTTTATTGTTTTGTGTTATTAAATTTTTATATTTGTTAATTATCAAACTGGTTGAATACCATTAGCAACATCGCCAATTTCGCTATCCAAATTCATTTTGTTAGCTTGACGATATTTAAAGAACTTCATTGCAACTTGTGGGAACAACGCATAAGATAAAACATCTTCCTCTTGCTCTATAAATTCCTTAATTTCCTCACGATATTTTTCAAGTTCTGGCTTAATATTATCAGCTGGACGGCAAGTAATTCTAGGTTCATCACCAATAATCTTTTTAACTAAATCAGCCTTGATTTCAACAGGCAATTTACCATATTCACCACGAACAATACCTTTTACCTCTTTAGTAACCATTTTATATCTTTCACCAGACAATACATTTAGCACTGCTTGAGAACCTACGATTTGAGAAGAAGGAGTAACAAGTGGTGGGTAGCCTAAATCTGCTCTTACCCTTGGAACTTCTGCAAGAACTTCGTCATACTTGTCCATTGCATTAGCCTCTTTAAGTTGGTTCATTAGGTTAGATAACATACCACCTGGAACTTGGTATATCAAGCCTTTTACGTCTGTTTGTAAAGCCTTTTTATTTAAGTATCCATCTTTAGTCAATCTTTCTGCAACGCCTTTGAAATGCTCTGCAATTTCAGTTACATAGCTCAAGTCAAGACCAGTGTCATACTCTGTACCTTGCAATGTTGCGATAAGTGGCTCAGTAGCTGGTTGAGATGTACCATTACCCATTGGTGACAATGCTGTATCAATGATATCAACACCAGCCTCAATAGCTTTTAGATAAATCATATTACCAGTACCAGATGTGTTATGTGTATGCAAGTGAATTGGGCATTTAACAGCTTGTTTCAAAGCTTTAACTAGCTCATAAGTTTCATAAGGCAACAACAAGTTAGCCATATCTTTCAAGCAAATTACATCAGCTCCCATAGCCTCTAACTCTTTAGCAAGGTTAACAAAATATTCACGAGTATGTACCTCACTAACGGTATAACACAATGTAGCCTCACATACAACGCCTAAACCGCTCTTATCCTCATTTTTGTATTTTAGGATAGCATCTATACAAGCTTTCATATTTCTTGTATCATTTAAAGCGTCAAAAATTCTAATAACATTAATGCCGTTTTGGATAGATTTTTTAACAAATTCATCAACAACGTCATCAGCATAGTGCTTGTAACCAAGGATATTTTGTCCTCTTAGCAACATTTGTAATTTTGTTTTTGGCATTGCTTTTCTCAATATTCTCAATCTTTCCCAAGGGTCTTCATTCAAAAATCTTAGGCAAGAGTCAAAAGTTGCACCGCCCCAACACTCAATACTATAATATCCAACTTCGTCAAGTTTGCTTGCAACTGGCAACATCTCGTCCAATCTCATACGAGTAGCTGCTTGAGATTGGTGAGCATCACGAAGAATAGTTTCTGTTAATTGTACTTTCTTTGTCATATTAATATCTCCTTTATACTTTGCAAAATTAATTGATTTAGCAAAGCTCTAAATATTTTAGCCGAAAATTGCAAGCAAAGCACCTGCTGCAACGGCCGAACCGATAACACCTGCAACGTTTGGTCCCATTGCGTGCATTAACAAATAGTTGTTTGGATTTTCCTTTTTACCTACATCTTGAGCAACACGAGCTGCCATTGGCACGGCTGAAACACCTGCTGCACCAATAAGTGGATTGATTTTGCCTTTTGACAATTTGCACATAAGCTTACCAACCAAAACACCACCCGCAGTTGCGATACCAAACGCACATACGCCAAGAACGATAATCTTGATTGTACCCCAGTTAAGGAACTGGCTACCATAAGCTTTAGAACCTACTGTAATGCCTAGGAATATTGTAATAATATTAATCAATTCATTTTTGGCAGTTTCCGCTAAACGAGGAACAACGCCAGACTCTTTCATCAAGTTACCAAGCATTAGCATACCAAGTAGTGGAATACTTGAAGGCAATATAATACCAACAATACCAGTCACCACGATAGGAAACAATATTTTCTCTCTTTTTGAAACTGGGCGAAGTTGCTCCATAACAATCATTCTTTCTTTCTTTGTTGTTAAAGCTTTCATAATAGGTGGTTGAATTACTGGAACTAACGCCATATAAGAGTAAGCTGCTATAGCAATAGAAGACATCAAGTGGTCAGCAAGTTTACTTGTTAAGTAAATAGCTGTAGGACCATCTGCACCACCGATAATACCGATTGATGCAGCCTCTGCACCAGTAAAGCCAAACAAAGATGCCAAAATAAATGTTACAAAAATACCAATTTGTGCTGCAGCACCAAGTAATAAGCTCTTTGGATTTGCAATTAGCGGACCAAAGTCTGTCATTGCACCAATTCCAAGGAATATAAGTGGAGGGAAAATTACCCAGTCTACACCCTTGTACAAATAGTAGAATAAACCAAAATCTGAAATCGTTGTATGGTTTGTAGTTACATTAGCAATAAATGATTCTACACCACCTGGTACTGTAACCCCATCCATAATAGCTTGCAAAATTGCAGTAGTTTGTTGATGAATTGTTGCATTACCAGCTAGTTCCATAATATATGGATTTGAGCTGAATATATCTTTCAACTGGCTAAGTGTACCAGTTAAAACCTCACCATTAAGTAATAACATACCATCAGAATTAATAATACCTGCTGTTATAAGTTGCTGAATTTCGTCACTACTATATTTTGCTAAGTTCAAAGTAAAATCATATCCCTGCGTACCATACAAGATGTTGTACGCACCTGGGATATTGATAAGAAACATACCAAAAGCCATTGCAAGCAACAAATTCGGCTCAAATTTCTTAGATATGGCTAGGAAAAGCAAAAGTCCAGCAACTGCCATCATTACTAAGTTAAGTAATGTGTCAGTATTAAAACCCGCAAAACCAGTACTTTCCCACAAGTTTTGCAAAGATTTTAAAATTTGCGACTCGCTTCCGCTGAACGCCAAATTAAAATTAAACATCTACTTACAGCCTCCTAATTATGCGATTGTAAATAATGTATCGCCACTACCTACGCTAGCACCCTTGCTAACTGCTACAGTAACAACACCATCTTTTTGTGCTGTCATATTATTTTCCATTTTCATAGCCTCAAGCACTAAGATTGTATCACCTTTCTTTACAGTAGCACCATTTGCAACGCAAATGTCAAGAACAGTACCAGGCATTGGAGCTTTGAATGGCTCACCATTACCAACTACTGGTGTAGCTTTTGGTGCAACAACTGGAGTGCTTGCCACTGGAGCAACTACAGGAGTTGTAGCTACGCCACCAACTTCCTCAACCTCTACAACATAATTTTTACCATCTACATTTATATTAAATTTACGCATATTTAAAATCTCCTTAATTTATATGTTTAATTGAACGTACTTTGAAAGTAACTTTTCTTTCAGCTTGTTCTTGCTCAGTACATACCGCAATAGCAACACTGATTATTGCAATAAGTTTGCTATCAGTAACTTCCTCGCCAGCTGGTTCTACTAGCATTGGCATACTTTCGGGTTTTGCAAGTCTTGCTTGCTTTTGTGATGCTTTTATATCACTAACCGCTTGCTTGATTTCAGGTTTCTTTGATTTGTATTCAAGTTTTATCTTGCTACTAGCCTCTTTAAATTCCAACTTAGTAATTTCTTTATTATCAAGCTTTTTGTATAAATCATTTATTTGTTCATCCTTGATATCAACATAAGACTTTTTAATAGCTTTTCTCTCGGCCTTATTTGCACGATAAATAGCCATAATATCGTCCCAATTATTAAGTCCCTTATTTAAATATTGTAAAAGCTTTACAACACCAATAAGCAAAAACAATATTACAAATACCATTGAAACACCGATTAATACAACTATACCTGCCTCAGCTAATTTATCACCAATTGTCTGTTCGGCACAAAAAAGTAAATTATTAATCATCTGCACATCTCCTTAAATACCCAAAAGCATCATTAAAGCACTTGCGATATATGGACGCATTGTTGAAAGTTCAATAATATTGTCAATATATCCGTCTTTAGCTGATATAAATGGATTTTGTTCTAATTCTGCATAACGTGCCTCAAGCTTTGCTCTATCCTCGCCAGCCTTTAATTGCTCGGCATACTCAATACTGCTACCAGTTGCAGTGTTTACTGGACTGATAATGCTATCTGCACTTGCCAAAGTATAATCAAAACCGATACCCTTGCTTGCAAATACTGAATAAGCAAGACCAATTGCCTTACCAGTGATAACGCTAATCATAGGAGTACTGCAACTTGCAAGTTTTGCCATTAGACTAGCCAATTTACCAGCCAAGCCATTTACTTCATCCTCAAGGCTTGCATTTACACCTTTACAATCAACTAAGCTGATAATTGGCATACCATTTTCATCACACTTGCTGATAAACTTGTCCGCCTTAGCAATTCCGTTAGCACTAATATAACCATTGTTTACACTGCTATCCAATGCAATGATACCAACGCTTATGCTGTTAATCAAAGCGTAAGCAGTAACAACCTCTTTAGCATAATTTTCATTAGCAATTATGTACTTTTGATTATCACATATTGCCTTTAAAGCAACATCAACTTTATATGCTTTGTCCAATGCAGGTGTTTCACGATTCGCATCATCCTCACATTCCTCAACTTCACCACCGCAAATTGTCAAAATGTAATTCAACTTTTCTGCAAGTTCTTTAGTTGTTTTAAATGAAAAATCTGCAACATCGCTATTTTGAGAAATAGCTTTATAGCCCAAAATCGCATTCAACTTTGGATAATCTTTTTCTTTAGATGCAACCGCTTGTGGAGATGCAACGCTCATTATAGCACTATCTGCCATAAATACAAAGTCAGCCATTGCTACAATGCTTGCCATCATACCAACACAGTTACCTTTAATAATGCAAATATGAGTGATATTCTCTCTTGCAAGGTTGATAGCATTGATAACTTCACTATAAGCCTCAAGCATAGCTACACCCTCACCCACTCTTGCACCATTAGAATCAATGATTGAAATCAATGGTGTGCCAGTTTGCACAGCTTTTCTGATAACTTTTAAAATCTTTTTTGCGTGTGCCTCACCAAAACTGCCTTTCATAACCTCTTGATTTTGTGCAAAAAAATGTACAGGTCTGTTACCAATAGTGGCATAACCTGTAACTACACCTTCACCAAGAGCCTCCCCACAATCTAGGAAAGACTTGCCCGCTGTAAAAACATCAGTCTCTACAAAACTACCATCATCAATTAAGTCAAATGCAAAAGATTTAATCTTTTTTGTAGCATCATTAATTAACTTAATGTTGTTTTGTAATAAAGAATTATTCTTCATAATACCTCCAGTGTATTTAAAAAATCTTTATTAAATTTCAAAAAGAAATTCACCATTTATCATTATATACAAAATTACAAAAATAATCAAGTATTTTCCGCAAATTTGTCAATTTATTTCAATTAAAAAATTATATAATGTAAAAGTGACTAAAAACATTTGACTTTTATGGATAAATATCTAAATAAATACATTATCATTAATTGAACAATTAACATTTTTACCTCTCTTTATTTATGATAGCTTTACACAAATAATAAATTAAAATAAATAATACTTACAAATAAAATTTAATGCTTTTTGTATTAGTACTTGCAAAAAATATGCTTTTATGCTATTATATAATAGATTATACAATATTGTTTATAAACAAAATGTTAGCCTTATTTACATATGATTAAACATCGTCTTTTTTCTCAAACCGAAAACCAATAAACAGCATTGTGTAAATAAAAATACCTAAGCTTTTGGTAAATTTAAGACAAAGGAATAAAACTATTATGAAAGAACTTGGCGGTGGTTGGGACGAACTTTTGGAAAGTTTGTTTGCTGACGAAAAATACAAAAAAATACGAGAATTTTTAAAGCAAGAATATGCTAATGGTGTAATATATCCTAATATGTACGATATTTATAATTGTTTCCGTTATACACCTATTTCGGAATTAAAAGCTGTAATTTTAGGACAAGACCCTTATCACGAACCAGGTCAAGCACACGGTCTTTGTTTTTCAGTTAAAGACGGCGTAAAACTTCCGCCGTCACTACAAAACATTTACAAAGAGATTGAAACCGATTTGGGTATAAAAGAACCTAATTGCGGAAACCTAACAAAATGGGCTAATCAAGGTGTACTATTACTTAACACTACTCTAACCGTAAAAGAACACCTTGCAAACTCACACTCAAAATGCGGTTGGGCTTGGTTTACTGACAGCGTAATAAAACTTATTTCCGACAATACTGAAAATGTAGTTTTTATTCTTTGGGGTGGCAATGCTAGGAGCAAAGTTCCTCTAATTGACAAAAGCAAACATTTAATTTTACAATGTGCACACCCATCACCACTATCTGCATTCAACGGCTTTTTTGGTTGTAAACACTTTTCAAAAACAAATGATTATTTAATTTCAAAAGGCAAACAACCTATTGATTGGGACTTAAATAAATAGTCGTCTACTAATTAGTATTAAATATATCTACAAAAAGCTATTTAATTAAATAGTATTAATATGAAATTTAATTAATATCAGTATTAAGTATTAGGTTGCTAACTTAGCACAATAATTAGTTATTTTGAATTTGCTTGTTAAATAGGAAATATATATGGTAATAGGAATTATAGGTTTAATATTTGCCTTTTTTATAGCAAAAGCAATCTAAATCTTATTGCTGATTTTAATACTTTATCAAATGAGTAACAATAAAAAGTTGACAAAAAAAATTGAAGCTTTACATATTGCGAATATTATTATCAATTGCAAGTTTTTTAATAGATATAGGCATTATATTTATTATTAAATTAGTCAAATCGATTGCAATATCTATTCCAGTAGTATTAGTTGGTGTCTCTGCAATTGGAATATTTATGTATTACCTATTAGACAAAGTCAACAAAAAAATCATTGATATATTACATATAATTATTACTACACTTGTAATTGTTGTAAGTCCAATTTTAATAAGTTTATTCACTTTTTATCTATAATCGCTTGTATTTAACATTTACAATTTATAGTTATTTAATAATTAAAAACAAATTTATTAAATTTAAAGGGACTATTTATGAACAATGGTATTATAATTTATAAATCAAAATATGGTACAACAAAAAAATATGCTGAATGGCTTGCTAAGGAAATTAATTATGACATAATAGAATATTCCAAAGCCAAAATCAATCAAATAACTAAATACCAAAATATAATTTTTTGTGGTGCAATATATGCATCTGGTATAAGTTGTTTGTCAATTTTAAAAAAGAATTTTGAAACTTTACAAAATAAAAATATAGCTTTTTTTTGTATTGGTGCCTCACCTTATAATGAAAAAGCATTTAATGATATTAAACAACACAATCTAAAAGACGAATTGCAAAATATACCAATTTTTTATGGTCGTGGTGCGTGGGACGAAAGTAAAATGAAATTTATTGACAGAACACTTTGTAATATGTTAAAAAAAATAGTATCCAAAAAAGACCCAGCAACTTATGAACCTTGGGAAAGTGCTTTAATGCAAGCTTTGGGGCGTAATTGTGATTGGTCGGATAAAGAATATTTGCAACCGCTAATAAGTTTAACACAAGATTGGGACAAATAAAAAGCTTACTATATCTAAAGTTTATGCAAACAAAACAGCCTAAGTTTTTAAACTTGGGCTGTTTTTGTTTTATACTAAAATATTTAATTATTCCTTTTTGTTTTATGTAAATTTTACAACTATAAATCGCAAAAATCTACATTTTTAAGAGCTTTTATACTTTTTTAGTTTTTTTGATAATGATAAATATTACCAACACCAAAATTCCCAAACCAGCTGTACCGCCTACAGCACCACCAACTATTGCACCTATGTTTGGACCATTAGCAATCTCTGGTTCATTTGGTTGTACTGGTTTATCAACCACACCTAATGCTGGAATTTCCTCAACTTTCTTGTCACCGCAACCACTGCAAGTAAATTCTTTCTCACCTTTTTCAGTTGCAGTCGGCTCTTTCGTTACAACACCATCATTCCAAGTATGATTATCAAGATTAATTTCTACCTCATTGTCAGTAAATTCATTATCACATCTTGAACACTTATGCAATGTATAACCTTTTTCTGTACAAGTTGGTGCTACTATTGTATCAACATAACTATGACCTATTGCTACTATTATATCTTGTTTTGTTGGGTTAATATCCTCACACCTTGAACATTTATATAATGTGTAGCCATCTTCTGTACAAGTTGGAGCTGTTATAACTGCAACACTATGGTCGTGATTATCTGGGTCAATTTCTGTTTCATTATCGCTCATCTCAAACTGACATACTGAACAAATATGCAATGTATATCCTTTTTCTATGCAAGTTGGTGCTACAACTGTATCAACATAACTATGTCCAGTTGCTAAAGTTATGTCTTGTTTTGTTGGGTTAATATCCTCACATCTTGAGCATTTATACATTGTGTAACCATCATCCACACAAGTTGGAGGTGTTATTATGGCAACATTATGCTGATGACCTAATTTTGTTTCAGTTATTCGTTTTTCAGTTTCAGTGCAATGCTCACACTTGTACATTTGATATCCGTCCTCGGTACAAGTTGCTGGCACTACGTCACCTTGTTCAATAGTATAGCTATGTATCCCAGTTGCTGGTACTATATTTTTATGAGTTTCATCTAATTCTTTACATCTTGAACACTCATACAAAGTATATCCATCATCTCCACAAGTAGGAGGAATAGTTGTATTAACTACATTAAATTCGTGACCTAGTTTTTCCTCAGTTACTTGTTTTTCAGTTGCAGTACAATGTTCACACTTGTACATCTGATATCCGTCCTCAGTACAAGTTGCTGGGACTTCATCACCTTGTAAAATAGTAAAACTATGAGTGCCTCCAGTTGCTGGAATTATATCATATTTTGTTTGGTCAATATCCTCACATCTTGAGCATTTATTCATTGTATAACCATCGTCCACACAAGTTGGAGGTGTTATTATTGCAACATTATGCTGATGACCTAATTTTGCTTCAGTTATTCGTTTTTCAGTTTCAGTGCAATGCTCACACTTATACATTTGATATCCGTCCTCAGTACAAGTTGCTGGCACTACGTCACCTTGTTCAATAGTATAGCTATGTATCCCAGTTGCTGGTACTATATTTTTATGTTCGCTATCCTCATTATGACATCTTGAACATTCATAGATTGTATAACCTTGCT
>CAJTNA010000002.1:30751-108284 GCA_910577845.1 uncultured Christensenella sp. | reverse complement strand
CTATGTTCGCTATCCTCATTATGACATCTTGAACATTCATAGATTGTATAGCCTTGCTCTGTACACGTTGGTGCTATTGTTTGCTTTTCCACACTATAATCGTGATTATTTAAATCTATTTCTGTCTCAGTATCTATCATCTCAAACTGACATACTGAACAAATATGCAATGTATAACCTTTTTCTGTACAAGTTGGTGCTACTATTGTATCTGCATAACTATGAGGCAACATAGAGTTTTCTTTTACTCTCTCTACGACAACTCCACAACCTTCTCGAGTACATGTACCATATTCGTCTCCATTATTTGTGCAAGTAGCATTGCCTTTATCTGTCCAACTTGTTACTAAATGGTCTAAAGCTGGTTGTTCATCACATATTGTTGGGTCAATATCTTCACACCTTGAACATTTATATAGTGTATAACCTTTCTCAGTACATGTTGGTGCTGTAACTATAGGCTCAGTGTGACTATGTCCTAATGCTACTATACTTTCTGTGTCTATGTGTCCACATCCAACATTTTGACATAATCTTGTTTTAGAACCTGTTTCTAAACAATTAGCTTCTTTTTCTACAACCCAATCACCATAGCTATGATTATTAGGGTCAATATCACCTACAATTGCTGTTTTTATATGACTAGTATCATATGAACAAGTATATTCATACTCTGCACCACTTACACAAGTTGCATCGTGTAACTTAGCACCTTGTACCCAGTTATGTTCTCTAGCTTCAAGAGCTGTGTTACAAATTGTACAAGTAGAAGTTTCTTCACATTTATAGCCAGTATGTGTAGCATTTAGATTTAGTGTAAAGCTAGTTCCATTAGGATAAGTTATTGTTATAGGACTACTATAAGTATTAACATTAATTATTACTTTGCCATCACTATCACCAGTTATTCTGTTACTATTGATATTAACAAAGTTATATTTATTGCCGTCAGAATCCACATATTGATTAACATATATCTCACGTTCAATACAATATGTGTTAGCCTCATCCCAGTTTCTGTCCACACTAATTGTAGTATTTGTAACACTTTGCGTTAATGTGTTAATTTCGTCCGCAGTCGCTGAACTACTATCCAACATAACATCAATATTATTAATCAATTGCGTAATTGCATCTAAATTAGTTATTTTACCAGTTGCATTTTTTAAATTATTAATTAACCCATCTTTAGCTGTTTGCAGATTTTCTTTTGCCTCTGCTACACCAGCATTATTTATTTCAAATTCAATTGATACTGATTCACTATATGAAATAGTATATTGTGTAGTCCAACTTGATGTCCATTGTTGTGCAAAACTATCCATATTGTAATCATATGTAAATTGACCTGCTTTTTTAGGGCTACCACTTATAGTTATTGTGCTCTTATAAGTTTGATTACCAGCTGAAACTAATAAATAAGGCTTAGAATTGTATGTAACAGACGCAAATCGCCAATCATTATTTACACTTGATTGATTTTCATAGTTTTGGAAACCCCAATCCATTCCTGAAATATTAGTACCTATTGAATGTCTAGCTGTATAGCCGTAATTACTAAAATGCTCATTAATTACATTCGCTCCACGCCCCCAACCACTTGCATCAAAAAACATTCTGAAATCCGTATTTGTTGCATTATAGTTAGCATCTACAATAAAATTATAATTTAGGTCGGCCAACCTTTGCCCCATTTCCAAACTAATCTTACTTGGATAAATAAAAGTAGTAAAATAATCACCAAAAGTACCTTTTATTATTCTATTTGTACCACTTGCAAGATAATTATCCCAAATACCTAAATAATAATCTAATGCGTTTTCACTTGCAGTTATTGCATCATTGTCAATACTACTTGAATTAAGAATATTGTTTGCAATAGTTAAATCGTCAAATATTGCCTTATATCCCGCAGTAGTACTATTAACACCTAAATTTGTAAGCTTATTACTCAAATTATTATATTTTTCAGTCAATGCTACTTTAGCTACTCTGTTTATCTCATTTCTTACGTTTGTAGTTTGTGTATCAATTTGTGACTGAGTTACTTCACGAGTAGTAAGTATATTATTAGCAGTATTAAAAATACTTTGATTATATCCGCTCTTTGTTTGCAATTCCTCAATAGCTGTTTTCAATGCAGACTTATCATATACAGTTATAGCAATACTAATAGGTGAAGGGTCCATATTGTTATAGTGAACCAGCTCACGCCAAGCACCTGAGCTTGACCAATTACTATTTTTTGTCCATTGCTGAGTACTAATCATAGATGAAGTATAGTGCATTCCAGCAACACTACTAAAGTTAAAATTAAATGTGCCTATACTTTTAGGTGTTCCTTGTAATTTAATTTTTACATTATATGCTGAATCATCACTAATCTTCCATGCATTAAGCAGTACTCTACCATAATCTGTATCTATACCTAATTTTGTCTCATCATCAATGCCACTTGTAGTCTTAACATTTACTTCCAAACTAGTATCTACTTGGCTTTGTGCAATAAAGTAATAATCATTAAAAATATTACCCATAGGACTATTTGCAGTGTCTTTTCTATATCCCCAAATATGTGGATTGATATACACTCTGTTAGCAGGACTGCCACCAAAACTTCCGCTGACTATATGAAAATAATAACCAGCTGAACCTAAAGATTCAGTTTTATCAAGATATATTTTAGTAGGATATGTCATTGTCACATGAGTAGCTGGATAATCAGGGTCAAGTGCAAACCTAACATTCCCTGACTTATTACTATTTCCATCCCAAGCATTGGGATTAATGTTAGCAACTACATTTGTATTATTTGTATTATTTTTATTATTTACTATACTCTTTCGTGATTGTAGCAAAACAAATGTTGTACCCAATGCCAACATTAACATAATTACAACAAACAGCGAAAATAACCGCTTAACTGATTTACTCATAATTATATTCTCCCTTATCACTTTTACGAGTAATAATATACTATTATTATTACCTAAATAATTATAACTCTAAATTAAAAATCTGTCAATACCGATTATTAATTGTAGTTATGATTTTTTTTACTATTAATTTATTTTTTTTAATTAATACCGATTTTTAAAACATTCTTTTCATTTAGAAAAACAATTTTTTTTGTCGGTTTTTTTATAATACTTTTTCCATTAGAATAATTCTGTCTGTTTTAAAGTTTTAACTAAATTAATTTGTTAAAAATCAAACTGAACATTACATATAGATAATAATTTATTCTTTTATATTAAATAGGACAATAAATGCCACCTACCTATTTGGTCCTAATAATAGTATATTATTTATATGAAATAAAGTTATAAATCAGCTGTAATTTTCATTACAACTGATTTATTTATTAATAATCCCACATTAAAAGTCACAACATTTTCTAAAAAGCAAACTTACTTTTATACACAATTAATTTCATCTTTTAATGATATTAATACAAAATTAATCTTATTGTTAATATTAAAAAATACAAAATTATTGCTGAAAATCGGGGTATAATTATGTCATTAAAGGCTATTACACTTTTCAAGCTATAAACAATCAATAATTGCTTTAGTGTTGTAACAATTATTATTTTTCATTTCTTTACTATTTAGCTACTAAAAAAATGCAAGTTAAGAAAAAAGAAATTTTTCAAGATTCAATTCTTTTAGTGCCTATTTTTTAACATTTACATAATGATACCTTTACACCAAATAATTCATTATAAAAAAATAAAACGAACCAGTTTTTAATACAATGGTTCGTTTTATTATGTGTTGGTGCCGGAGACCGGACTTGAACCGGTACGGTCTTGTGGACCGAGGGATTTTAAGTCCCTTGCGTCTGCCTATTCCGCCACTTCGGCAATTTTGGAGGCACCACCCAGATTTGAACTGGGGATAAAGGTTTTGCAGACCTCTGCCTTACCACTTGGCTATGGTGCCTTAAAAAAATGGAGCGGGAGACGAGATTCGAACTCGCGACATTCGCCTTGGCAAGGCGACGCTCTACCACTGAGCCACTCCCGCATTTGGTGGAAACTATAGGGCTCGAACCTATGACCCTCTGCTTGTAAGGCAGATGCTCTCCCAACTGAGCTAAGCTTCCACAGCTTTTGTATTATAACAAATCATTCAAAAAAAAGCAAGAGTTTTTACAAACTTTTTTTAAAAAATTTTATTTTGTCATAATTACTTTAGTGAAAACTGCATTTTTGCTTTATAAAAGCTAAAAATGCTACTTTAATTGAGGAAAGGTCATAGTTTATTATTGCACTTACAAAATTATTATATGCTAACTATTATAAACTTGTTACAAATTAATTATATAAATAGATTTAAACTATATATTTTCTATCTTGTATATTAGCACAATCCAATAATAATTGAATAATGTATTTAAATATTTATTAATTTGCAAAAAATTTAAATTAAATATTATTTTAAGCTTTATAAATAAAATTATCATAAATAATAATTCCCTATCAAATAATTGTTTAATTTTATGGATTTACAACTCATTAATCTAATAAGCGAGGGACTTAAAATCTCTCGCTTATTTATAATAATTAACAACTTAAAATTAATAAGTAATCAAATTTAAATCAAAGATTAATTTAACATTGTTTTTTATACAAAAATTAATAAATTTTATTAAACTCATAATTCACATTAACATCTTGCACAGCCATCTACAGAAAGAATGTCGCCAGTAACATAGCTTGCCATATCGCTTGCTAAAAATAAAAACGCATTAGCTACATCACGTGGTTCACCAATTCTACCAAGAGGGATTGACTTTATAAGCGGAGCAATAACTTGTTCTGGCAAATTAGCAACCATATCAGTTTTAGTTATTCCAGGTGCAACTGCATTAACTCTAATATTAAAAGGTGCTAATTCCCTTGCCAAAGATTTTGTAAGACCATTTACTGCAAATTTACTTGCTGGATAACCAACACCAGACGGCTGACCATAAATACTTACCATTGAACTTGTATTTAGAATTACCCCCTCACGCCTATCTTTCATATAAGGAACAACTGCCTTTGTCATATTAAAAATAGCATTTAAATTTAAATCTATTATTTTACTAAAGTCCTCACTAGTAGTGTTATCAATTGTAGCACTTGCAGATACTCCAGCATTGTTAACTAAAATATCAATTTTGCCATACTTTGAGATAATATCTTGTACAACCTTATTTATTTCATTATAGCAAGTCAAATTTGGATAATATCCGTCTACTTTTTTACCTTCATCTGCCAAAGTTTTTAATGCTTTATCTACAGTTTCAGCCCTAGAGCCAAGCAAAATAACTTTTGCACCATTTTCCACAAAAAGCCTTACAATTTCAAGTCCGATACCACGTGTACCGCCAGTAACAACTGCAACTTTATCTTTTAACATATTTATTCCCCTTACAACTAAAATTATAGTAACATACTACATTAATATTGTAACACAAAAAACAAATTTTTTCCATATAATGCCAAAATTTTGCGTAAAATTTACAAATATATATGACAAATTGTCTTTAACTTAATAAATTAAAACAAAGCTTTTAAATATCTTGATATTTGTATAGTTTATTAATTTACATTAATATAGTTTACAAACTTGACAAATAAAAAATGTTAGCATTTAATATTAATGTTTTTATACTAAAACTACTAATTTAAAACAATATCTTGATAAAAATCATATTTTTGCATATATTTTTCTAATAATTCTTTATCTAAGGTTTCAATATCTGTAGTGTCAACAATGGCTTTGGCTGTATTAATTATTTCCTCTGTTATTTTGATATAAAACTTTTCAAATGGATTTTTTCCCGCTTGATTAAAGCCGATTAAATCACCATAGCCTCTTTCTTGTGCATCAAGTTCGCTTAATAACACTCCATCGTTTAACTCTTTAAGTTGTTTAATACGATTAGGTATTGTATAGTTTGTACAATGCAAATAACATTCCGAGTCCCTACCATCTCTGCCAACTCTGCCCCTCAATTGGTGCAAAGACGCTACACCAAACCTATCTGCACATAAAATAGCTATTGTATCTAGATTACGAATATCTATACCAACCTCAATAACTGTAGTAGATACTAACAGTTTTATTTTACCACTGCTAAAACCCTTGATAATATTCTCCTTTTCTTCCGCTTTCATACTGCCATAAAGCAAACCTATTTCGTCTTTTTTAAATTTACTTAGCAAACTCTGGTATACGCTCTTTACTGAATATAAGTCCAAACCTTCACTTTCCACAACACGTGGACAAACAACCAATATTTGAGAACCAGTTTTTATTTTGTTTGCAAAATAAGCAAACATATCGGGGGTTTTATTTGAACGTAAAATAAATGTTTTTATATTAGATATTCTACTTTCCGCCTTATACAATTTACTGATTTTCAAATCACCAAAAATCATCATTGCAAAAGACCTTGGCAATGGAGTTGCAGACATTGACAAGCAATTAACGCAGTCACCTTTTGCAAGTAACTTAGCTTTTTGTTTAACGCCAAATCTATGAGCTTCGTCTATTACTGCTAGCTTTAAATTTGCAAACTTCACATCACTTTCTAAACAAGAATGAGTTGAAAAAAGAATATCAATCTCGCCATTTTTAAGCTTTTCAATTATATTTGACTTATCAATATTATTAATACTTGAAGTAAGTAAACAAGTTTTTAAGCCGTAATTTTTAAATATATTATTAAAATTATCATAATGTTGCTTTACTAAAATTTCAGTAGGAGCAATCAATGCACATTGCATACCTAAGCTTGCAATTGAATAGATAGCTAAATGTGCAACAATAGTTTTTCCAGAACCAACATCACCAAGCACAAACCTATTCATAATACTACCACTTTGCAAATCTAACATAATATCATTTAATGCGTTTTTCTGCGACTGAGTAAGTTTATAAGGTAAACATTTTTCCACATATTGTGGATATTCGCAATTTAATGGCGTGCATTTTTTTATATTTCTTACTACTTTATAACATAATAATTGAGTGGCGATATCATAAATCGCAAGTTGCTCTTGAGCATTTTGCATCTGTGACATTGACTTTGCAAAATGTATATTGTTATAAATTTTATTCAAATCAAAATGTTCATTAAGTAAATTAGGAATGTTACAATTTTGTAATGCAAAATCAATTATTTTACGATAACTTACTTCACCTATTTTACCTTTTAGACTATAAATTGGCTTAATATCTTTTAGTTTATATTTATTACCAACATCCGCTATATTAGGATTAATCATTGTGTATCTTTTATTTTCATAACGCAATATACCCCAAACTAGAATTTCTCCACAATTTAAGCTATATTCCATATAAGGCATATTAAACCAAATTAGGTTAATTGACAAATCTTCACATACGCAATCGCATTTTATATAACACAATTTGTTTTTGCTATATTGTTTTGGATATACTTTAATAATATTTACTTTTAAAAGCAAATATTCACCCTCTACAATATCCTCAACTTTGGTTATATTTGTCATATCCAAGTAATTTGTTGGCAGATTTTCCAACAAATCTGTCACTGAATATATACCAAGACTATTTAGTTTTTCAAGTGTTTTATCTCCAACACCTTTTAAATCTTTCAGTTCCATAATTATTTATAGTATAAACTATAGGAAGTAAATTTTAAGCCCGCTTAAAATTTTGTATTGCAAGAAGCAATACAGCTTGCTTACACAAGCGTTTCCAGTTTGAATTAACATTTGCTGATGTCAAATGCCACTGCGTGTCGCTTGACTACAGCTTTTGATAATATAAACTATAGGAAGTAAATTTTAAGCCCGCTTAAAATTTTGTATTGCAAGAAGCAATACAGCTTACTTACACAAGCGTTTCCAGTTTGAATTAACATTTGCTGATGTCAAATGACACTACGTGTCGCTTGACTACAGCTTCAGATAATAAAAATTATAATAGGTTTATAAATATTGATACATTTCGTGGCAAGGATAGCTCCATTAATGCAATTGATAATATATTTATTCAAATAGACTAAAGCTAAAATCAATAATATTATAAACATTTAAAATATTAAACCAACAAGTAATAATATTAAAAATTGGCTTGCCACAAAGCAAGCCAAGTATTTGCAATTTTAAATTATTCAACACTAATCATATAGAAATAGTGATTTTGACCGCCCTCATAAACTTCGACATCACATTCGTCATATTTATCTGCAAGTGTTTCTTTTAAGCTATTTGCTTGTTCCTCAGTAACGCCCTCACCATAATACAAGGTAATAACCGATTTGTCTTCATCAACAAGATTTCCAATCACATCAAAAGTTACATCACTTACATCTGCACCTTTTGATACAATCTTTTTATCAGTAATGCCAATTATATCACCTTCTTGCAAATCAAAGCCGTCAAGATTGGTTTTTCTTACAGCGTAAGTTACTTCACCATATGACACTTCACTATACGCCTCTTGCATTGCCTCTACATTCGCATCAATATCTCTATTAATATCAAAAGCAACTGCACAAGCTATACCCTCAGGCACATTTACGGTTTGAACAACCTTAACATTTTTACTTGATAATTCCACAGCCTGTTCAGCAGCTAGAATTATATTTTTATTATTTGGTAAAACAATTACATTATCACTATTGACATTTTCAATGACATTTAAAATGTCATTAACGCTAGGATTCATTGTTTGACCACCTTGGATAACGGTATCTACACCAAGCTCCTTGAATATAGTTGCTAAACCGCCACCAGAACAAATAGATACCATAGCAATTGGCTTTTTATTTGCCTCGTGTTTCTTAATTAAAGCACGGTTTTGCTCAAGCATATTCTCAATTTTTATTCTGTCAAGTTCACCCATACTTAAAGCGTATTGTAATGCTTTATTTGGTTGATTTGTATGCACGTGTACTTTAACCATTGACAAATCACCAATTGCAATAACGCTATCACCAATAGCCATTAACTTATCACGCAATTTCTCAATATCTTCTTCTGTTGTCTTATTTTTCAAGTTGATTATAAAGTACTCTGTACAATATGCAAACTTGATATTCTCTAAATCGTGGATATCACCACTAAAATTATCAATGGCATCCTCAATTGAATTTTCGTCATCGTGTGCAACACGTTCCATAGGAACGCCTTTCAAAACATTATTAAAACCTTGGAATACAAATATCAAACCTTTACCACCAGCATCTACAACGCCTGCTTTCTTTAAAACTGGTAGCATATCTGGAGTTTTATTCAAGATTTCCTCACCTTTTTCAATAAGTGCATCAAAAAATGCTATAAAACTTGAATGTTTATTTGCAAGAGAGGACGATTTTTCCGCCATATAACGGATAACAGTAAGAATTGTACCTTCCTTAGGCTTAGAAACCGCACTATATGCAACATCAGTAGCGTTTTGCAACGCTTTTGCAAAAGATTTTGTATTAATAACTTTTGCCTCTGCCAAAGATTTGTTTATACCTTTAACTATTTGTGATAAAATAACTCCTGAATTTCCTCTTGCTCCTTTTAAAGCACCTTTGGAAAAATCATTCAACAAATCCTCAAAATTATCATATTCCTTGCTGTCAACTTCACTAACAGCACTTGTCAATGTTTTTGACATATTAGTTCCAGTATCACCATCTGGCACTGGAAAAACATTTAAGGAGTCAACGTAATCTTTGTTAATCTCAAGTAACGTTGCACCGCCAATAACCATCTCCTTAAATTTAGATATATCTAAAATTTTCATAATTTAAAGCTCCAATTAAACTCTGACACCTACAACATAAACCAAGACTTCGTCAACACGCATACCGGTAAAAAATTCTATGTTGTATTTCACAGCACTTTTGATAGAATCACAAACCGCATCAGTATTAATGCCATCTTTAAGCACAGCGTAAATTTCAATGTTGATTTTATTTTTAATTGTTTCTACTTTTACGCCTTTAGCATATGACTTTTTTCCAAAAATCTCTGCAATACTGTCGGTCAATTTTCTGGAAACAAGTGAAACTACGCCATAACAATCACTTGCAATATGACTTGCAACCATTGCTATAGTGTTATCAGTAATACTCAATTTGCCAAACTTATTTATTGTCTTAACTGACATAGTACACCTCTCCCTTATTTATTATATAATACACGAATTAATTTAAATAATCAAGCATTTTAAATTATTTTTTATAATTATTTACTTTAAAAGGCCTTATAAAACGCTATTTTGTTTATTTTTTGAACTAATTCGATATTTATGCACTAAGTGTAACTATATAAAATTTCCTAAATACTTAATAAAATTTTGTCGTCTTAATGCTAATATATAAAATTTGACTTAAAATTATTAACTTTACATTTAAAAAAAGTAGAATTTAACCAATCTTTGCATAAATTTTTATATTTTATAAAAAATATGCTTAAAATTCCTTGCATAATTTATTAATTAGTGATAGAATACTAAAGTAAATTGCTTAATAGGAGGTGTGTTCTATGTCAAGAGTATGCAGTATTTGCAATAAATCTAAAATGAGTGGTAATACAGTTTCTCACTCTAACCGTAAAGCTAGAAAGTCTTGGAACGCTAATGTGCAAAAAGTTAAATTAGTTGACGATAATGGTCGTGAGACAACAGAGTACGTTTGCACAAGATGCCTTCGCACAATGAAAAAGAGCGGAAATAACTAATTACAGAGCAATTAAAGTAGGAGTTATCCTACTTTTTTGTTTAATAATGCTTTACTCAAACAAATAAAATTAATATTCAATTTCAATACTCTAGCTTAAACCATTACAACTCACAATTTAATACAAACATCAATTTATCAAATTATTTTTATCAATTACCTAATCCAACATTAACATTTGCAATAGTTTATTTTTAACAAAAATCAAAGAATCGGCAATCACAAATATCATATTTTTTAATTTATCAGCCTCTTTTTGATGACGTTTAAAACAAATTATTGGCGTGCCTTGGATTAGTATTTTACCATTAGCTTAGTTACTAGATTAGATGAATATTCAATATTTTCTACAACATTGTACATATTTCTTACCAGTGCAAGTTTATGAGAGGTGTGTCTTAGTATAGTGGAACAAAAGAATAGTGTTTATTAGCTATTCTCGCAATTAAGCTATTCAATTATTCCCTCAGCAAATAGGCTTTTTCTAAAAACTTAAGAATAAATAACTATATCATATTTTGCTTTAAATGCTTGTCAGTTACATTGTTAAGTAAATCTTTATAAAGTAGTTATACTTATATTTTTATTGTAGAAGAAGTAGCTTAAGGCTTCCAAAAAGTACTTACCATTAACGGTGTTGACTATAAGGTTGCAAAAAATGTACTGGAACCACATTAATTATATAAAGTGTCACACTAATCAAGATGTGAGGCTTATAATTTCTATATAGCTTAAATTTTTTATTCACACCAGCAGTGTTAATTGTTATCTTATTACAAAAAATAAAAAAGCTCTCATTGAGAGCTTTTTTACTATCAAATTACCCAAAATTTTAGTTATTAAGGGGTTTTTCTATTGTTTTTTAGAGCAAATTTTTCTAAGAAAAAATTTAATTATCTTTGGTGGATTGGCACAATATATACGCATAACCCCTCCATATTCATTTCATAAACAATTTTATTTATTGACAATAAGCATTACAATACCAAAATCCACACAAAGACGAATCTTGTTATCTGTAGCAATATTTGACAATGTTCTAGTTAAATTTTTATAAATATATTCGTTATTTAACTGCCACCTCACACCTTCTAAAGATATAATATGCACCTTATCTGTGAATGGTGACAAACTTACAATACTATTTTTTTTAATATTAATATCCAAATTTTTGTTTGTCATATAAATATCACAATCATTGCAATAAGCTGTAACTTGTATCCCTGCTTCAACACATTGAGCCATTATACTTAAATTTGCAAGTATATGGTCTAGTCTACCACCATTAACGCCATAAAAATTTATTTTGCTATATCCATTTTCAATAAGATACTTTACCGCAATTTCACCATCAGTTTCATCCTTATCTACATTAAGTAGAATTTGTTCTACACCTTGAATATCTTTCTTTACACTATCTTTATCCCCAACAAATAAATGGATTTTGTTTACCTTATCAGCTCCGCCATCAACACCAACAATAATATCCCCAACAATTTCATCGTAATATTTTTCACCATTCAAGACAACTGCAACGACTTTTTTAATTTTGTTATTTTCCATAATCAATAATTATTTTAAACCTTTAATCAAAGCTATTTCCTTACTAGGATTTTCACTCTTATAAACAGCACTACCAGCAACTAAAATATTAACTCCACTATTTCTAATAATTTCCGCATTTTGACTGCTAACACCGCCGTCTATTTCAATATCAATATTTATATTATGTTTTGTAATGTATTCTTTTAACTCTTTTGCCTTATCCAAAACTTCTGCAATAAATTTTTGACCACCAAACCCTGGGAATACGCTCATTAATAATACCATATCTATATCATTAATATAAGGATAAACTAATTCAAGTGGCTTATCGGGATTTAAAACCAAACCACATTTTGCACCTTTTGACTTTATTGTGTCCAAACCTTTTTGAACATCTTTACTTGCATCAGGGTGAAAAGTTACTATATCTGCACCGCAATCAACAAAACTTCCAACATATTTTTCTGGTTCAGTTATCATTAAATGTACATCAAGCGGTACTTGACTATATGGTTTTATGCTTTTTACCATAGGCATTCCAAATGTAATATTAGGAACATAAACACCATCCATAACATCAACGTGTATCAAATCTGCTCCCCAATCACAGGCATTTTTGACGCTATCACCCATATTTGCAAAATCACCAGATAATATTGATGGTGATACCATATATTTAGTCATATCGTTTCCTCCATTTCTCAAGTAACTCTTTGTACAAATGTACATATCTATCATACCTATCCTTACTTAGCTCACCAGTACTTACCGCATTTTTAACAGCACATTGGGGTTCGTTAATATGATTACAGCAATTAAATTTACAATTACAAGCAAAATCATCAAAATCTGTAAAATAAGTGGAAAGTTCGTCTGGATTAATATTTTCAATTTCCAAAATAGAAAAACCACAAGTATCTGCAAGTCTTATGCCGTGACCAATATCAAAAATCTCAACATTTCTAGTTGTGTGCTTACCACGTTCAACCTTTCTTGACAATGCACCTATCTCTAACATTTGATAGCCCACTATGCTATTGATAATTGATGATTTTCCAACTGCCGATTGCCCAGCCATACTGACATAATTATTAGAAATTAGCTCAACAAGTTTTCCAATTCCTTCACCTGTTATTGCATTGACATAACAAACTTCACACAGATTACCATATGATACTTCAATATTTTCCTTAAATTCACTGTCAAGCAAATCAATTTTATTGACACACAAAATAGGTGTAATATTTTGCTTAACACAATTTATTAATAATTTGTCAACAAGATAAAAATCTGGGCGAGGACTTGGTGCTATACATATAACTATCATATCTATATTAGTAATATATGGACGAGTAATTTTATTTTTTCTTGGCAAAATTTTCTCAATAGCACCCTTGCCGTTTGAAAAAACACTAAACTCAACATAATCACCAATAAAAATATCACCATCAAGTCGCAGTTTACCACGACCATTACAAACAATTATTTCACCATCGGATAGTACATTATAATTACCTCCGACACCTTTGATAACTTGTCCCAATCGTATTTTTTTATCTTTCATTTCGCCTCAATCTTTTTATTTTACATTATTGTTGGCTATCTATACACCCAACAAAAAAGTTATTTTATGGAATATAATTAAAAGCCAAATTGTGTGTAATACAATAACCACAACCAATAGTGAATTTTTTGTTACAACATTAATTCAAATAAGTTATAATTGTGATAAATAGTACATTGCACAACAATTTTAAATTTTTAGCAATTAAATTTGCTTTTTATAGCTTTTATTCATTAATTTGCAAAATTTTTCGTCTTAATTGACCGCAAGCCCCCTCTATATCGCTACCCATTGTGCGTCTTATAGTAGCAGATATTCCGTTATCTTCAAGCACTTTTAAAAATTTAGCTACAGGTTCTTTTCCACTAGACTTTAAATTCTTTTCCTTAACATAATTCAAGTTTATCAAATTTACGTGACAAGGCAAACCTTTTAAAATTACGCTCAGCTCTTTAGCACAAGCAATGCTATCATTAATACCTTGTATCATTGAATACTCAAAGATAATTCGTCTACCAGTCTTTTCAAAATAATATTTAACAGCCTTTATGATATCTTTAATCTTGAATGCCTTGTTAACTGGCATTATTTGATTACGCACATCGTCATTAGGAGCGTGTAATGAGATTGTCAAAGTAACACCTCCAAAATCGTCTGCTAAGTTATATATTTTGTCACAAAGTCCACAGGTACTTAAAGATATATTCCTTTTACTAATGTTTATGCCACTATTGCAACTTATAATATCTAAGAATTTTAGCACATTTTGATAGTTATCAAGTGGTTCACCGCTACCCATAAGTACTATGTTAGTTATTTGTCTCTTGCCCTCACCTAAATCATTATTTACCGCAAGAACTTCTCCAACCATCTCTCCAGCTGTTAAATTACGAATCAAGCCATCTAAACCACTTGCACAAAAGGCACAATTCATACGGCAACCAACTTGTGTGCTTATACAAATGGTGTTGCCATATTTGTACGACATCAGTACACCCTCTATTATATTGCCATCAGGTAAAAGAAAAATATACTTTCTTGTTCCGTCTTTTTCAGAGACAAGTTTTTTGTAAATTTTTACACAATTACAATCAAAATCTTTTTTTAAATTTTCTTGTAATTTTTTAGGCAGATTTGACATTTCATCAAAATCTACACCTTTATGCAACCAAGTAAAAATCTGTTTTGCTCTAAACTTAGGTTCACAAATTCTTGCAAGGTATTTCTCCCAATCTTGAATATTATAATCTAAAGCATCTGGCATTTTATCAACCTCGCAATAAAAAATCCGTCAAGTCCTTTTTCATTTGGTAGCAACTGAATAAAGCCATCATTATCAAATTGTATAGGCATTTTTTCAAGCTTAACATCTTTTCTTTCTTTCAAAATTCTACCAACAATGTTATAATTTTCCTCTCTTAAAATAGTGCAAGTGGAATATACTATACTTCCGCCTACCTTTGCATACTCAATAGCATTATTGAGCAACTTATATTGTATTTCACTAAGCTTTAAAATATCCTCATAACTCTTATTTAAATAAATATCTGGCTTTTTGCGAGCAATACCAAAACCACTACAAGGGCTGTCACAAAGCACCAAATCAAATCTCTCTTTAAAATCTTGATTTAAAGTTGTGCCGTCCATAACAATAGCATTTATATTATCCACACCCATACGAGTGCTGTATTCATTAATTTTTTCCACCCTATTAGGATATACATCACAAGCAGTAATTTTCAAGTTTTTAGCAAGACTACTCAAATACACCGACTTACCACCTGGGCTTGCACACATATCCAAACAAGCATAGCCGTCTTTCACATCGCAAGCTTTACATACAATCATACTTGATGCAGATTGATATGTAATATAGCCTTTGTCAAACAATTTTCTAATGTCTTCACAATTTTTAATCAAATATCCGCCATATTCGCTTTTTACAAATTGAATATTCAATTGGTTAAATTTGTTTTCTAAATCTGTATCGGATATTTTTTTGTTATTAATTCTTATATGTTCCAAATCTATTGACTTTTGACTTAAAATATTAATAGTGTTATCTTTTTTATATTGTTTGAATAGGCATTTAACATACCAAAATGGAACACTATACTGCACAGATATTGCCATTTTTTCGTCTTTTGGCAAATAAAATTGTTTGCTTACAGCATTTTTTAAAGTAGCATTAACAAAACCAGATAACTTAGGCTTTTTAGCATATTCAGCAAGGTTTACCATTTCATTAACAACAGCGTGAGGAGGAATACTATCCATAAACTTTAACATATATATTCCAAGTTTTAATATAGTATAGATTTTATTATTTGGCTTGCTATCACATAACAATGATATGTAATATTCTATTGTAATATTTTTATCTAAAGTGCCGTAGACAAGCCTAGTAAGTAATGCACGATTATCTGCTTTATCTAACACCTCTGTTAACAAAACATTACTATATGCACCCTCTCGGAACACTCTATCTAAAATATCAAATGCCAATCTGAAATCTTTATTCATTAATACTCCTACATAAAATAAATAAGCAAATTTTAACTTGTATTAAAATTTTATTTTGTTTTGCTTTAATAATAAACTTGCTTTGCAATCATTTGTATTTGAATTAACTTACCTACTGAAAAATATAGCTACGTCAAATTATAAACTCTACACATTTTACTTATATAATAAAACTTTGTTTTATGCTATAAAAAACTAACATACTTAAAAATTGATTTAATACCGATTTTTGACAGATTAATTTAATTTTAAAGCCACAAAAGTTAATTATTTTCAAATTTACTACCCACAACAATTTTTTTTCCAAGCAAAAAATCTTTTGCTGACATTCGCTTTGCACAAGGTGCTTGTAAAACCTCTATACTTACACAACCATTGCCACAAGCAACAATTAAACCATTTTTATCCGCTTGAATAATTTCCCCACTTTCTGCATCAACTTGTTTGCCTACTACTGATACTTTATAAATTTTAATTGTCTCACCATTCAGCATTGTATACGCACAAGGCCAAGGATTCATACCTCTAACAAAATCTTTAATTTGAATTGCACTTTTACCCCAATCAATTAAGCCGTCCGCCTTGCTAAGCATTTTGCAAAAAGTTGCCTCTTTGTGGTTTTGTGCTGTATATACAGCTTTTCCGCTCTCAATTAAATCTATTGCTTTAACAATACTATCTGATGCAAGCAAACTCAATCTGTCAAATAGTTCACCTGCTGTTTCACTCTCGTCAATTTCAGTTTTATCAGCGAATAGAATATCGCCACTATCAACCTCATAAGCTGTTTTCATAATAGTAACGCCAGTTTCCTTTTCACCATTGATTACACACCATTGTATAGGACTACTACCACGATATTTTGGCAACAAACTTGCGTGTTCATTAATAACACCGAATTTAGGTATTGCCAATAATTCCCTACTTAGTATTTGACCAAAAGCACAAGTAACCATAATGTCTGGTGCTAAATCTTTTATATCTTGCACGCCCTCTCGACTTATTCTGTTGTATTGCAAAACCTTTAGTCCCAATTCAAGTGCGACCTCTTTTACTGGCGATGGCGTCATAATTCCTCTATTGCGAGGCTTATCGGGTTGAGTTACAACAGCTAAAATCTCGTGTCCAGATTGTGCAATTTTTCTCAAACTAGGCACAGCAAACTCTGGCGTACCTAAAAATATCAATCTCATATTTCTATCCTTTTAAAATAACCAAAAATCTATTTTGTAAAATGCAACATAAATATTTTGCAATCTATCTCTTTTAAATATTATCAAACAATTAATATACATTTTAGCAATTAGTCTGCAAACATATTTTTCTATCAAATTTAAGCGTGCATACTTGTAAAAAAGTTATTAAAAGCATATATTTAATAATTAATTAAAATTTATTATTATGATATTTACAATGTTACATATTAGCAATTAATTTGTTGTCAAAAATTGGAATAATATTTTAAGAGAGTTAGTAAACAACATTAATAATTCTGAACACATACAATTGTAATTACATATACATTTTAGTTATTCAATTAAAGTAATTTATTAATCAATTTAATTTAAAACCCTAACAAATTAAATTAGGAACAATTTATAAGAACATAAAATATCAAAAACAATTATTATCTTTTCTTTTTGATTTTACCCTTATATTCCTTATCATAAAACAAAATTCCGTCAAGGTGGTCTGTTTCGTGACAAATTGCTCGTGCGGTAAGTTCCTCACATTCCGCTTGCATTTGCACACCATTCCTATTAAAATACCTTACTTTAACATAGTTTGGTCTTGCAACATTACAACTTTTCCCCTCTACACTCAAACACCCTTCATAACCAATTTGTTCACCATCAGTTTCAACTATAACTGGGTTTATAAGTTCAACATAAAAATCTCCAACCTCTACTACTGCAACTCGTCTTAAAATACCAACTTGAGGTCCAGCCAAACCAACACCTTCCGCCTTACGCATAGTCTCACGCATATCGTCCAAAAGTTTAGCCAATTTCTCATCAAAAACCTCTACAGGTCTGCAAGTTTTTCTTAAAATCGGGTCGCCGTCCTTTACAATATCTCTAATTGCCATTTAATTCTCCTTTAGCTCATATTTTGTGGATTAATTTCCACAAATACGCTGTTGCCTTGTTTATTTTCGTCTACTATATTGTATATTTTACCAATTATTCTATCCTCTAAATTTCGCTTTATCCTAAGCACAATTTGATAGCGGTATTTATTTTGAATTTTATTTATAGGTGATTTCATAGCTTGCATATAAACAAACTCTTTTTCGTTTTCTGCTCTAAGTAACTTTAATAAGTCATAAATCTTTTTTGTACAATTAAGGCTCTTTTCATCTTGCTCGTTTGTAACCAAAACTCTTACAATAGTTGTATATGGGGGAAAATTTGTAACCCCTCTTGTATTAAGTTCCTTATCAAAAAAGCCTTTGTAATCATAATTTTTAACAAAGTTAAATAGATAATGCTTTGGTGAATATGTTTGAATTATGACCTCACCTAGCTTGTCCTTTCTACCAGCTCTACCAGCAACTTGAGTTATAAGTTGATATGTACGTTCGCAAGACCTATAATCGCTAAAATACAAACTCATATCCGCATCAAGCACACCAACCAAAGTTACATTTGGAAAATCGTGTCCCTTAACAATCATTTGCGTGCCAACCAAAACTTGTGCCTCACCACGTCTAAACGCCCCAAGTATATCAAGATAAGCTGTTTTTGTAGTTGTAGTATCATTATCCATTCTTAAAATTCTAACACTATCACCCAAAAATTCTTGCAGTTCCCTAACAACCTTTTCCGTGCCAATCTTGCCTTGCTTTATGCTTTCGCTATGGCAATTAGGGCATATATCCAACGGCTTAAACTTTTTACCACAATAATGGCATTTTAATAAATTATCCTCTTTATGATAAGTTAAAGCTATATCGCAATCAGTACATTTAGCAATATATCCGCAAGACTTGCATTGCATATATGAAGCATAGCCTCTGCGGTTAATAAACACCATTGCTTGATTACCATTGCTGATAACCTCTTGCAACTTGCTTTTAAGCTCATTTGAAAAAACGGAAAAATTACCAACTCTCAACTCTTGAGCCATATCCACAATTTGAATGTTTGGCATACCATTTTTGGATATTCTTTTATTCATTTCTACAAGTGCAAACTTATTTGCTCTTGCATTATTATAACTTTCCACACTTGGCGTAGCACTGCCTAAAACAACTTTGCAATTATTATAATTTGCCCTAAACTCCGCTACATCAAGCGTCCTAAACCTTGGATTTGACTCGCTAATATAACTACTATCGTGTTCCTCGTCAATAATTATCACACCCAAATTTTCAGTTGGTGCGAATATTGCCGACCTTGCACCTACAACAATTTTTGCATCACCGTCATATATTCTACGCCATTCATCATATCTTTCACCGTCAGACAAACCGCTATGTAACATAGCAATATCATCACCAAACCTTGCACGAAAAACCCTCAAAATCTGAGGTGTTAAAGATATTTCTGGCACTAATGCAATGGCAGTTTTACCTTGTTTTAATGCACTTTCAATTAGTGACATATAAACTTCTGTCTTGCCAGACCCAGTAACTCCGTGTAATAAAACAATACTTTGTTTACTTGATTTTATCTCATTAAGTGCCTTTTCTTGAGTGTCTGTCAAAACAACTTTATTTTGATTAATATCACTATCACTTATTGGCTTTCGAAGTACCTCTTGTTTTGACTTAATTACCAACCCTTTTTCAACCAAACTATTAATTGCACTTGGTGAAAATTCCGTATTAAGCACAGTAAGATATTCCCCACTGCTAGCAAGTCTATCAATAATAGCAAGCTGACTTTTTGCACGTGGACTTATTCTAGACTTTAAAGTTTGTATATCCTCACTTGCAAGCACGCAATATTCACGTTCCAAAACTTTTACTTTGTTGCCTCGCAATTTAGAGGGAATAAATAACCTAAGCACATCAACATATCTTAAATAAAATTTTTCTCTCATAAACCTAGCAAGCTCAAGCATTTCAGCTTTTATTAGTGGTTTTGCGTCCATTTTTTTTATAATTTCTTTTAATTTGTAATCGCCCTCTGGGCTATCTGTTATTTTTATGCAAAAGCCCTCAATACTTCTGTTGCCAAAGGGTACTAGCACACGTGTGCCTACCTCAAGCTCAAAATCTGAGGGAATTATATAATCAAAAATTTTATCAACTTCACTATTTGAAATATCAACAATAACTTTTGCAATCATAACAAATCATTTATTTTGCATCATATCCACTATTACTTTTGCACAATCTGCTTTTGTCATTTTATCAAACTTAAGCACCTTGTCCCCACTAATAATGGTTACAATATTTGTATCAACATTAAATCCTGCACCTTCTTGGGTCACATCATTTGCAACAACCATATCAGCATTTTTCTTTAGCAATTTATCTTTTGCATTATCAAGCAAATTTTCCGTTTCCGCACTAAAGATGACAAGTTTCCTATCCCCTTTCACCTCACCAACAGCTTTGGCAATATCAGGGTTCTTAACAAGTTCCAAAGTTAAATTTTCACTTTTAATTTTGTTTTTAGCAATAACTTTTGGCTTGTAATCGCTTGGTGCGGCTGCCATAATTATATAATCAGCTTTCTCGTAATTACTCATTACAACATTATACATTTCGCTGGTAGACTTAACATTTACAACATTTTCAAAGCCGTTAAGGCTGACAGATACTCTGCCCGCAATCAAAATAACTTTACCACCACGGCTCTTGCATTCTTTTGCAATAGCAAGCCCCATTTTGCCACTAGAATGATTAGTAATAACTCTTACAGCATCTATTGCCTCTTCCGTCCCGCCACAAGTAATAAGCACAGTTTTATTAGCTAAATCTTGCTTTGCACAAAGTAGCTCACAAACATACTTTACAATCTCTTGAGGCTCTTGCATTTTGCCAGTTCCTATATCACCGCAAGCTAGCCTACCACTTATAGGTTGCACCTCGTGGTAACCAAGTTTTTCAAGTTTAACAAGATTTTCTCTGAAAACTGGATTTAAATACATATTTGTATTCATAGCTGGGCAAATAACCTTTATCGCACCTTTAGCAGCCGCAATTGTTGTAGAAAGCATATCGTCAGCAATACCATTTGCGATTTTACCAATGATGTTATATGTTGCTGGAGCAATCAAAAACAAATCCGCTTTTTGAGCAAGCGAAATATGCTCAATTTCAAACTTTTGTATTCTTTCAAAAGTTTCCACAACGCAATGATTATGCGACAGAGATTCAAAAGTCTTTGGACTTACAAACTCCGTTGCATTTTTTGTCATTATAACATCTACATTTGCCCCAAGTTTTACTAGTCTACTTACAATATCACACGCTTTGTAGCACGCAATACCACCAGTAACACCTAAGACAATATTTTTACCGCTTAACATTAGTGGTGCCTTGAGATTACGACTCTGCCTTCGTAAACTTCTTTTGCAGCTACACTGATTGGCTTTTGGTGTGTTGCTTCCAAATAGTCAGCTTCTTGAGTTACAAGTTGCTTTGCACGATTAGCAACACCCATAACTAAAGCGTATCTGCACTCTGCCTTTTTAATTAATTTGTCAATTGGTGGCTCTATCATCATAAAGCATACCCTCCTAAAAATTTTTTATCTAAAGCTTTCAATCAAAGTTTTGTTTTTATCCCTTGATGTTTTTAGCTTTTCAACATTTATTATTTCTATAAAGTTTGTTGCACATTCCTCTATCTTATCATTTATAAGCAAATAATCATAATGAACTGCCTTTGCAATTTCTTCTTTTGCCTTGCCAAATCGCTTTGCAATTTGTTCCGCAGTTTCCGTTCCTCTGCCAGTAAGCCTTGAATGTAATGTTTCCAAATCTTTTGGAACGATAAATATCATAACCGCATTAGGCATTTTTTCCTTAACTTTCAATGCACCTTTTGTATCAATTTCAAGCACGACACTTTTGCCACTATTAAGGTTATCCATTACAAACTTTTTGGAAGTTCCGTATATCTCGCCAAATACCTCTTCACTTTCTAAAAACTCGTCATTCTCTCTCATTGCAAGGGCTTCAGCCTTTGTTTTAAAAAAATAATTGATTCCATTGGTCTCACCAGTCCTTGGCTGTCTAGTAGTAACAGATATTGACAACGCAAAATCAAAACCTCTTTTTTTAACCTCAGCAAGCAATGTTCCTTTGCCACCACCTGATGGTCCACTTAAAACAATTAAAAGTCCTTTTTCCATATTACCCTCGATTTTTGATTGGTTTTACTCAATATTTTGAATTTGCTCTCTTATTTTTTCAATCTCTGTTTTTAGTGTCAACACGTAATTGCTAACAGATAAATCACTACATTTTGAACCAATTGTATTTGCTTCTCTATTCAATTCCTGAGTTATAAAATCTAAACTTCTGCCAATTGCTCCGCCTTTTTCAGCAATCTCTTTAAAATGATTAATATGAGCTTTTAGTCTTGTAAATTCCTCGTCTGTAGCAACTTTATCTGCATAAAAGACAATTTCATTCATAAGCTTGTTTTCGTCTACTGTAATGTCACCAAGTCCCTCTTGTATACGACTACGCAATTTACTACGATAATTTTCAACTTGAATTGGTGCATACTCCTCAATTTTAGTAGCAACATCTTGCAAAATGTCCAACTTTTCCATTAAGTTATTTTCTATTTTTGCCCCCTCATTTGTTCGCATAATTATCAAATTATCTAAAGCAATGTCTAAAGCGTTACTAATAAGCTTTTGTAAAAGCTCACTATCAAGTTCACTATCGTCTTCCTCAATTACATTTTTTAAACTAAACAAATTGCTAACACTTATATCGTTTTGAATATTATATTTATCTGCAATATTCTCTGCAATTTGAATATATTTATCAGTCAAATTTTGATTATATGTAATATTGCTTAATTCGTCAGTAGTATCTTTGTAGTTAACAAATACATCAAGATGTCCTCTTGCAATGCGATTTTTAATTTGACTACGCACACTATCCTCAAAACTGATAAGCAATCTAGGTAATTTAATTCCTAAATCTAAAAATCTATGATTAACTGACTTGACTTCTACAACAATTTTAATGCCGTTTTCCTCAATTTCACCCTTGCCATAACCAGTCATACTATACATATTAATTACTCCTAAATTCTAACTGCAGAATATTTTGCAAATTTATACATTTATATTTTATCACAAAATAAATCATTTTACAAGTAAAGTATTATAATATTTTATTTTTTATGAATAAAAATATATTAACCAGCAAATTTTAACAAAAAATCTCAACAACACTAGTGATTTCAATCAAATTCTTTTAATAAAATCACAAAAAACCACAAAAAAAATGTTCATCAATTTTTATGATTGATGAACATTTCGTATTAAAAGTATATCAATTTTTTAAAAATAAGTCAAGATTTAATTCATTTTTTATATAAAATGTATAATTATTCAATTTTTTACAAAGCAAATTTTATTATACTCAATTTCTTTGTAATAATCAATTAAATAGTTAAAATATTAAGTTATTAGTAAATATTTATTATTCAGCCTTTATAATCAATTTTTTCAAAGAATTGTTGTTCTGTCCAAAGTTCTATTCCTAGTTTTTTGGCTTTTTCGAGTTTTGAGCCAGCGTCTTCACCATAAACTACAATATTTACGTTTTTAGATACACTATCAGACACGCTACCGCCATTTTCAGCAATAAGTTGTTTTGCTTTACTTCGTGGGATAGAAATACTACCCGTCAAGCAAATATTAAATCCAGTCAATACACCCTCTTTTTGCTCTTTAAACTCGATTTTCACTCCCTTTTTCAATAAATTTTCTATTAATCGTTTAGCAGATGGACTTGCAAAATAGCCATACACACTTTGTGCCATAATCTCACCGAAATCATCCAAAGCAAGTATATCTTCTACACTTGCAGATTGCAATTTTTCCAATGACTTAAACTTATCAGCAAGCTGTTTTGCAGACTTCTTACCTATATTTGCAATACCTAAAGAATAGATAAAATTATCCAATGTTACATTTTTGCTATTTTCAATTGCTTTTAAAATGTTAGATATTTTTTTATCCTTAAAGCCCTCAGCTTGTGCTAGTTGTTCGGCTGTCAAATCATAAATATCATCAATATCCTTAATAAAGCCTAAGTTGTATAATTGCAATATTGTTTTTTCGGAAAGCCCCTCAATATTCATTGCTTCCTTACTTGCAAAGTGGTCAAGGCGTGACATATGCACAGCACCGCAATCGTTCTTATTTGTGCAGTAAACAAATGCACCATTCACCTCAACTTTACCACCACAATATGGACAATATTTTGGTGGGACTATTGGAGTACCGCCATTATCCTCTGCCACTCCCAATATTTCTGGAATAACATCATTACTACGTCTTACAAAAACACGACTACCAATTTTTACACCCTTTTTAGCTATATCGTCAAGATTATTCAAAGTTGCTCTTGATACTGTAGCACCACACAACTCAACTGGTTCAAGTACAGCAAGCGGATTAAGCTTACCCGTTCTTGATACCTGCCAAACCACATCTTTTAAAATAGTTGTTACCTCTTCCGCCTCATACTTGTAAGCAATTGCCCAACGTGGTGATTTTTCAGTAAAACCTAATTCATTACGATATTTTTGCTCATTAATTTTAATAACTGCACCATCAATCAAATAATCTAAACTTGACCTATTGCTCTCAATTTCAGCTAACAAAGCTTTTATGTCTTGCATATTATCAGCGTAATGCACAAAATCACCAATTCTAAACTTATTTTCCACTAAAAAGTCTACCATTTCTTTTTGATTATTAAATGCAATATCAGAATAACCTACACTATAAGCCATAAAATCAAGGTGCCTTTCTGCAGTTACTTTTGGGTCAAGATTTCTTAATGCACCCGCTGCGGCATTCCTTGCGTGTTTTAAATGTACATCGTGAGTTTTATTATACTTTTCAAGTTCCGACAACCTCATAATGCACTCGCCTTGAACTTCAATTTCACCCTTAAAAGGGATAGTCAAAGGGATAGTTCTAATAGTCTTTGCACCGCTTGTAACTATTTCACCTTTGATTCCATTACCTCTTGTAGTCGCTCTTACAAGCACGCCGTCTTTATACGATAAATTAACTGTTAAGCCGTCATATTTATATTCAACAGAACACAAAAAGTTTTGTACATTTAAGGAATTAGCACATCTATTCCACCAGCTTTCCAACTCCTCACTTGTTTGGCTTTTGGAAAGTGAATACAATTTTTGCTTATGTTCATAACTTTCAAATTGTTTTAATAATTCGCCACCAACTCTGTGTGTTGGAGAATTTGGCAAAACAACTCCACTTGACTTTTCTAGGTCTAAAAGTTCGTCATATAAAATGTCATATTCCTTATCTGAAACTACTGGTTCATCCAAAGTATAATACTTATACGCATAGTCATTTAATAATTGTACTAATTCAGTCATTCTATCCATAATTTACCTGCCATAATGCTATTTTTTTAATTAATATCGATTTTTGAATGGTTTTTACATATTTTACAACTAATCTTTCAATTTTATTGGTGCCAATTCCAAATTAAAGTTTTTATTACCAAGTTTTCCAAATGCGATTGTGGCTGTTGTTCCGTCCAATGCGGTTATAATTCCCTCTCCATATCTTGAATGAATTACAATACTACCTACCTTGAATACTGATAAGTCCTTTTGCAAATCGGTACGTATTGTGTTAGGCATAGTTTTTGGACGCTCTTTAGGGATATTCGCATATTCCGAAACTTTGATTGGTTTAAATTTAGTTGGGTCAGGTTTGATAAGTTCCGCTTCCTCAACAAACCTACTTACCAAGTTATACTCAACTTTACCAAACCTAAAACGATTTCCCGCACTAGTAAGGTACAATCTTTCTTGAGCCCTAGTGATTGCGACATACATACAACGTCTTTCCTCCTCCATTTCTGCAGGGTTATTTAAAGCTTTACTGCTAGGAAAAACATTTTCCTCACAACCTACAATAAACACAACTTTATACTCAAGTCCTTTTACGCCGTGAACAGTAGCCAATGTTACATATGAACCGCCCTCTTCCTCGTCTGTATCGCTAACCAAGGAAATTGATTGCATAAAGTCCTCAAGTGTAGCACCCTCGTTAGCCTCACAATACTCGTGTATAATTGTCATAAACTCGTCAATGTTTTCTAGTTTGTTTTTATCTTCTGGATTATCTATATCGTAGGCGGAATAAAAGTCTACTTTTTCAAGCAAATATTTTGCAAATTCCTCAAAGTTTTTATCCAGTTTTGCACGCATTAAATCCACAATCAAGTTTGTAAATTTAGCGAATTTTTCTTTCATTGCTTTAGTAAGAACCTCATTATCCTCAATCTCAAGTAATGCGGTTATCATATTTTTACCACTTGCAGAGCAATAATCTCTTAACCTTTGAATAGCAGTATCACCAATACCTCGTTTAGGAAAGTTAATAATTCTTACAATGCTTTCGCTATCCAAAGGATTTGCAACAACTCTAAGATATGCAATAGTGTCAAGTATCTCTTTTCTGTCATAAAACTTAAAGCCACCTATCAACTTATATTTTATGCCATACATATTCATACTTTCCTCAAAATTACGAGTTAAGCTGTTAAGTCTTACCAAAATAGCAAAGTCACTTAAGGAATAACCATTATAGTCGCATAAACTTCTAATCTCACCAAGCACGTAATCAACTTCCGCCTTGTCATTGTAACAAGATTTATACTCTACTCTTACACCCTTGTCACCGCCAGTCCAAAGTTCCTTGCCCATTCTTTGCTTATTTTTAGCAATAACTTTATTTGCACAATCAAGTATATTTTGTGTACTACGATAATTACGTTGCAACTTGTAAATTTTGCAATCAGGATAATACTTTTTAAAGTTAAGTATATTACCAACTTCCGCACCACGCCAACCATAAATACTTTGGTCATCATCACCTACTACAAATAAATTTTGGTGTTTAAACGCAAGCATTCTTACAAGCAACAACTGAATTTTATTTGTATCTTGAAACTCATCAATGTGAATATATTTAAATCTTTCTTGATATTTTTCAAGCACTTCAGGATACTTTCTAAACAATTCAACAGTTTTTAATAGCAAATCGTCAAAATCAAGTGCGTTGTTTTCCTTTAATTCTTTTTCATAGCGGATATAAACTTCTCTTACTAAATCACTATTTTTACCGCCAATTGCCAAACAATATTCATCTATATTTACACCCATATTTTTGACATTGCTTATATGTGACTTAATTATTTTACTTTCCTTTTCCTCAACATTAAGGGCTTTCAAAATTCTATTAATAAGCCTTGTAGAATCGGATGAGGTAAAAATAGAATAATTACTTGTATAACCTAGTTTTTCAATCTCAAACCTCAAAATTTTAGCACAAAAGCTGTGAAATGTTGATACCCACACATCACTTCTGCCAGTTATGTTTTCTACTCTTTCAAGCATTTCTCTTGTGGCTTTGTTTGTAAAAGTTATAGCAAGGATATTATACCCCTCAACGCCTTTTTCATCCAAAAGATATGATATCCTATGTGTTAAAACTCTTGTTTTACCGCTACCCGCTCCAGCAAGCACCAAAATTTGACCTTCTGTATCATAAACGGGTGCAAGTTGTTCCTCATTTAATAGTTTTGAATAATCCATATTTGTTCCTTATTCTTGTCTTCTCTCTTTTATTAATTTCTTTCCTATAATTATTTTTCAAAATTTAAACATTTATTAAATGTACTTGATAATTACTTTTTTTGCTAATAAAATATTCAGTTTTGCAAATTACTTGCGATTTTATTCAAATACAATTTTACCCGCACAATAGCACGGGTAAATAATACAGCGACCTAAAAATTCAAATGTTAATACAGCTATGTCAATTGTAGATATGCTTTAATATTTATATAACGCAAATTACTCTTAATTATGTACATTATATTTAATTTAAATAATGTTTATCAAAATTGAAATCAAATATTAATCTCTCTACCTATTACAATCTTTTGTAAAAAGTTTTTTGATAAGCAATTTTTAAGGCGGACATTCAAATTGTATTTAAAACAATTAAATTAATAGCTATATATTTTACTCTATAAAGTTTTATTTAAATAATGCTGTAATTTTTAAGTTCATTCTCAAAAGCTTTTACTTGACTTGTATATGCTTTGTTTGCAACTAAGGCATATTTTAAACCAAGCCAAAGTGACTTTATAAGTACAACATTACCAGTTTCCACAGAAATGTTTAGTCCCTCAAGTATTACAGTAATCTCTTGCCTTGCAAGTTCAGATAATGTTTTATCCTCCGCCAATTGCTCATAAACAGATACTATATTACTTTGTAGCATTTCCACAAGCTGACGTGGCAATGACTTAACTTGCTCAACATTTTCAATTGCCACTACTCTATCCGCCACACTTAACAATTTTTCAAACGCTTTAACATACGGATAAATTATGCTTATGCAAAAATCATAATAGCTATCATTTAAATCTATTCTTGGAAAAGTGTTTTTTAAAAAATTAAAATAATCAATTTTCCCTCTGTCAATATCTAGAAGTAATTTGGTGACAAAAACAATTACTTTATACTCATCATCTGGCAATTTCAGTCTTCCAGTAACCATAGATTCATTAAAAATACTATCAAAATCGAAGTTTTGATTAGCGTGTTTATATATAAAAAACAATGGTTCATTTGTGGTTATGAATTTAAGTATTTTAGTAATTACCTCATTGGACATAATAAAGTTAGAACATTCAAGTTCTCTATATAGTCCGTGGAAAGATTTAATTAATTCTTGATTACTATCTAGCATAATTGCCTCCGTTATTTTATTTTAACATATTATAAGTAATATTGCAAGTAAATGTAATTGCTATTGACGATTAAAAATAAAATAAATTTATAAATGATAAATAAATATTATTTTAATTGTAATTAGAATATAACTCCTAAATTTATAATAATTGAAGCTTTAAAAATTAGCGAATAAATTAGCAATTTTATTAGTTACTGCTGAAAAAGCTAGTGATAGATTACTTCATTTTATTTCTGTTAAAAAGTATAACAATGCAATATTGCAATTTTATCTAAAATTGGCAAACACAACTCCCTTTTCTATAGCTCACTGTTTTAATTGGCATTTTCTAATGCAAAATGTAACTTATCCCTACTATGCGATATCTTTTGACAATGTTAATTATAAAATAAATTGTAATTTTTTCTTGCAAAAAAACTCATAATAGTGTATACTAATTATGAAATAAATTTTTATAACATTTTTGTTAATGGAGGTTTTTATGAAATCAGTTCAAATCAAGCTAAAATTAGCGGAACACGTTAAAGCATTTGTACAAAAGGTAGCTGTTTTTCCAGGGGAATTGGACTTGCGTTCTGGCAGATATGTTGTTGACGCAAAAAGTATTTTAGGTATTTTCAGCCTTGATTTATCTAAACCTATTACTTTGGAAATTTACGATAACAACTGCGAAGAGTTACTAAAGAGTTTAGAGGAGTTCATTATAAAATAATGCAACTTAAGGATAAAGCACTTAACAAAGTTATAATGCTTTTTGTTATGGATTGTATGGAAATACCGCTGAAAATTGATACCCTAACTGATATTTGCGATGCAAATAATTGGGTCGGTTTTATGGACTGCAAAGATTGTGTAGTTGATTTAATTGATGTTGGGCATATAGTAAACATAAGCAAAAATAACGATAAACTTTATACATTATCAAATAAAGGCAAGGAATGCTTGAGTATTTTTTATAGGGAAATACCACTATCAAAGCGTGACGAAATTAAGGCAACTGTTAAGGAACAACGTTGCCACTATCGCCGTTTACAAGACTATTTTAGTGATTATTTTATGAATGAAGATGGCTCATATACTGTCATTTTACGTATAAATACTCCTGCTCAACCATTGCTTGACTTAAAACTTTGCGTGCAAAATAAAGCAAGAGCAAAATGGCTTTACAAAAATTGGATAGATAAGGCCCCTAGTGTTTATGAGTTTTTACACGCACAATTATTGGAATAAAGTTTTAAATTAAATACTAATAAACTAACTTTTTAAAGGTGATTTATGTATAGCTATAAAACAAGAGGCGTATGCTCTAATGAAATACTATTTGATATTAAAAATGACATTATTACAGATGTACAAATAATTGGTGGTTGCCGTGGTAACACACAAGGACTTGCAAAGCTTGCAACTGGCAGGAATGTTGACGAAGTTATTAGTCTATTAAAAGGCATTCAGTGCCGTGGAAATACAAGTTGTCCCGACCAACTAGCAACTGCCCTTGAATTTTATAAAAATGCAAATAATTAAATTAAGCTTTATTAATTCATTTAAAATTTTTAACACACAAAAGTAATTCTCTTTGACTAAATTATAAATGTTGCATTTATAATATCATAGAGAATTTTATTTTTTATATAAAGCTATTCCAAACTATTTATTAAACATAAAGTAAACACAATACAATTTGGAAAATATTTTTACATTATTTATGAAAATGCCGTAGAATTATCTGCGGGTTTAGCAAAAGAATTGACATAACTTATTATGCTTCACATTGTTAATTTATATAGCACGATACTAATTATTATTTATTTTTAATTAAATAATACATTATAGTTTAAGTTTTGTAACAAAATAGTTTAATTTATCAAGCATTACTATGATAATTAATTTTTAACTAAATTGAAATTTTATTTTACTTACGCAAGTACTTCTCGTTTGAATCACAACCATTTCCTAAAATTTTGGCTACGCCACGATTATTGTTGTTCCCACAAAATAACTATTTTGTATGGTGTATGGACAGCCTCCAATAATATTGTTTAAAAGCAAAAGAATCTGCTAATAATCGCAGATTCTTTTTGTATAACCACATTTTTTATTAATAATGTACAATTGATTTTTTGATATGTTTTTAATTATGTAAGAAGATGTTGTTTACATCAACAACATCTTCTTTTATAGCAATCAAAAAGTTATAATCATATTTAAAATATATTAAATTAATTATCACTCATTTTTAATTTTTTTGCAATTTTTTCCAAGCTTTGTTTATTTTTTTGCAACTTTGGAAATGTATGCAAGCCGTCATTCTTTTTGCGTGGCAAAATATGAAAATGCAAATGGAAAACGCTTTGCTCTGAGCCGTCACCACTAGCATTCATTATATTTACGCCATCAAAACCGCAATTTTTCACATAATGATAGAGACTTTTTGCACTACAGACATTACAGCATCCAAATAACTCTTTTCACAATCTAAAACACTTATATAGTGTTTTTTGGGAATAACAAGCGTATGACCGCTACAATCATTGGCAATATCAAGAAAAGCCAAAGCAAAATCGTCCTCGTATATTTTACAACAAGGCTCTTTGCCAGATACTATATCACAAAAAATACAATCTTTCATTTGAATTAATTTTATTATGCTCTGCTACCTGGTTTGTATATAGGTAAACCTTGTTTGCATAGTGGGCAATCGTCTGGCTCGTATGATATAACTTCCATAGAAAGTAAATTTACAAACTTAACACCAAAATCTACTTTACCATTACTTCTATCTACAATACTTGCAACTGCACTTACATTGCAACCACTATCTTGAACAAGTTTTATAACCTCTTTAACTGAACCACCAGTTGTTACAACGTCCTCAACTACAATAACATTTGCACCCTCTGGCAAACTGAAGCCACGTCTTAAAGTCATAACGCCATTTTCTCTTTCAGCAAAAATGTTTGGAACGTGCAATTGTCTTGCCATTTCATAGCCCATTAAAATTCCACCAACAGCTGGTGAAACTACAATATCACAAGGGGTATCATTTAATTTACTAGCTAATTCCTTGCACAAAACAGCTGAAGAATCAGTATCTACAAACAATTTAGCACATTGCATATAAGTATCGCTATGTCTTCCAGAAGTCAACTTAAAGTGACCTTTTAACACACCGCCTGTCTTTTGAAAAATTTCCAAAACTTGTTCATTTGTCATCATAATTAAATTCTCCTAATTTAATAATATTTATTTTATTTTAAAATATAAAATGCTAATTTTCATAAATTATTTTGCCGTCTTTTATCCTAATAACGTGGTCAGCAACACTAATATGTTCCTCATTGTGAGTTACCATAATAACCGTTGTACCACTATCGCAAATTTCCCTTAAAATTTTAATCACCTCTGCACCATTTGTGCTATCAAGGTTACCAGTAGGTTCATCTGCGAGAATAACTTTAGGGTCATTTACCAAAGCACGTGCAATAGCAACTCTTTGCTTTTGTCCGCCAGATAATGTAAGAGTTTTTGCATTTGCTTTTTCTGTTAAATTTAATTTTTCAAGCAATTCTTTTGCTTTAGCATCTTTAATTTGTCTTTTTACTCCAGCAATAGTAAGTGGTAAAACAATATTATCTGTAACAGAATAGGCTGGTTCTAAATAGAAAGACTGAAAAACATATCCTATATTTTTATTGCGATATTCGCATAATTGTTTATTTGACATTTTTGTAACATCAACGCCGTCAACAATTATTGTACCACTAGTTACACTATCAATACAGCCAATTAAATTCAAAATAGTGGACTTGCCCGAACCAGACTGCCCTAAAATTACTAAAAACTCACCATCTTCAACATTAAAACTTACATCGTCCAATGCTGTAATTAAGTTATTACCTCTACCAAAAGTTTTTGTAATATTTTTTACTGAAATCATAACCCACTAATCAAATAATTAAATATTGTAACAAATAAAATAGCTACTATTACCCTTCATAAGTAATTTCATTTTTCTTTACTTTAATAGCTTTTTTCCTTTTAGGTTTTAGCGTTTGGATACACATAATGATTGGCACTGCCAAAAATATTATACCCATAATAATGCCACCTATAAACACAAGATATTGTGCCCAATCAGGTTTAAAAATACTAACTAAATCGTTGTAAATTGGTGATACAAAGCCATCAATAAACCCAGAAAAAGTTGCACCAAATTTTTGTATCAAACATAGTACGAATGTCAAAAACAATGGAATTGTCAATATTGTACTATATGTAGTTACACCAATTGAAAGGACAGCTTTTGCAAATTTTTTACGTCTACCAGCAAAAATATTGAAAGACATTATTCCAACTGCCATTGAAATTACTACAATTACATATCCTAACAAGATGTGTTCAAAGTCACTATAGAATTTTACAATATCTGCAATACCAATAATTGTTAGCAAAGATAATATGCCAAAAAGGCTACCAGTAAAAGATATTGCTAATATTAAACCATCAATAATTTTTCTCATAAATCCCTCTAAATTTTATTATAACAAACCTTAACTTTTCTGTCAAGACTAATTTTAACAAAGCATACTTTTTGCAAATTAGTCTCGATTTTTGAAAGGTTTTAATCAAAAATATACAACATTTACTAAAATTCTATTCACTCCGCAATGCTAATACTGGGTCTTTATGTGCCGCAATATTTGCTGGTATTAAACCTGCAATCAATGTCAAAAGCGTACTTATAAGAATTAGTACAATGCCAGCAACTGGTGACAATACCACTATATTTGTAGCCACATAACCTTTTGCAAAATGTTTGATAATTATATTGATAGGTATTGACAGCAATGCAGATATTATTACCCCCATTAAACCCGAGCTAATACCGATAGTAGCAGTTTCAGCATTAAACACATTGCCTATATCAATCTTTCTTGCACCTATTGCACGCAGTACACCAATTTCTTTGGTTCTTTCAACAACAGATACATAAGTTATTATACCAATCATTATAGAGGATACTACCAAAGATATTGACGCAAAGCATACAAGCACAATTGATATAATATCAATAATCTCTTTAACCATATCTAGCATCATTCCAGATGCATCCATATACTGAATTCTATCTTCTTCCCTCTTATTGTTATTATACTTATCCATATAAGCTTTTACAGAATCTTTATCTTCAAAAGATTTTGGATAAACATAAATATTGTTAGGCATAGTACTTGCACCAATCTTTTGCATAAATACTTCGTGACGTTCGTCAACATCTAAAAAGAATGGATTAGCTGGTGATTCAACTTTACCCTCTTCACCAAACCCAGGTATTCCATCTAAATCAAATAGGAATGGTGGCACATCCACAATTTGGTCATTTTCACCTAAAAATACAGATTTTTCTTTATAAGTTGAATCTGCTTTTGCTTTTGAATATTCCTCAAGTTGAGCTTTAACTACTTCTGATTTTAAATTTTCTGCAACTATTTGCTCTCTAAGTTCCTTACGATACAACACACTTGTGTTATATAAAGACATTGGTGACCCCTCTTTTACACGCATAACTGCTGTAACTTTAATTTTATGAGCATCATCATTAACACTATTATATAACCCCTCAAGCTTGCTGTCTTGTGGTGATTTATATCTTTTTACGCCATCTATTTCAACTGAATCATACCAATTGTCATATTGAACAACTCTAAATTCCTTACCAATAAAATCACCATATTTTAAGTTTGATAAATCTAAATCATCATCAAAATGGAATTGAGATAAAACACTTTTGGACAACTGATTATATTGGTTTACAACCAAAGCAATTTGATTAGGTTCTGTAGGATAATCACCTTTAACAACATCATAATTGGCTTTCATAAAGTCATCACTAACCATTTCCAAAAAGCGATTATCACTACCCATCATCATCTCAATTATAGGGTCAGCACTTTTAAAATCAACTTTTTTGTATTTTTTATTCCCCTCTTTCCCCGTTTCAGTGATTAAATTCATACTCATTGCATAAGTATAAGAAATTTCACTAATGATATTTTTATCTATTGCCTCAATATAATCAATGTAATTTTGATTAATTCTATTATAATGAATACCACTATAAATACCAATTACCATATTATTACTAGGCACTGTAATTTTATCAGTATTTGGGAACTTTTCCAATTTATCATTGCTATTGTTTTGTCCCATTGGATTCATAGCACTAGCCATATCCATATAAAGCTGTTGTACAGATATTGGATACTGACCTAGCATTGTTTGTTGCATATCTGCAATATACAAGCCAAAACCATTGTTCACAGCAAGCACCAAAGCAATACCTATAATACCAATTGACCCTGCAAAAGCTGTCAAGAATGTTCTACTACGCTTAGAAAACAAATTTTTAAGTGATAACTTAAAAGCTGTCCACAAATTCATTGAAGTTTTTTTGACAGAGGCTTTCTTCTTTTTGTTTTGGTCTTTTTCAAAGGCTTTCAAAACCTTTTTGCTGTCTTTATCATTAAGTCCGCTAATATCTGGAACTGGTTCTTCCACAAAGAAAGTTAAATTTTCCAACTCATCAGCAGTAGGCTCATAAGGCATTGAATCCTCCAGCACCTCGCCGTCAAGCATTTTAATAATCCTCGTAGAATAATCAGTTGCAAGCTGGTCATTGTGAGTAACCATAATTACAAGGCGTTCTTTTGCTATTTCCTTTAGCAAATCCATAATTTGTACACTATTTTTACTATCTAATGCACCCGTAGGCTCGTCTGCAAGTATAATTTCTGGATTATTAACCAAAGCTCTTGCAATTGCAACCCTTTGCATTTGTCCGCCAGATAATTGATTTGGTTTTTTATGGACTAAATCTGCAAGACCAACTTTTGCCAAAGCTTCTGTTGCCCTCGCCTTACGTTCTTTCGCATTTATACCAGACAATGTCAAAGCGAGTTCCACATTTTCCAAAATAGTTTGGTGATTAATTAAATTGTAGTTTTGGAAAATAAAACCTACATAATTATTTCTATAAGCGTCCCAGTCGGCATTTTTAAAAGTTGTGGTAGATTTTCCGTTAATCAAAACATCACCACTTGTATATCTATCAAGTCCACCAATAATATTTAGCATAGTTGTCTTACCACAACCGCTTGGACCTAAAATCGCAACAAACTCGGAATTTCTGAATGACAAAGTAACGCCTTTTAAAGCGTGAACAATGTTGTCATCACTGCCATAGTCTTTTACAATGTCTTTTAATTGTAACATACAGCCTCCTTATACGCCATAAAATGGCAATGCCTTAGATGTTAAAATTTAACCAAAATTAATAAAATCTAACTTTTAAAATATTATAACATACCAAACGTAAAATAACAAGCTTTTTATATTTATTTTTATTTTTAGTATACATTAAGTATTGTTTTTTAAATTTTGTATATAATACGCCAAAGAGCCACAAGTTATTTTGCCAAATTATTCAAGTATACGTTTGACAAAAAAATGCTTAGTATGTTAAAATTATAAAAATAATCTAATAGTCCAAAATTTTACGGCTATTTTTATATTACGCAAGATTTTTTTTATTGCTACATTTATTTGCAATTTACATAGGAGAAAATATGGAATTTATTGATAATATGGTACAGTTAATCCGAGATGTACTATGGGACTACATACTTTTATTTATGCTTTTGGGTGCTGGACTATTCTTTACCATAAGGCTAAAAGGTGTACAATTTAGGAAGTTTGGTGAGGGTTTTAAAAGCACTTTTAAAAATATGAATTTGAATGGTGAAAAAGCCGACAAAAAAGGTATGTCTTCATTCCAATCACTAACTACCGCACTAGCTGGTCAAATTGGCACTGGTAATATTGTAGGCGTAGCAACTGCTATAGCAACAGGGGGAGCGGGAGCAATATTTTGGATGTGGATTAGTGGTCTTCTAGGCATGGCAACCATCTTTGCCGAAGCCGTTACTGCACAAAAATTTAAATACACTGATGAAAATGGTGTTGTTCACGGCGGACCAGTTTATTACATAAGAGCATTTTTCAAAGGCAAATTTGGAAAGTTTTTAGCAGGATTTTTCTCTGTAGCAATAATCTTAGCACTTGGTTTTATGGGTAATATGGTGCAGTCAAACAGCATAGGAACATCATTTAACACAGCTTTTAATATTCCAACTTGGGCTGTTGGCATAATCATATCCGTTCTTGCTGGAATAATATTTTTGGGTGGCGTTAAACGTATTGCATCATTTACAGAAAAAGTAGTTCCAATTATGGCTGGTCTATATATGTTAGGTTCAATAATCGTTATTGGAATTAATTATCAACATATTGGCACTGCATTTGCTTCAATATTTGTACACGCATTTAATCCTAATGCTATTGTTGGTGGCGTTGCAGGAGTTGCAATAGTTAAAGCAATGAGTAAAGGTGTTGCAAGAGGTTTATTTTCCAACGAAGCTGGTATGGGTTCAACCCCACACGCTCACGCACTCGCTAAAGTTGACCACCCTTGCCGTCAAGGTAATATTGCTATTATTGGTGTGTTTATTGATACTTTTGTTGTACTTACTCTTTCCGCTTTGGTTATCTTAACATCTGGTGTTGCTGGTAATGTAAATAATGAGGGTATTTTAACTCAATTAGCATTCAGCCAATCTTTTGCAATATTTGGTAGTTGGGGTAGTAAGTTTGGCGAAATATTTATTGCAATTTGTCTATTTTTCTTTGCTTTTTCAACTATAATAAGTTGGTACTTCTTTGGTGAAACGAATGTACGTTATTTGTTTGGTAAAAAAGCTACAATATTCTACTCAGTATTTGTTATTGCTTTTGTAATGGTTGGCTCAGTACTAAAGGTGGATTTAGTTTGGAACTTGTCAGATATTTTTAATGGCTTAATGGTTATACCAAATATAATTGGTATTGTAGCATTATCCAATGTTGTTGCAAGCCTAAGTAAAGAATATGATAATATAACCAAAGTTAGGAAAATGAATGAAAAAATTCTTAAAGAACAATCAAAAAACGCTAGTTAAAAATAGTGATACTTTTATCAACCTTACAAATAATAAAATATTACACTATCCTTTTGCTTTAAGAAAATAGTTTATTTGAACAAATAACAACTAACAAATATATTTGGTATTATAAAATAAAAACTAAAAAAATTATTAAGTAGTATACACGTGAGTACTAAAAAATAAATACAAATTTTATTTAGTAATTATCAATCATTAAAGCTGGCTATAATTTAATTTAGTATCGATTTTTAAATGGTTTTAATTAAAAAATTGCAAAGTCAACTAAGTTATACTCTTACAAATTGAATATAAAAATTTGTTTTGTTAAAAATTATATATTGACAAAGCTTTTAAATTGAATTATAATAAATAAAAAACGTAAAGAGGTAATATTATGAACAAATACACTGGAACTCAAACAGAAAAAAACCTTGCAGTCGCTTTTGCAGGCGAATCGCAAGCTAGAAACAAATACACTTATTTTGCAAGTACAGCTAAGAAAGAGGGCTATGAGCAAATTGCGGCAATCTTTTTAAAAACTGCTGATAATGAAAAAGAACACGCAAAAATGTGGTTAAAAGAACTTTGCGGAATTGGTGACACGGCAACTAACCTTGAGCAAGCTGCTAATGGTGAAAATTCTGAGTGGACAGATATGTATGAAAGCTTTGCAAAGACTGCGGAAAAAGAGGGTTTTAAGGAACTTGCTGAAAAATTCCGTGCAGTAGGGGCTATTGAAAAAGAACACGAGGAGCGTTATCTTGCACTGCTTAATAACTTAAAGACAAATTCCGTATTTGCTAAAAAAGATGTTCAAGTTTGGGAATGCAGAAACTGCGGTCACACTCACACTGGTAATACTGCTCCAGATAAATGCCCTACTTGCAACCACCCACAAAGCTATTTTGAAATAAAAGAAAATAATTATTAATTTAGAGAAAAATATGAGTAAATTTATTAATGTTGGTGTAGATATAATTGAACACGGATTATTTGAGGGGCAATACAAAGTGCCTAATGGTATGTCATATAATTCTTATTTGCTTTTAGGCGAAAAAGTATGCCTTGTTGATACAGTAGACAAGCTTGCTACAGATAAATGGTTACAAAATCTTGAAAATTCATTAAATGGCAGAGATATTGATTACCTTATCATATCACACGCTGAACCTGACCATTCTTTTAATATTGCAATGCTAATCAACAAGTACCCTAATATGCAAATAGTTGCAACTGCAGGTTGTTTAAAAATAATTTCACAATTTTATGCTATACCAGATAATACAAAACAAATTATTGCAAAAGATGGTGATATTCTTGATTGTGGTGATAGAAAGTTACAATTTTACACTGCCCCAATGGTGCACTGGCCAGAAGTTATGGTAACATATGATACCACTAATCAAATTTTATTTTCGGCAGATGCTTTTGGCAGATTTGGCATAAGCTCAAAAAATGACAACTGGATAGATGACGCAAGAGAATACTATATAAACATAGTTGGCAAGTATGGCATACAAACCCAAACTTTACTAAAAAAATTATCTGTTTTGATAATTAAAACAATATGCCCACTTCACGGCAATGTACTTGAAAATAATATTGACTATTATATCAATTTATATGATATTTGGAGTAGTTACAAACCAGAAACACAAGGTGTGTTTATTGCTTACACCACTGTTTATGGCAACACAGAAAATGTAGCTAAAAAACTATATGAAAAATTGCAAGCACAAAATATAGATTGCACTATATCTAATTTGACTTATAGTGAAATATCTGAAAATATTGAGCAAGCTTTCAAATATAGTCATATTGTACTTGCAACAACTACTTATGAAAATAGTATTTTCCCTGCAATGAACGATTTTTTAAATCATATAGCACACAAAAACTTTCAGAATAGACGTGTTGGAATTATTGAAAATGGAAGTTGGGCTACAACTGCTGGAAAATTAATCAAAGCAAAACTAGCGGAACTAAAAGACATTGAGATAATTGAACCTATGGTTTCAATACTCTCCGCCCCTACAGATACTACTTGGACAAAGCTTGACGAACTTGCACAATCCCTAATAAATGACATTAAAAAATAATTAATCAATACCACCAGTCAAACTGGTGGTATTGCTTTGGCTTTTATAAGTTTTTAATATTACTTTTTCCTTTATTAATTAAATAATTTACTAAAATGGAAACTATGTTCAGTACAAAATAAATTTATTCTGTTTGGTTCAAAATTTCGCATAAGTTGTAAATTTCCTTGTTTTTATCTTTAGCGGTATTTAGTAGTTTATCAAAAAGTACAAATCTTCTATCAAAAAAGCAAAAAAGTTTATCAGAGTTATCAATCATATATTTACCTTGCAAAACAATATTTTCATTTAATAGTTTCTCTTGCAATGGATAATATATATAGTCAAAACCTAATGTAGGAAATTCCTTATTACTTAAATATGCTTTGTGGTTGTTCACTAAAACAGATACTTGTAAGTCGGGATAAATCTTTTTTAAAATAAGCATAGCGTCAAAAATCATACAATCAAAATTGCTAAGCGTTCCAATTATAAAATGTTTATAACCATTTTTATATTCCTCTTCTAAAAATCTAATCATTAGTGTTGCGTTAATATTAAGTTTTGTAATATTGTTTTGTCCTATAATAGAAAGTGTTTTGTCCATAATTGCTCCTTAAAATATCTTTGAGCAATAGCATCATTTATATCATCATATTATTACCCTATATATTGTTTACATTATTATATCAAAATTTTATAATTAAATGTGCTTTAATAAATACGTATTCTTTAATCGGTATTTATTTATCCGCATTTATTAATGCGTATTTGTAAATATTTAATATTAATTTCGGAATTTGATATAATATGTCTATCAAAAAATAAGGTAGAAAAAAATGACAGTAAATGACGCTTGTGCAAAGAAAATAATTAAATTAATACAAGCTAAAAAAATTACACAATATAGACTAGAAAAAGATAGTGGCGTTACTCACGGTGCTATGAATAGAATACTTATGGGTAAAAATAACACCATTACTTTAACAACGCTTTTTAAAATTTGTCTTGCTTTGGAAATATCACCAATTGAATTTTTAGACGATGAATTGTTTGATTTTAATAAAATAGAAGTAGATTAATTAAAAATTAACATTCTAGAAAAAAACTGACTTGAACGGACTAATTCATATAAAACATTTTACTTTTTTTCGTCAACAGCTTACACACATTTATTATAATATATAATTTAGTTACACCAATATTTAAGTAGAAATATCCCCACTGTTTAAGAGTGGGGATATTTTTAATAATTTGCTTAAGATACTTTATCTTTGATTAAGATTACTTTATCTCTGATATTGTAAATGGATTACCTTGAGCCACATTATAGTGTGGTACTGCAAGCAATTTTACATCTGTTGTACCAGCTGGAACTACAAATTCAGCCTCCATAGTGCTTGAAGTTAGGTAAATTTTATTAGCCTCATCACTAATCTCAACCTCAATGCTCTTGCCGTTTTTAATAAGCCCACAAAAATAAGGTTTTCCATCTACCTCTGTATTTGCTTTTTCTTTTTCACATTCATATGAAAAATAAATTCTTGAAGCACATTCAATAATACTCCATTTTCTAGTTAAAGTTAATTTACGCATAACACTCTCCTTCCTTTTAAAATATTTTATTTATAGTATTTCACTATTACTACTTTCATTATCTTGACAAGTTTCTTTATCTATCAAACTATCTTGTCCGCTACTTTCTTTTTCCTCATTTACGCTTTGGTTGTTTAAGCTATATTCTGCTACATTAACCGCATTATCCTCTATCCCAAAAATGTCATTAACTTTTTCATTAGATACTTCAATATCCGTAATATCTGTGATAATGTTAGCACGACCTTTAACTTCTCTCAAAAATTGACCAACAATATTTTCACTCCAATATCTACAATCAACTGCGAAAATTGAGTTACAACTTTCTGGGTTCACAATAACTGGCAAAACCAAATGTTCTGAAGGCAGTCCACCCAAAGGCAAATGATATCTATATAGCAACATTGTGGTTGCATAAACTTTCCTACCATTAGTAAGTTTTTCGTCTACTGATTTATGAAAAAAGTAAGTATATTCATTTCTTAAAAAATTGTTATTTTTATTTTCATACAATTCATTTGCAATTTCTTTTAGTTCCATAGGATTATTAATGTAATATTCATCTAAACTATAAATTATTACTGCTGGAAAAACTTGATGTACAAATTTAGATACCACAAATATTTTTGTATTTGCTTCCACCACACAACCATAACACATTGTACCTTTTTTTAGAACGCTAAAGTCACAAAGCTGTTTTGCTCCCATAAAATTAGGTTTTGCTATTTTATTTTTTTGAGAGTTTGTATCACTATCAAAATTATTTTTTGTAATCTCTAAATCTTTTGCATAATCGGGTGTTTTGTCTGGATTACAAATTAATAATTTAAACCATAATTGCTTTAAATTTCTATCCGCAAAATTATAAGCAAAATAAAGAATTATAAACAGCACAACCGCAACTACAGCTATTCCCAAGGATATATAAAATTTACGCATATCATTATGAGAAAAAGTATAAATTGCAGATATCACTCCAAAAGCTATTACCACTCCAACCAAGTTTAAAGCATAATATAAAATTCGTCTTCTATTCATAAATATCCAATAATAAAATTATCATTTTATTTTTTTACTTTCTTTTTAGGAACTGGAGTTATTCTTTCTAAAATTCCAACAACCTTGTCCACCAATTCCTTATTTTCAATATCTAAAATGTAATGTGGTTTACTTCCCTTATATGGTATGCCCTCGTCAGCACCTTGCATAAGTTCTTTTATCTCATCCAATTGTTTAATGAAAACGCAATTCTCACAAACCAACAATATAGGCTTTTCGTTAACATAAACTAAATATTCACCAAACATTTTTTTATAACGCACAGCATAATCATTACTTATCATACAGCACACAAACTCAATATATTCTACAGTAGTAGGCATAATTTCCTCCGTATTTTTACCAATTATTTATAAAATAAATTTAAATGTGTTAATAATTACTAAAACTATTACAACTAAAGTAGCCATTACTATAGCATTTTTAACTAGAAAAGCAATCCTTTACACAATCCCATTCCAATTTAGCAACTTAATAAATTTATATAGCGAAAAAATGCTTTTACATACATCCATTTAAAGTGAATAGTTACATAATTTTTATTTATTCATTGCTATCATTTACAGCATTTAATTGACTACTATGCCCCTCATCAATCAAGAAAAATCTTTTAGGGTGCTTTTTTTCTTGTAGATAGCACACTGTTTCACCCATTCTGTGAGGCAACTTACCATACAAAATAATATCAGTTTTGTCATTAGCAAAAAATAAATTATTTGTATCCTCAAAACTAAGCGGACTAACCCAAATCTTATATGTAGTATTCAAAATACGAGTTGTACTATGATTAACATTTCTGCTACCAAACTGAAAGCTTACTCTACTTTGGCTATAAACCAAACTTTTTTTTGCTTTGCCAAGATGAATATAAAAGCGTTTTTTCAATTCTTCCAATTTATAATCATTTAATTTTTCAAGGTCAATGTGTGAAAATAACACACCTCTATATCCTTTCAATTTATTTATAAATAACGCAGAGAAAAAGAATAACGCAAAAGCACCTAAACCAACACCCATACAATATAAATGAATACTATTATTGCCAGTAATTGTAGATACTATAAACCCAATGATTGGTAGTGTAAAGCATATTATAGAAAATACTAGTATTAATATACTCATTATTATCTCGTGATTGTGTGACTTAAAAAATTCCCTATTTTCTTTAGAAAAACCAAATGAAGTCATAAACAACTCCGTCAATGATTCACTACCATTGGAATAGTACTCAACTAATGCTCTATAATTCTCACCGCCAGATGTGCTGTTAATTTTATCAATCAACTCTTTTTCTTGTTCAGGGGTTCTATAAATAGTTTTAGCATTATTGACTTTATTCTTTTTGAAAATTTGAGTCAAAAAGCTACCTTCTCTATTGACAAAACCAATCATACATAAAAGTGTACCAATAGCAATAGTTGGAATTGACACCCAAAATATATTTAAAACTATTGGCAGTACAATACCAAGAACCAAACATATAATACCTACGGCTATTGTAACCGCATTTATTAAGGTTTTAAATTGTCCTTTTTCCTTAGCCATTATTACCTCAAAATTATATAATACCTTTCAAAAATCGATATTATTTTAATAATTTTCAATCAAATAACATTTTTTAGGTTTCACTTTATCTTGATAAAACTTTACTGTTGTACCAACTTTATATTTGGTTAAAGTTTGCATTATTACTGTATCTTTTTTACCATTTACGCTAGCATTATAATTGTTAATCTTAACAGCAACACTATAAATAATTTTACCGCCTTTTCCTACATTGCTTGTAACATTACTATGCATCCCAATATTTTCAACTACTCCCTCGACTAAATTGCATTTATCAGCATATGCACTTGCACCTTTTTTTAGTCTAGCAAAAATGATTTTGCGTTGAATAATAGTTTTAAATAATTCAAAAAAGATACTAGCAGTAAATGCTACAAAACCATAAATAATCAAACCAATACCAAGGTCAGTATCTTCAAATAAAAATTTACCTAGCAAAATGCTTCCAAAACCAGTTATGATAAATGTCAATACCAAAACCCACTCAACCTTTTGTAATGGTGTAAACATTTTCATATTTGCTTTTGTTGACTTTTTGTAGTCATCAAAATCATCAAACCCCATTTGATTTAATACAGAATCAGTTGGAGTAGTAGTTGTATCAAAAGTAGACTGATTTCCACCTGTAGCCTTTTGACTTGCCTCATACTCTTCCAATGTCATAGACTTAACAGATTCACTATCTGACATAGAACCAGTTGCTTGGTCATCTGTAGCAAACTTGCTTTGCTCATTCTCTGTTGTTGCTATATCTGTTGCTTGATAATCTTGAGTATTCTTTTCATTGTTAAGATAACTCTCATAATCTGTACTATTAGGAGCGGAATAATCTTTTACCTTATAGTAATCAACAAAATACCATATCAATCCAGCAAGCACTAAAATGCTACCAACAATATAACAAATAATTGATGCCAAAGGCAATTCAACAAATCTTGGTATTACAACTCCTGCCAAAATTACGACAATACCTATTACTATTAAGGCAATCATTAATTTTTCTTTTTTATTTTTCATATTACACCTCTAAAAAATGTATAATTTTATTTCAAACTAATTAATATTAATTGTCCTATTAAAAAAGCAATCCATTGGTTTATTTTTATTTTGATAAAACTCAACAATCGTTCCGTCATTTATATAATCTATACTTAACATATAAAACTGAGTAAATGTATTACATTCTGGAGCTTTTAAACCTTTTGGAATTTCCATTTCACTATTCAATTCACAAACCCAAATAGTATAGAAAAAATTACTCTTATCACTCTTTACATTGTTTGGCATATGACACGCAGTGACAATACCTTTTTTTATATCATAAAAATCAACAAGTAAAGATTTATCTATATTTAAAAATCTTTTGTATTTATTTTTTTGTCGCACTGGCAATGTAAGTATACATATCAAAAACAATGCAAAACTGCCACCGCCAATCCCCATAAGTACAAAACCAACGTATGACACACTTGTTATTACACTGCCAGCGATAAATACCGCCAAGCACAAAGCAAAAAATATAAAAATAAATCTAATTTTTTTATTTCGTTTTGGAGCATTAATAAATAATGATTTACTCTTACTTTCCCTAGCTTTTACAACATTTTCATTTAAAACAATTTTGTCACTTTCTGATTCGCTTGCAAATATTTTGTCACTTTCCGATTTTGAGCTTTTATTAATGGCTTTCTCATTATCTAACAAAAGTATTTTGTTATTTTCTTGCGTTTGAAGTTCGTTTATTACTTTATTAACCGATTCTTCATTAACATTGTTTGACAAATTTGCACTTTTTCTTTCATTTAAAATCTCAATAAAAGCTTTAATAGGGCTCATCAATGAAAATATAGTTATTAATAATAAGCCAAATAAACTGCCACCTATTGATAACCATTGACTCCCTATTTTAGGTCCGACAATTAAGCTCACTAAAATAATTACTACACCTATAAATACAATTATTTTAAGTTTTTTATTGCTTTTAATTTGCTTTTTCTTATTATCGCTCATATTTCCCCATTAACTATTATATAACACTAATACAGATAAATTAACCTATAAAGTCTTTACCAATATCCGCTTCGTTTATATTAGGGTTAGTATATCTATCTTGTTTGTTGTGATTTTTGTATGCGATAGCTTTTTGTGGGCATCTATGATAACAAGCAAGACAAGCTACACAACTATCCGCAAACTCAACCTTACCACTATCAAGACTAATATTATTTACTGGGCAATTAGATACACATTTACCGCATTGAATACAATTATTATTAACAGTAAACCCTTTTGCTAATTTGTACCAATTACTAAAATTTTTAAGGAACATTGCTTCCATCGTCTTCTTTTTACTTGGTATTGTATAGCAAGAGTTTTTAATGTCTAAAATTATTTTATCAAGTCTTTTTTCCGCATTTTTAAGCACTTTAGTTATATAAAATTTAGGTACCGTAAATGTAGTTGTATAATTCTCTGGCATTTGCATTAAATAGATACTTTGCAAATTAACCCCGATTTTCATACAGTATTCGCACATTAAAAAGTCTGCACCACAAGCCATACCACCAAAATTTTGAATAATGATAACCTCTTTAAGTTTATCTAATCTTGGAATTAATTCGTAAACGTGCTTGGGCATACCAAAAGAATAAACAGGTGTTACAATAATGATTTTATCAAACTCACTGCCATTTCCTGTATAATTCGGAATAAATAATATATCACCACTTATAGCATCTTTAATTCGCTTAGCAATGTATAAGCTGTTGCCAGTTCCAGAAAAATACAATATTCCGTTAGCCATAATACCCTCCAAAATATATATAGTTATTATAACAAACTTAATTGTAATAGTCAACAATTAAACAACTTTTTGACTGACAATTTTTCACATTTTATATGCATAATGTGAATTTATCCTCTAAAAACAATCCATTTTCATTACAAAAGTATAAAATGTATAGTTTTATATTGCAAATTATAAATGCTAAATTTCTCAATTTAACTTGACAAGTAATTAAAGATTACTTTCATTTTTATCCAATACTTCCCTCTCTCGTTTTTTGAATATACGTGGGAATGTAGTAAATATTACTATTGATGTAATTACACCTGCCACTAAATCTGCAATACCTTCAGATAAGTAAACACCTTTAAAGCCCATAAAGTGTGTAAGTGTAAAGCATAATGGTATTAGGATAATTACTTTCCTTGTGACTGCAAGCAACAATGAGGATTTTGTCTGACCCAAAGCGACATTTATGTTTTGCAATGTCATTTGCACAAAAAACATTATTGACCCCATTAAAAAATATGGTGTATATTGCTTACAGATATCTTTTACACTTGAACTTGCAGAGAATATATATGCATAAAGTTCTGGTACAGCAAGTGAAATTGACCATATCGTAACAGCAAATATAAAAGCAATAATTGTCACATATTGTATGCTTTTTTTTAGTCTATATGCATCACCTTTGCCGTAATTATAACTTACAAATGGTTGCATTCCATACCCCAACCCGTTTAATGGCAAAGAGATAAGTTGTAATGCACTAAGCATTATTGTAAGTGATGCAGTATAGTCTTTATTACCACCAGTAGACATATTTAAGTTAATGTTAAATACTATTTGTATTGCACATTCAGTAATTGCCATAATAAATGGTGATAAACCAAGTGACAATATCGCAGATATTCTTTTAATATCAGGTTTCATATGCGAAAAACGCAATTTGAATATGCTGTTTTTGGTATAGAAAAATATTAATATCCAAACAAATGATATAAATTGCGATAAAATAGTTGCTAAGCTTGCTCCTTTTACCCCCATTCTAAATACAAAAATAAATAACGGGTCTAAAGCAATATTAATGATTGCTCCAATCAAGACAGAAAACATTGCTATAAAGGAAAAACCTTGTGCAGTGATAAATGGATTAAGTCCTTGAGCAAGCAATACAAAAATTGTACCTATGGAATAAATTTGTAAATACTCAGTAGCAAGCTTCACCGCTGTATCTGGGCAACCAAATAAAATTACAATAGGTTCTGCCAAAAAATATGTAACTAAGCTTATAATAACACCAATAATAGTAAGCATAACAAAAGAGGTATTAAAAACTTTGTTTGCCTCTTCACTATCACCTTCACCAAGTTTGAAACTTGCCCTTGGCGAACCGCCCAATCCGATAAGATGTGCAAATGCAGTTATAATTAAAGTAATAGGCAAAACAATGCCCAGTGCTGCCAATGCATCCATACCATAATCAGCAATCTTTGCAACAAATATTCTATCAACAATATTGTACAAAAAAGTTATTAACTGAGCGATAACTGCTGGTATAGTAAGTTTAAATACTAAAGGCAATATTTTACCGCTTGCTAATTCTTGCTCCATATTAACCATATTTGCAAACACCTCTTAAAATTTCCATACATATAGTAGCACAAATTTTAGTAAATATCAAGTAAGAAACAAGCAAATAAAAAATACCCCCAACAAAATTGAAGGGGAATATTTTTTATTAATTAACATAAGACCATTACAAATTTTTAAATAAAATCAATATTTATGCTACCAGCATCTATATCTAAAGTTATCTTCTTTTGTGGAACTATCCCAATTTGATTAGACAAATTGCAACTTCCACCATCTTTTTCCACACTAATATTGTAGTCTGCCTTATTACCTACAACCTTAAACTTAATTTTTCCTGCATTTACATCTAAATTTAGGTCATCAACTACCGCTCTCTCAACCTCTAAGCCACCAGCATTAAGTTTAGCAGTAAATTTTGGACATTCTACTTCTTTAATAATTATGTTTCCAGCATTTACTTTATAATAAATATCACTGCTTACAATTTTTGCAATTTTTATATCACCTGCATTCATATCAAATTTAGCGTTACCAGTTGTTATATTTTGAACTTTTAAAGTTCCAGCATTAACTTTTAAATCAAAATTACTGCAATTAATATTTTCAAAATTTACTGTACCAGCATTCATATCAACTTTGACATTACCATAATTTCCACTAGCAAAATCAATTTGCCCAGCGTTAATGTTAAATTCTAAATTTAAAATGCTATCATTAGGAACTTTTAATATAGTATCTGGCATTTTTTTAAACCAATGTCCAATATTGATTAATTTAAATTTCCAATCAGAGCTAATTGTCATTGTTCCTGCATTTTCTGTAATAGTGGTTTTAAATCTATTATTTTCTGGATACTCAATATAGATTTTATCTCCATCATAAAACTCTGTTTTTAATTGTCCCATCTCAAAGTCCCAATTTAAGGCAGTTATATCTGTTGTGGCATTATAATTTTTCATTTCATAATCTTCACCTAAACTCCAACCATTTAAACCTAATATTGTTAGCATAATAACCAAACCAATTACAACTAAAACTACACCAGCTATTGCTAATTTACCTAAACTTGTCATTTTACATACTCCTTTCCATTCAAAAGACTTGCTGTCCACTTGAATAGTTTTTTAAGCCAATTAACAAAAATCTTAATTAACTTAATACATATAGGTATTAAAATCAAACCTATGCCAAAAACCATTATTCCCTCTCCAATTGAATACACTCCAGAGTGAATATTTGAAGCCAAATCAATAAAACCAAATATTATAGTGATTACACTACCTAAAATACAACCTATTGGTGCTAAAAACATTCCAGAAAGTGCAATTATTAAAGTAGCTATTGCAAACATTGCTACTAATGATAACAATACACCTATAATAATGCCAACTACTGAACGATTTTTTTGTGGTGTTTGTGGTGTTCTTGGTTCATTTGTGACAACTTCCGCTTGAACGACCTTATCGCCTTTTCGTTTTTGTTTAATCGCACCTCTCACTGTCTCTACATTTACGTTTTCACTATCACTTGACACATAATCACAATCGTTATCATAAATATTTAAAAGTATTCTTTGTGCAGCATCATATGGTGCTCCAAAATCGTTTATAATATGCTCTTCACTATACCCCGCATCACGCCTATCAGCATAAGCTTCTGCATAATAATCAAGCACACGTTTTTTCTCTTTTTCTGAAACAGTTAAAAGATTACTTTTAAGTTCATCTCGCCATTCATTGTATGTCATACACGTCCTCCAAAGATTTTTTTATAAATCGCATTAATTTCCAGCAAATCGGTTTTTCCCGCAGCAAATTTTTCATACCCTAAAGCTGTTATTTTGTAATATCTTCTCAGCCTACCATTGTATTCCGCTGTTCGTGTAACCACATATCCACCAACTTCTAATCTCCTCAGTATAGGATATAGCGTACTTTCTGAAATTTCAATTATGCCATCTAAATCATTTATTATTTTGTAGCCATAACTCTCGCCTTTGCTTAAAGCATACAGCACACAAACATCTAAAATCCCTTTTTTTAATTGAATATCCATCCAACACCTCACTATATACTATATTATACATTGCATAGTATTACTTGTCAACTACTTTACTAAAAAAAACAAAAAATTTTTACTTGAAAAATTGCTTTATCTTTTTGAAAAAAATCACATCTTAATACAAATGACAATTATTTAAAAACAATTATTTAAAATATAAATTAAATAGATTTATATATAAATAACTTAAATTGTTTGAACTTTATCTTTATTTATCTATCTATTCTATTTTTAGCATAGCTTAAATTTAAAATAGAATATTATGTTCCATTACTTCATTTATAGTTTGGCTACTGTTATTAACAATTTCAATAATAACAATTTACAATGCAATTCAATTAAGAAAAAAATAACCTCACAAAATTTGTAAGACTATTAAAGTTACAATTTACAATTTTTGGTTAAAAAGCCATTTCCAAACTTCGTTTTTGCTATAAACTAAAGGAGTTATATCGTGTAACGGCTCATCAAACCAAGTAGTCAAAATATTTGTTGCTCCCAAAGATTGTAGTTTTTCCACCACTTTTGTAGAACATTCAAAGTCTACAGCATTATCATTACGGCTATGGGAAAACCACATTGGCTTATATGGATAAACTTTATTTTCCTCAATTTCTGGTGACTTAAATCTAAAACAAAATGCTTCATCACCATTTTTATAAATAAATCCCTTATAGTCTTTAGCTTCTGCATACATTCTTTTATCTTTAATTTTGGTAAATTCCCTATTATCCTCACTAATGCCTTGCGGTGCAACTTTAAACGGCGTACAATCAATTAACAAAGTTTTTGATATTACTAATAAAGTAACAACTGCAACAAGTAAAAGTTTGAATTTGGACAATGTTTTAATATTTACCTCTCAAAAACCCGTCAAAAATCGGTACTAAATCATTTTTCTATAACAATATTAAAATATTTAAGCAAACTGACTGCCTCTGGATAAGAAAATTTTGCTCCCTTTGTGTTGTTTTTCATTATGTCAATATTATATCCTTTAGCACCTCTAAAATCAGATTTTGTAATATTACATTCTATAAAGTCTGTACTTTTTAAATCGCAGTTTTTAAAACTACTTTCGGATAAATCACACCTTGCAAAAGTACTATCAACAATGGATGAATTTTTAAAATCAAATTTTTTAAAGTTAAGTCTGTCAAATTGATTATACTTTAAATAGCAATCTTTAAGTTTGCCTATTGGAAATGATATACTACCCTTTTGTAACTCGTGCCATTTTACCCCAATAATAGTACAACTATCAAAATCTGCAAATAATACATTTACATTTTTAGTCACAAGTTCCACAAAAGTACAACCAATAAATTTGCAGTCACTAAAGATACAATTTATAATGTTACACTCACTAAATTTGCAATTTTTAAATACACAATCTTCAAATTCCAAATCAAATAAATTTATCTGTTCATATACTTTATTTTCATACTCTATTCCGCTAAAATTTTTCATTATCCACCAAAAAAAATCATAAAATTTTAAAACATTTTTGTAACATCAAACATAATATATAAAAGTACTCTGTCTTACATATTTATTTTACATTAAATAAAGTTTAAAAGCAATACTATATCAAAAAAGAATTTAAAAATTGTAAAGTTAGTTAAACTTTTAAAATAAAATTTAGCATAAACTACAAAATTTTAACTATTTTACAACTTATTCACATAAAAAAGTTATTTAACATAATATATTATGACTATATAGGAGGTGAAAACAATGTCTTTTTCAAATAATTGTAAACCAGAAAAAATGCCAGGTCCTATCGTAGGCAATCCATTAAATGGTCTTACCGATAGAGCCTCTATTCAAGTGCAAAAAATATTTGATGCTTGTATGAAGCAAGAAACTTTGACTGAAGAGCAAATTGTTGTAAGCAACTTACAACCTGCAACTTTTGTTCGTCCGTTGACTTTCGTAAGTGCAAAAAGTACAACAGATATCTCTGTTAATAACTTAAACATTATTGATGTTCCAGACAGCAAATGTTGCTCTCGTGTTACTGCAAATGTTGTAATTCCATTAACAGTTGTTATGTTAGACGCTAATGGCACACAAGTTGTAGGTACAAGTGAAATTACTATCCCTAAGGATATCTTAATGTGCTTAACTCAAGGTTCTGTAACACCAAGTAGAATAGTGGCTGAAGCTTATGTAATATCCCCTAACGGCAGATATATCCCAAGTGAAGGCGACACTGCAACTTTTGCTATTACCGCTTGCGTAACTACTATTATGAAAGTTATAATGGATGTACAACTTCTTGTTCCTACATACGGATATACTTATATCCCACCTTGCCAAGAGTACAGCCAAGATGTCTGCGATGGTATGTTTGATTTACCTTTGTACCCACGTGAGTGTGGCAAAGATAACTGCAATATGTAGTAACAACTGAAAAAATCATATTCCACTCACTAATCGTGAGTGGAATATTTTTTAAAATTAAAATTTCATTACATTTACATTATGATGACAAATTTTTGACATTTATCCTACTTATAAGAATAGATAATTGCTTTTACAAAAAACTATATTACAATTGTTTCTATTAACCATTTGATGATAATTGCCTTATATATACTAAAAACATTTTTTTATTAAAATTATATACTTTTCCCTTTTTTAAAATTAACTCAATATACTCTTTATTTATATTTATCTATTGTTAAATTAAACTTTTATTTTAACTTTTATCGCATAATTCCGATAATGTTTAATAAATACTTTTAGCAAAAAAAACGACCATTAATAACCAATTAGTATCGATTTTCGATTTGTTTTACCCATTAAACTAACGACTGCGATATTAGAAAAAGAACATACAAAATTATTCAAAAAATTATTTTATTTACAGCCTTTATAAACATTGTATCCATATTTATATGCATTATAAGCAGTTATAATATCTCTTTCCAATTCGTTAATATTGCAATATCCGCTGTTTTTAAGTTCCAATAAATTAATAGCAAATTCATCGCCGTCCTTGTAGTCAAGATATGCTTTCATATTCCCTTTTCCAGTTAAAACATTTGTCACGCTTTTTATAATATCTACCGACTTACCTACTAAATATTTATTTTTGCTTTTATTGCAAACTACAAATACTCCTCTTATATGCTTGTAATTGTTATCTTTAATATCTATTATTTCACCGACCTTTAAATTTGGCAAGTTATTTATTAATGCTTTTAATCTTTCTATCTTTTTCCTTTCTTTGCTTTTTATATAAATATAAATTGCTCCAAAAACAAAAATAATTGCCAATAAAATTACTAACCAAATTATTGTACCACTCTCACTCAAGCTGGTCATAATACCACTAACTGCTTTCACTTTATCCTCCGTAAAACGTAAAAAAATGCGTCAACCAAAGTCAACGCACGAAAAACGCAAACTCCGATTGTCGCCAAACAAACTTTATAAGCGTGGTATAACATTTACGCATATAAATAGAATTTGCATTTATTACCAAATCCAAAACATAAATGTTATACCCGTTTTTAATTGTAATTATAATAAAAAATCCACGCTCCTCAATAGGATTATAAAGTTTGTTTGGCAATATAAATATAACACAATAAGCAAGTTAAGTCAATAGTTTGAAAAATCATTTTAAATATAGTTATTAAGTAACTATAACTTTAATGTCAATGCTACTATTATTGCTTTATAGTAAATTTTGTGGCTAGTGAAATTATTCAAAGCTATGTAACATAATTTTTTTTAAAGACTATTTTAACAAAATGTTCAATTAACTTTCCTTTGCCTTGTTTTTTACAAGAAAAATCTAGCGTTATTTTACGCTAGACTAAAAGTGTTTATTAACTTGTAAATGCTTATTAAAAATCAACTTCACTTTTATTTGCATCTAAAAGATTTTGTATTCTGTCAAGTATTTCAGCAACACCACTCTTATTCAATGCCGAAGTGACATAAATATTTGATGGTGTAAGTGCAAAAGTTGTTGCAATTATGCTTTTTTGTTTTTGTATTTGTGCACGGCTAAGTTTATCCCCTTTTGTTGCTATCAAAGTAAAAGGAATATTGTAGTGATGCAAATAGGCTATCATTTGCCTATCCAATACGGTTGGTTCGTGTCTAATATCCACAAGCACAAACACATTGATTAAATTTTGCGATTTTGCAAAATATCCCTCAATGAGTTCACTCCACTTTTCCTTTTCATTATCGCTAACCTTTGCAAAGCCATAACCTGGCAAATCTACCAAAGTAAGCTCCCCGTTATTAATATCAAAATAATTAAGCAATCTTGTACGTCCAGGGGTGGAACTGGTTTTAGCCAATCTGTTTATATTTGCAAGCATATTTATAAATGACGATTTCCCAACATTTGATTTGCCAGCAATAGCTATTTCAGGCGAATTTAAAGTTGGTAAATTATTATAATCAGCCACTGAAGTTATAAATTTTGCGTTTTTGATTATCATAGTTCACCTCCTTTACTTTTGTTTTAAAATTCAATTGCTTGTTGCCATACTTGTTCTATTTTATCAACTAGTACAAAGTTTATATCTTTTTTTACGCTATCTGGCAGGTCAATAATATCCTTTTCATTTTGTCTAGGAATTATAATAGTTTTTACACCAATTCTGTGAGCTGCTAGTGATTTTTCCTTTACACCACCAATTGCAAGGGCATCACCATTCAAGCTAATCTCACCAGTCATAGCTAATTTATCTTTTACTTTTTTGCCTAATATAGCGGATAATACTGCAGTAGTAATAGTTATACCAGCACTTGGTCCATCCTTAGGTGTAGCACCTTTTGGTACGTGTATGTGTATATCGTGAGTTTCAAAGAATTTCTCATCAATTCCAAACTGCTCGCTCCTTGACCTTACCACAGATATTGCTATCATAGCAGACTCTTTCATTACCTCGCCAAGTTTACCAGTCAATTTTAGTTCGCCCTTACCTTGCATAATGCAAACCTCTATATCCAAAGTTTCACCGCCGAATATAGTCCACGCTAAACCTACTACTTTGCCAACTGCCCCTTCAACGCTTCTTTCCTTTTCTGAGAATATCCTTACACCAAGCATATTGCCAACACGTTTTGGTGTGATTATAACCTTTTTATTATGCACCATTTTTGAAGTATCACCATTTGATTTTATAACAATATCATAGGCAATTTTACGGCAAATAGTTGCAATTTGACGCTCCAGTTCCCTTACGCCAGACTCACGTGTATACCCCTCAATAATTTCTATAATGGCATTTTTTGTAATTGTTAGTTTTTCAATATCCAAGCCGTGTTCCTTTGCTTGTTTAGGAACTAAATATTGTGTTGCAATTGCAATTTTTTCCTCTAATGTATAACCTTCCATTTCAATTACTTCTAATCTGTCAAGTAAAGGCTTGTCCAAATTTTGCAAATCGTTAGCAGTTAAAACAAACATTACATTAGACAAATCGTATGGTAACTCAAGATAGTTATCACGGAAAGTCTTGTTTTGATTAGGGTCTAAAACCTCTAGCAAAGCGGCTGATGGGTCACCTCTCATATCTCTTGTAATTTTGTCAACCTCATCAAGCAAAAACAACGGATTATTACTCTGTGATTTTGCAAGGTTGCTCAAAATTCTACCAGGCATTGCACCAATATATGTTTTACGATGTCCTCTAATTTCCGCCTCATCGTGTACGCCACCTAAAGTTAATTGTACAAATTCCTTATTCAAAGCTGTAGCAATAGATTTACAAATGCTTGTTTTACCTACACCTGGAGGTCCAACCAAACAAAGTACTGCACCCTTGCTACTGCCATTAGTCATATGCCTAACCGCAAGGTATTCCACAATTCTCTTTTTAACCTTTTCAATACCATAATGGTCTTTGTTAAGTTGGGCTATAACTGCGGACATATCACTACTATCCTCTGTAGTGTTATTCCAAGGAAGTTCTAAAGCCCAGTCCAAATAGTTACGAATAATTGCAGATTCTGGAGCAGACTCATTCATTCTGTTATATCTATCTAAATCTTTTTTAAGTTTGCTTTTTATGCCATCGTCTGCATTAAGGCTCTCTATCTTGTTGCAATACTCAACATAAACATCGTCCTCGCCCTCTCCAAGTTCTTCTTGTATACTCTTGATTTGTTCTCTAAGCACAAATTCCTTATTGGAATTGCTGATTTTATCGTGTACTTTCTTTTCAATATTATACATTGCATCAAGATATGATAAATCTTCACTTAGCATATCACAAATCAACTCAAATTTTTTATTTATGTCACGCTCTGACAATAGCTTTTGTTTATGCTTTGGACTACTTACCAGTCCAGCTGATAAGTTTGCAAGTAAACCTGCTTCATTGCAGTTTTCCAAACTTGTTCTTATATGTTTTGGAAACATTTTTTCATATTTTTGAGTAAGTGTTTCCAACGTTCTCAAAATGAAAGTTTTATTAGCTATAAAATCTATCTCTGTCATTGTGCCAGTATTAGTACGTTCCTCAACATTTGCAATCAAAAAGTCGTTATTAGGAATAAACTGCATTAAGTCTACAGCACAAAGGCCATCTACCAAAATTCTATAGGTAGACTCGTCAATCTTTAAAATTTTATTAATATCACACAATGTACCAATGCTGAATAAATCGTCTGGCATTGGTGACACACATTCTGAATCAATTTGCAAACAAGCAACAATTTTCAATTTATTATCTACGGCGTGCTTGATTGCATTAACACACAAATCTCTTGAAACATCAATTGAAATAGATGTATTAGGAAAAATTGTCAATGACCTTAAAGGCAAAACTGGAAGTTGTTCAATCATAGCTAAATCTCCTTACATAGGTAATTGAATGTGTTTAACATCATCCTTCTTTGACACTCTGTACAAAGTTATTTTATTGCCAACTGTTTGTACAACTATAGCATTTATCTCGTCTTGCAAACTTTCCGCAACTGATTTAGCTTGTAAATCACTGTTTTTAAGCACGGATATTTTTATAAGTTCTTTACATTCCAAAAGATTATCTACTTCACTGATTACAGATTCCGTAACACCATTTTTACCAATATTGACAATAGGTTGCATAGTCATTGCCAAACTTCTCAAATACGCTCTTTGTTTACTCGTCATACATACCTCACTACTTAACTACTTATTCTACAAACTCAAATTCTATATCCGCAATACGAACGATATCCCCTTCAACTGCACCGTGTTTTCTAAGACTAGAAATTACTCCTTTGTCCTTTAAACACTTTTGAAAATATCTGAAAGACTCATAATCTGATAAAACTACATTCCTAACCAACTGGTCAATCAAACCACCCTCAACATAAAAAGCACCATCATCCAGCCTAGAAATATGAAAAGAATTTTTATCAATCTCCTCATAACGGAAAGCCTCATATTCAAGAGGTTCTGCCTTAGGCAATTCTTGCAACTTATCAAAGATATCATTTATAAGTTCATCCACACCTTTACGCATTACCGCACTTAATGGATATACTTTTTGTCCTATTTTTTTCTCAAATTTTTGTATAGCCTTTTCGTCTTGCAACAAATCAAGTTTATTTACACAAACCATTTGTGGTACTTCGCTTAACTTTTCATCATAGTCAGCAAGTTCCTTATTAATCTGCAAATAATCTTGATAAGGGTCACGTCCCTCAATGCCGGAAATATCAACAATATGAACAATAAGTCTTACACGCTCAACGTGCCTTAAGAAATTATGTCCAAGCCCAGCACCTTTGCTTGCCCCTTCAATAAGTCCTGGAATATCTGCCATTACAAAAGTATCACCATATCTTTGTACCACACCAATATTAGGTGACAAAGTTGTAAAATGATAATTTGCAATTTTAGGTTTTGCACCCGAACAAACGGATAACAATGTAGATTTACCTACATTAGGGAATCCAACCAAACCAACATCTGCAATAGTCTTAAGTTCCAAAGTCAATTCCCTTTCCACCTTTTGCTCACCCTTTTGACAAAAGCGTGGTGCTTTACGTAAAGCGGTTGCAAATCTTGCATTACCTTTACCGCCAAGACCGCCTTGTTCAAGCACAAACCTCTCATTTTCATCAAACATATCAATAATGATTTGCCCTGACTGCTTGTCCTTAATCACTGTACCACGTGGCACTTTAATAACCAAGTCTGGTGCATTTTTTCCTCTGCACCTTTTAGATGAACCATTTTCACCATTCTTAGCTCTAAAGTGTTTTGCATATTTAAAGTCCATAAGTGTTGAAGCATTTTTATCCACTTCAAAAATTATGCTTCCACCATTTCCGCCATCGCCACCATCTGGACCACCTTGTGCGACATATTTTTCGGTGTGAAAACTAACCACTCCATCACCACCATTACCAGCTTTTACAAAAATTGTCGCTATATCTAAAAACATACTCTCTCCTAATTTATCTTACGAAAATCGTACCTAAATTGTATTTTTTGCAATAATTTTACTAAAATTAGCAAATTAACTCTTTTAATTATCAATACTAAAAATTCATATTGGTTTAAATTGTTACCTTTTATTAATTGGTTTACAAACAAAAGTTTTTAAATTAAATTTGGTAATTATAATTAATCTTAAATAATATTAATTAAATAAAATTATTAACAGTTAATTGATTAAATTATCACTTCATTTACAAATAATCAACATTAAAAATTCTTTTTTTGTCAATTATTTTTGCTATTTGCTCTTGCAATAATAGTTTTAGCTGCATTTTTACCTGCACCCATTGCAAGAATAACAGTTGCCGCACCAGTTACTGCATCTCCACCAGCGAAAATATTTTTTACACTTGTTTCTTGAGTTTGTTCGTCTACAACCAATGTACCACGCTTTGTAGTCTCAAGCCCATCATACTCTCTTGTAAGTAGTGGATTTGGTCTTGTACCAATAGACATAATAACCTCATCAACTGGCATAACATAATTAGAATTTTCTATTTCTAATGGACGTCTTCTTCCACTTGCGTCTGGCTCACCTAGTTGCATTTGCACACACTCTATCCCCTCAACTTTCTGTTCGCCAAGAATACGGATAGGGTTTGTTAACAACTTAAGTTCAATTCCCTCCTCAATTGCGTGTTCAATTTCCTCAAGCCTTGCTGGCATTTCCTCTTTTGAACGTCTGTAAACAATATAAACATTTTCCGCACCGAGTCTTTTAGCAGTTCTTGCAGCGTCCATTGCAACATTACCTGCACCAATAACTGCAACGCTTTTACCAACAAAAACAGGCGTATCTGCACCTTTTTTAAATGCTTTCATAAGGTTTACACGTGTTAAAAACTCATTTGCACTATAAACACCATTCAAGTTTTCACCTGGTATATTCATAAATGACGGCAACCCAGCACCAGTACCAATGAAAATAGCATCAAATTCTTTTTGCAATTCCTCAATTTTAATTGTTTTACCAATTACAGTGTTGTATTTAATTTTAACGCCCAACTCATTAAGCTTTTCAATTTCCTTTTTAACAATTGCATCTTTTGGCAATCTAAATTCTGGTATGCCATAAACAAGTACTCCACCAGCCTCGTGAAACGCCTCAAAAATTGTGACATCAATTCCAGCAATTGCACAATCAGCGGCACAAGTTAAACCACTTGGTCCACTACCAATAACGGCAAGCTTATAGTTCAACTTTTTACTTGCTCTTGGTGTTGGTGGATTATGTTGAAGAGCGTAATCACCAACAAATCTCTCCAAACCACCAATTGCAACAGAACCACCTAACTTAAGTTTACGGATACATTTTTCCTCACATTGTTTTTCTTGAGGACAAACTCTACCGCAAATAGAAGGCAAATTATTATCAAGTTTAATGACTTTTACAGCACCATCTAAATCATCATTTTTCAAGCATTGAATAAACTCGGGAATTTTAACACCAACTGGGCAACCTGTAGTACAAGGAGCATTTTTACAATTAATACAACGCTCTGCTTCTGCTTTCATAAGTTCATATGTAAAACCACAAGATACTTCCTCAAAATCTTTAACTCGAACTTCACTAGGTCGAGTAATTACACTATTTCTTTCAGATTTTACCATTTTTTTTAAGCTCCCTATTATAACATTCACACTCATATTCTCTGTAAAACTTACCTCTGTTTACTGATTCCATAAAATCAATTTTATGTCCGTCAAACTCTGGACCATCAACACAAGCATATTTTGTTTCACCTCCAACAGTAAGTCTGCAACAACCACACATACCCGTGCCGTCTACCATAGTTGAATTCATTGACACAATAGTTTTTATACCATATTGTTTTGTCAAATCGCAAACTGCTTTCATCATCATAACTGGTCCTACTGCAAAAACACAATCGTACTTTTTACCCTCTTTTATCAATGCTTCCAATTTAGTTGTTACAAAGCCTTTTTCACCATAACTACCATCATCTGTCACAATATATAAATTGTCACTATTATTTCTAAATTCGTCCTCATAAACAAGTAAAGATTTATTTCTTGCACCAACAATAACATCACAATTCAAACCATTTTTATGACGATATTTCGCTTGTGGATAAATTACTGCACTACCAATACCACCACCAACAAGTACAATGTTTTTATATTCATTTAGTTCTGTTGGATTGCCAAGAGGACCTACAAAATCTTGTAAACTATCACCCTCATTCAATAATGAAAGTTTATATGTAGTCATACCAATAGTTTGTACAAGTATAGTTATTGTTCCATTTTCTCTATCAATATCTGCAATAGTGAATGGAACTCTCTCCCCCTCACTATCCACTCGCAAAATTATAAATTGCCCAGCCTTTGCGTGCTTTGCCACATCTACTGCTTCAATGACATATTCATTTACATTTTCACTTAATTGCCTTTTCTTTAAAATTTTATTCATCGCTTTACCTTCTTTATACAGCCAACTTCAAATTTTTATAAATAATTAACCCTAAATTGTTATATGCAAAATTTAAATATTATTTATGTTTAGCTTATAATTATCATATATTACTTACATAATACTAATATATTACAAATGCTTCTTGTTTTAATTTATATGCTACTATCAAATACCTATACGTGTCGCTCTTTGAGTTCTCACAAAATAACCTTTTGTGGTGGAATATGGATAGTTTCTGATAAGATATTTTTGATTATTCCTATACCAATAAAATATTTACATTTTTCGTAATAAATGCTACTTTTTTATTTTTTATAACCATTAAAATATTTACACTCACTATTTAGTAGGCATTCGTTACATTTAGGTGTTCTTGCCATACATACATATCTGCCGTGATGTATTAGCAAGTGATGTAATGTAGACCATTCCGACTTCGGAACTATTTTGTTTAAATCTTTTTCAATTTTTAAAACATCTGTACTATCTGACAAGCCCAATCTATTGCTCACACGTCTTACGTGAGTATCTACCGCAATAGCATCACCACCAAAAGCAACCGCATAAACCACATTCGCAGTCTTTTTGCCAACTCCTCGCAATGTCATTAATTGCTCTACCGTGTTTGGTACAATGCCACCAAAGTCTGTTACAATACTTTTTGAAGCTTCAATAATAGATTTAGACTTACTATTGTAATATCCGCAAGATTTTATATATGGAATTAATTCATCTTGAGTTAGTTCTGCAAACTGCTCGGGTGTTTGCCAATGCTCAAACAAAGTTGGTGTTATTTTATTTACACGCTTGTCTGTACATTGAGCGGATAAAATAACTGCAATCAAAAGATGAAAAGGATTATCATACTCTAGCTCACAAACTGGATTACTATGTATAATTTTCAACTTTTCTATAATCAAATTTATATCCATAAATACTTACCTTCTTTTGTGTACAATTTACATCATAATATTGTAACATATTTTTACTTTGATTTCAAGTTTTTTACCTTTAAAAATTATAAGATTTTATTTAAATAAAAAAATAAGAATAATATTTAATGAAAATAATTATAAATTTATATTCAAAAAAATCAAAAATTCATTTTTTTAATTAAAAATTATTATTTTTGAACAAAAATTAAGAGAAAAATAATTTTATAATAATGTGATTTGTTTTTTCCGCAATTCTAAACTTAACTAACGTAATCAAAAAAACTAAAATCTAACACGAAAAAAATTAAATCCCCAAAAAGCTTTACACTTTTTGGGGTTAATTTATCTAATTGCAACGGCAATCGTTCTTGCACCGCTTTTCATCAATTGATATGTTCCGATATAAGTAGTTTTATCAAACGCCATCAATGCTTTTAAAGCGTATTCTCTATATTTTTGCTCTACACTGACACTTAGTCCGCACCCAACCGATAATTCCCTTGGTGTATTAATAATAGTAGAAGGCACACCGCCTTTCCGTAATAATTCACTGAATTTTAAACTATCACTGCGTGCTTTGAATGCAATAATTATGTTATTCATTACATTACCCCCTTGTTAATATGTACTGTAAAAAGCATTTTAGGATACAAACGAGGCAATCATCGCAAAATATAGTTTTTTTGAGTAATTTTCATTTAATTAATATTTAATTATTTACAAATTATTTTTGAACGTATATTTTTTGCAATTTTTTAAGTTTTTTGACCATTCAAAAATTCAATAAAATTAAAATAAATTCTCTGCACCAATAATGGTTGCAAAAACAGAGTTATAAACACATTGCAACTATCTATTATATTAAATGATTAACACTGAAAAAGGGTTACAGCATACTATTAATTATAGAAAACAAAATTAAAATGTAAGGTAGTATTATGATTTATTTTGACAACTCCGCAACCTCAAAATTCAAACCCAAATGCGTGATAGAGGAATATAACAGATTTGTTCTTGACTCATGCAATAGTGGCAGAAGTGGGCATACAGATTGTATCCGTGTAGCAACTAAAGTTTTTCACGCTCGTGAAAATATAAAGAGTCATCTAGGTGCAGAAAACGACTACGAAGTTATTTTCACCTCTAACTGCACTCAAGCACTAAATATGGCAATTTTAGGTTTCGTAATGCCTAACTCACATATAATCACTACAGTTTTTGAGCATAACTCTGTATTGCGTCCACTTAAATATCTTGAAGATAATTTTGGTGTAAAAGTAACATATTTAGAGGGTGACAAAAATCAAAAAATCAACTTAAAAGACTTGAAAAATGCTATCACACCTGAAACAAAACTTGTTATAATAAATCACATATCAAATGTAACTGGAGTTACTCAAGATATTGAAAGCATTGGCAAAATAACAAAATCTCACGGTATAAAACTTTTAATTGATACTGCTCAATCACTTGGCCATACACATATTGATATGAAAAATATGTGTATAGATATGCTAGCTTCTTGTGGTCATAAAGGCATACACGGAATGCAAGGTACTGGCATATTAGTTATTAAAAAAGATATAAAATTGAATCATATCTTATTTGGAGGAACAGGTACAGATAGTGATTTACTTGTTCAGCCCAACCATATGCCAGAGGGATACGAGTGTGGCACTATAAACACTGGAGGTATACTAGCATTATCCAAAGCTTTTGATTGGACTTATTCTAACTTGGATAATCTTGTAAGGCATTATAACTACCTTTCAAGCGAATTATTATATGGTATAAAAAATATCAAAAAAATAACTTGTTATTCAACTTTTCCATCAACAGTTATTTCAATTAAAGTTGACGGATATTCATCAAGTGATGTTGCGGAAATACTTAACCAAAATAATATTGCTGTTAGGAGTGGTTTGCATTGTGCACCGAAAGCACATCAATATCTAGGCACAATAGATGATGGCTTATGCCGAATAAGTATTGGTTACAATAATACTATTAAAGATTGCAATATACTATTAAACACTTTGTCAAAACTATAATTTACGTATTAAACATTAAATAATTGAACTATAAATTAATATCAACCCTAAAAAATTAATTTAATATCGATTTTTGAATGATTTAAGAGAAAAAATATTTAAATCTAAGAATTACCTAAAAAGATAATTTGCTATCTTTTTAATAATTTGACTTTAATTTTTGCAACAAATTATTGTTTTTAAATAGATTAATTTAAAGATATAAAGCAAATTAAACTCAATTAAACAATATTATTAATGGTAAATTAAACTCAATTATAATTTAACAAGAGCAAATAACATAGTTATTCAAAACGAACAATGCTCGCATATTGTTAAAATAATAAAAACAAAAAATGACTGCACGCAGTCATTTTTTTATTTTACATCTGTTTTTATGTTGTACATAATCTTTAATACCATATCTATTTAAATTTTGATTATCAACCAAGATTTTTTTATAATTTTATATCATTTTTTTCAACAATAATATTTAATGCAAATTGAAAAAATATTTTGAAGATATAATATTTTTAAATTCAAATATGTGTACAATTAACTAATTATTTATTTTTTATAGCATTCAACACAGCGTCTTTGATTTTATCTTTTTCAATTACGTCTTTAAATCTTACCACTCTTGATTGCAAACCTTGTAATGGTTCTGGAATTTCTACACCAGTATACTCTTCCAACATCTCTGTTGCTTTAATGCTGTCCTCAACAAATTCGCCAGTTAAAGCATTGTAAACATCTTGAGGGAATTTGTATGGACTTGCAGTTGAAACAATTACAGTCTTTGTATTGTAATTATTATACTTTTGATATACATTAACTGCGACTGCAGTATGAGTGTCAAGCAAATAGTCATATTCGTCATAAAAGTTTTCAATTGTATCCATTGTCATTTCTTCTGAAGAGCAACCACCCTCAAAGTTGCTAGCGTTTTCCTTAAGTTTTGCAAAATCAATCTCATAAAAACCTTTTGTTTTTAAATCATTCATTAAACTTGCAACATACTTATCATCTCTACCAGAAATCTCAAACAACAATCTCTCAAGGTTTGAGCTAATCAAAATATCCATTGACGGACTCATTGTCTTATAAAATTCTCTATTAATATCATATTTACCAGAAGAGAAGAAATCTGTAAGTACTCTGTTTTTATTAGATGCACAAATTAGCTTATTGATAGGCACACCCATTCTCATAGCGTAGTAACCAGCTAAGATGTTACCAAAGTTACCAGATGGCACACAAAAATTAATTTTATCACCCATTTTAATCTCATCACTTGCAAGCAAATCAACATAGCTAGATACATAATATGCGATTTGTGGGACTAATCTACCCCAATTTATTGAGTTTGCACTTGATAATTTGTAGCCATTCTTTTCCAATTCTGCCTTAATATTATCGTCATTGAAAATCACTTTAACAGCACTTTGAGCATCATCAAAATTACCTTTTATGCCACATACATAAACATTGTTACCCTCTTGAGTTTGCATTTGAAGTTTTTGCATATCGGAAACACCCTCTGACGGATAAAAGACAATAATCTCACAACCATCAACATCTTTAAAACCTTCCAATGCAGCTTTACCAGTATCACCACTTGTAGCAACCAAAATCAAAGTTTTGTTTGTTTCGCCTACTTTTTTTCTAGATGCAACCATCAAGTGTGGCAATAGAGTCAATGCCATATCCTTAAAAGCACAAGTTGGTCCGTGCCATAACTCCAAAATATATGTGTTGTCAGCAACAGCAACAAGCGGACAAGGGTCATCACCATAAAAACGGCTGTATGCTTTTGCAGTGTAATCTTTAAGTTCGTCTATTGTAAAGTCAGATAAAAATTTTGATAAAACAAAAGCAACCCTCTCACTATATTCCATATCTTGCATTTGTGATAATTCTTGACCTGTAATTTGCGGAAAATCATTTGGCACAAATAATCCGCCGTCCACAGATAAACCTTTGACAATCGCCTCACTGCTTGTTACAATTGTACTTTTTTGTCTTGTACTTACGTATTGCATAAAAACTCCTTTTTATCACAAAAAGTTTGACTGCTCAAACTCATTGTGTAATAATCGTTTATAGATATTTTTTTATAAAGTTTGGTAAGTTTTCCTCACTTTCGCTAACAGCTAAAGTAATGTCCACATTAACTTTGTCAGCAAATTCGCCTAAGTTATCATAAAAATATTGCATTTCAGCTATTTCCTCACCACAAATCCTATGACAACCATCTATGTAAATGTGTTGTATATCACTATTGCCAGCAACGATACCACTAATGAAACCTAAAAGACCTTGCTCGCTAACTACGTGATAATCAGTTGCATTAACTAATCTTACTTTATGTTTGATAGAAAAATTATATTTGTCACTATCAGTAATAAATACAACCTCACCATCTAATACAGCGGCATTTGCTCTGTCAATTATGCGTTTAGTCTTTCCTGTACCTTTTGCTCCACAAATAATATAAATCATGTTTCCCTCCAACGCTAAGTATAGCCTACTTATATAATACTACGCAAAAAGAAAAAATTCAATACTTTTGCAAAAATTTTTAATTATTTTGCTTGTAAAAGTAAAGCTTTGTGTCTTTTAGGGTCAATTTGGGCCACCAAACTATCCAATTCGTCATCTCCCATAACGGTTGTTCTGCCCTTTGCATACAAGTCGTCAATGATTTCCTTTATCTTAACGCAAAGAATATCCTTTTTGTCAATTCTGTCAGCCTCATCCAAATCATAGTAACCATTTATCCAATAAGCAACACCAGCTAAACCAGAATGTGAATCAATACTAACAAGTGGTGGTTTACCCAAAATCTTTTCAGTATCAAAAATATTGTAAATCTCTTGGTCTTTTAACAATCCGTCTGCGTGAACGCCAGCTCTTGTTGTATTAAAACTTCTGCCAACAAATGGTGTACGAGGTGGAATAACATAGTCAAGTTCTTTTTCAAAATAATCAGCAATTTCAGTAATAACTGACAAATCCATTCCATCAGTAGTACCTTTAAACTGACAGTATTCAATTGCCATTGCCTCTAGCGGACAGTTACCAGTTCTCTCACCAATACCAAGTAAACTGCAATTTACAGCTGAACAGCCATACAACCACGCAGTATCAGCATTAGTAACAACCTTGTAAAAGTCATTGTGACCGTGCCACTCAAGTTGTTCTGACGGAACATCTGCATAATATTTCAAACCGCTTATAATACCTTGTACGCTTCTTGGCATTGCTACGCCTGGAAAACCTACACCATATCCCAAAGTATCACAAGCTCGAATTTTAATTGGTATACCTGCTTGCTTTGAAAGTTTCATAAGTTCTATTGCAAAAGGCACTACAAATCCATAAAAATCTGCTCTTGTAATATCCTCAAAGTGGCAACGAGGAACAATGCCTCTATCAAGAGCCATTTTTACTACACCAAGGTATTTCTCCAAAGCCTTACCACGAGTAAGATTCATTTTCTTAAAAATATGATAGTCGCTACAACTTACCAAAATACCAGTTTCTTTAATTTGCATTTCTTTTACCAGCTCAAAGTCTTTTTCGCTAGCCCTTATCCAACTTGTAACCTCTGGGAACTCATATCCCAATTCCAAACACTCACGAACTGCTTGTTTATCTTTTTCAGTGTACAAGAAAAACTCAGATTGACGGATAATACCCTTTTTACCGCCTAATTTATGCATCATTTTATACAAATCAACAATTTGTTTTCCTGTAAATGGTGAAGTAGATTGTTGACCATCACGGAATGTAGTATCAGTTATCCAAATATTTTCTGGCATATCCAATGGAGTTTGTCTAAAGTTAAAAGCAATTTTTGGAATGCTTTCATAGTCAAATAAATCTCTGAATAATTCAGGGGATTCATTATCTTGCAATTGAGGTTTCCAAGTCCTCTCAACTAATAAATTGTCTTGATTAGAAAATCTTATCATATGCTCTCCAATAAACTATTAATAATTAATAATCTTAAAATTTCGGTTAGTTTTTGTAATTCGCAATTATTTTATTTAATATTATTAATAAAATTATATAAATGCTTGCAAGCAAATGCTTTATAATAATTCTTGACTAAACTTGCAAAATTCCAATTGTTATATATCTTATTTAACTCTATTATTTTTATATAATACCAATTTACCATCTCTTAACTTTATAAACATTAAATGCTATAATTTCTGACATTAAAACACTATTATGATGTACTATTTACTATGAACTATTGTAATAAAGCCAAAAAAGCTTTGCATTAGTTACAACTCATTATAATCAATCGCTCATACCAATATTAACATTTAGTTTAATTAATTTTTAAATTAATCATTCATTTCCGCAAGCATTTCGTTTTGGTTCTCAAGTTGCAAAGCGGTAATCATATCATAAATATTGCCATCCAAAAAGTCCTCAATAGCGTAAATTGTAAGTCCAATTCTGTGGTCAGTCACTCTACCTTGAGGAAAATTATAAGTTCTAATTCTCTCTGACCTATCACCACTACCTACTTGCAATTTTCTGTTAGCACTATACTCCTTGTTGATTGCTGATTGATAGTAATCATAAAGCCTTGACTTTAACACTTTCATTGCAGACTCTCTGTTTTTTATCTGCGACTTTTCGTCTTGACAAGTAACAACTATGCCAGTAGGAAAATGTGTTATACGAATTGCACTTTCAGTTTTGTTAACGTGTTGTCCGCCAGCACCACTACTGCGATAGGTATCCACTTTAATATCCTTATCCAAAATTTCAAAGTTTACCTCAGGTTGCTCTGGAAGCACAGCCACTGTACACGTTGAGGTATGTACTCTACCTTGGGATTCAGTAGCTGGTACACGTTGCACTCTATGCACACCTGACTCAAACTTTAACATACTATAAGCACCAATACCGCTAATCATAAAAGTAACTTCTTTTACACCGCCAAGCTCATTGTAGTTCATATCAAGCTCTTTTATCTTCCAACGTTGACGCTCCGCAAACCTCATATACATTCTTACAAGTTCCGCACCAAACAACGCTGACTCATCACCACCAGCAGCGGGGCGTACCTCAATAATAACATTTTTATCATCATTAGGGTCTACTGGTAGTAATGCTACTTTTAAATCACCAGTAAGTTTATCCCTTTCCTTTACAGCAATAGAATGTTCCTCTTTTGCAAGGGCAACCATTTCTTTATCATCACCAATCTCTAAAAGTTCCTCACATTCCTTTATATCATTTAAAACTTTCAAATACTGCAAATACAAAGTAACTGGTTTTTCCAAAGCTGAATGTTCTTTTACAAGCTTTTGCCACCTCTCTTGATCGCAAATAACACTATTATCACTTATAAGTCCCTCAAGTTCTTTATATCTAGCAAGCATTCTTTCTAATTTTTCAAACATATTATCCGTCCAAACTTTTATTTAATTTCAACTAATTTTGCAAAAATCATTCTGTCATTATTTTCTAAATCTTGCATACATTTTATATCTTCAAACATCATATCTTGTGCATTTTCAAGTATTGATATAACGCTATCTTTTTGGTTGTAGCCAATCTCAAAAGCTAAAATACCACCGATTTTCAAATAGTTTTTGCACCCATTTACAATCTTACGATAATAATCTAAGCCGTCCTTTCCACCATCCAAAGCTATTATTGGCTCAAAAAATCTAACCTCTGGGTCAAGTGTTTTTACAACATCAGATTCAATATATGGTGGGTTACTAACTATAATATCAAACTCACCTTGCACTTTATCAAACAAGTTACTTATTACAAAGTTCACTTGCAAATTATTCTCTTCGGCATTTTGTTTAGCAACAACCAACGCTTTTTCAGAAATATCGGTTGCTGTTACATTAACACTGCCGTTATCCCTTTTTATAACTAGTGCGATTGCCCCACTACCAGTACACAAGTCAAGCACCTCATTGTAATTATTCTCTTTAATAAGCTTGCTTACTTGTTCAACAAGATACTCAGTTTCTGGTCTTGGACACAAAACATCTCTGCTTACATTAATTTTCATACCATAAAAATCTGTGTAACCAATAACTTGTTGTAAAGGTTTGCCAGTGCCTCTCTCTTCCGCAAATTCCAACATTTTATCAAAGTCGTTACTCCAAATATATTTTAGATTTGCGACTTCACTTCTGTTAATTTTTAATACCTCCGAGATTATCCAATCTCTATCAGCACTATCAATAGTATCGATTTTTAACGCTTTATTTAACTTAGCTAAAGCTTTATCAATTAAAATTTTGGTATTAAACTTGCTTATTTCCGCCTCTTTATCACTATCCAAAAGTTGTACAGTTTTAAAGGCAGTAATTGCAACCTCAACCATACTATCATCCGGCTCAGCAGTTGTTATTTTTTGCAACAATAGTCCTGGTGCTTTAATAATTTTTACAAACCAGTTATCAAACTTTGCCAAAAACTTTAATATCTCATATGATATACCAGCAACTAATGGTAAAAGTGCAAGTTTAACCAACAACTTGATAAACATAACTCCTACACTACCAACTTGTGCTTTTATTGAATCAATTGGCACAATGCCAACGATTGAAAACAACGCAACACTTACAATCATAACTAAAAACATAAATGTTGTACCGCATCTATCGTGTATAGTTGATTGCTTTTGCACATTCTCAACTGTTAACTCCAAACCGTGTTCAAAGCAAGATATTGTTTTATGCTCTGCTCCGTGATAACGATAAACTCGCTTTATTTCTTTCATTAAGCTTGTAAGCAAAATATATATTACAAAAATTAATATTCGTATTACGCCCTCAATTAAGTTGTAACAATATTCAGGTAATGTTGTAGCCGAAAACTTGCTGACTAAAGCCCTTATACCCTCTATAGAAAAATGAGGAATAACAAAGAACAACGCTATCGCCAAAGCAAGCCCCACTAAAACAGCAAACCACATTATGATAGACATAACATTAATATTAAATTTTTTAGAACACCAACTTTCAAACTTGGTAGGTTCGGTTTCCCCCTCAAAGACTTCGCTTGAACGCATTATTATTTGCACGCCCATTATCATTGAGTTTACAAAATTTATAACACCTCTTATAAAAGGCAATCTCTTCCATTTGCTCTTTTCACTTGTAGGGGTAAATCTAGAACTTTCAACTTGAATATTTCCATTTTCATCACGAACAGCGGTTGCCATACTGCTTTCACCACGCATCATAACACCCTCTAACACCGCTTGTCCACCAATTGCAGAACGGAATTTCTTTTTACTCATAACCCCTCCATATAAATTAAGTCAGTTAATTAGTATATACAAAAATGGTGCGAATAAATCGCACCCCTTCTGTCGCTTATTTCCTATTATAACGATTGTTGAATTTTTCTACTCGACCACCGGTATCAACCAATTTTTGTTTACCAGTAAAGAATGGATGACATTTACTGCAAATATCTACCTTTATAACATCGTTAGCTGTTGTGCTACCAGTAACAAACTTTTCGCCACAAGCACATACTACAGAAACTTCGTGATAGTTTGGATGTATATTCTCTTTCATTATTATCACCTCACTAAATGATTTTACTTTAGTATTATATACAATTTTACGAGCTTAGTCAAGAATATTCACCTACTTTTTAAATATTTTAATAAATTTATAACTTTATATTCAAGTTATAGTATTTTACTTAACTTTTTTACCTTAATTTTATATTATGTGAAGTTGTCGCAAAGCGTGGCGTAGCCATATTTTGCAGTAACTGATGTTAATTCAAATGATGTCAGCTTGATTTATCAAAAAAATAGCGTAAGCTTTTGTTTAAATTTGATTTTTTCAAATTTAACGACACATATTTATATTATCGGAAGCTGTAGTCAAGCGACACGTAGTGGCATTTGACATCAGCAATTGTTAATTCAAATTGTGTCGGCTTGATTTATCAAACAAAAAGTGTCAGCTTTTGTTTAAATTTGATTTTTTCAAATTTAACGACACATATTTCTATTATCGGAAGCTGTATATTTACCCCACAAAAGAACTATTTTGTGGGGACCCCGATAGCGACACGTAGTGTCATTTGACATCAGCAATTGTTAATTCAAATTGTGTCGGCTTGATTTATCAAGCAAATAGCGTAAGCTTTTGTTTAAATTTGATTTTTTCAAATTTAACGACACAAATTTATAAAAACTTTTGTAAATTTTATTTATAATTTTTACCTTTAACGAATATTTTAGTTAATCACTTGAATTTAATTTAAATATATGCTAAAATAAATCTTATAGAGGTAATATATGAGAGAATGGCGTCTAACTAAATCAAAAGAATACAAACTTTTCACAACAACTAAGAGTGGTGACAATACTGGTGAACGTGGTACTTTCTTTGAACCTACACTACCCTCAACTCCATTTGTTAAAGCAAAACTTATCAAGGCTAACTTATCTTGTCTTGATTTTAATGCTTTTTTAGGTAAAGGTGATTTTGATTATCCTATGGTTCCATCACGTTCAGGGGTCGCATATATTAGCGAACCTTATGATTCCAATTTGGAACAAGGTAGAAAGGTTTTTCTATCACCTTATGAGCAAGACGGCAAAGGCAATATAAAAATTAGAAGTTACAATGCTAATGGCTATCTTGGCGACTATGTATATGTACCTACTGATAGCGTTTATCCTATTCCAGAAGGCGTTAGTGATAATAGCGTGCTTTTTGTAGAAGATATAGCAATGGCAATCAATGTATTATCCAAGCTAAAAATACAAAAAGGTGAATATATTATCTTGCACGGGGCAAGTTATCAAAACATAATTATTGCACAAGTTGCAATTTATTATCAAGCAATAGCAATAATTGTTGATACTAGTGATAAAAGGCTAGAAACAGCAACTAACTTGGGTATTTATTACACAATTAATGCTGACGAATACAAGGAACGGGAAAAAATTATTGAGATTACAAGCGGAAAAATGGCGGACAAAGCTATCTGTCATTTGGATATTGACACAAATATTGACCGCTTAATTAAATTAATTAAAAATGGTGGAAAGATTGCATTGTATGGTTATGACATTACTTGCAATAATATCCGTACAGACATTACCCCAGCATTTAACAACAACTTGGAAATTATTGGTGTAAATAATGGTATTGATTATATCCATTCAGCCATAAATATGCTAGCAAATAACATTGTTAAAACTGATGGCTTGATTGATAGCACTGCTCCATTCCTTAATATAATGGAAATTATGAAAGCAAGTGTTGGTAAAACAAATTATAACAAAATTGCAATTACTTTTGAATAATTGCTTGGCATTTATCTATTGCAAACCAATCTATAGGTGATTATGAAAAATTACGGCGAAGAAATGAAATATCAAAGGTTAAAACACAATTTGACTTTAAGAGAACTTGAAAAACAAACGGGTATTAGCAATAGTACTTTAAGCCGTTGGGAAAATGGTAAGGTCTTACCTAACATTGACTTTTGTGTTAAACTTGCCGACTTTTATGGAATAACACTTGATGAACTTATTGGCAGAGATAATGCTTAATAAACTTAACTAATTTTTAAATTTGCTTATAAATTAATAAATATTTTATGCTAAATTTTTTCTACATAATGTTAATAATTTAAGCTAAAAATTTTATTAGTTGTATGTTATTAATTCTGCACTAACTTATTTAAGATTGATTATTTGATTGTCACATTAACAACAACTATTTTCTTATACTAGATTAATTGTGAAACAAGATAGATTGCTTTAAAATGCATAATTAACGTAGCTTATTAAATTAATATGCATATAGCAAACTAAAATTTACCACTAGCTATCTTGTGGTTTTCTTAAAAAAGTCCTCCTAAAATAAGAGGTCTTTTTTATTTTTCCTTTATTAATTCCTTATAATCTTCAAACATATCAAAATTAGTCATACTTTTTAAAATTTTAATATCATTATATAATTTATCCACAACTTCGCAAATAGGGTCTTGCATATACACTTTTTTATCTCTCTCAACGTGTGAAAAGCAAGATTCATTTATTCTTTTTATTTTTAAATGATAATAACATACTCCACAATCTTGTTTTTCAAAATTTCTGTAATTTCGAGTATAAAATCTTGAAAAATGTTCACAACAAAGACATACGTGAGTGTTAATAAGAAATTCTCCATTTTGTTTTGAAGTTTGTGGACTATTTTGCTCATTATTATTTTTGTTTATTTTAGCCATAGTATCACCTCAATTTTGTCAAATCAATCTGCAAATTACCTAAGCTTTTTATCAACTAATTATAAAATATTACACCAAACATTATTAGTGTAGCCGTTGTAGCAAAAAAGATATAATAAAAACTATTTGAATAATTACAAATATTGCATAATCAATAATTTATTTATAAATAAAATTTTATAGTTTATATTAAGGTTATCATAAAACGGGCTCAAACAAATTTTGCAGTAACCAAAGTTAATAATTAAATTGGCTTATATTTTAATCATAAAACAATTTGCGATATATCATTTTACCTACTATTAAAATTATCCATTTACATATATATTATATGCGATAAATTTGTGCCAGTCAAGCAAAAGCTACAAATTTGTAGTAAAATATTTTTAATAGGTGGCGTTATGAAAAATTATGGTGAAGAAATGAAATATCATAGAGTTAAAAGCAATTTATCAATTAGAAAACTTGCAAAACTAACTGGTATTAGTAATGAAAACTTAAGTCGTTGGGAAAGAGGTGTTGTCTTACCTAACATTGACTTTTGTGTTAAACTTGCCGACTTTTATGGTATATCAATTGATGAACTTATTGGCAGAGATAATGTTTAATACTTTTTTATTGTCATTTAAATCTAAATAATTGAATATCTTATTTATTACAATTGTACTTAATAAATAACTTATATTTAAAAAGTAACTCTTATGTATTAAGAGTTACTTTTTTTATTCCTTAATCAATTCCTTATAATCTTCAAACATATCAAAACGAATCATACTCTTTAGCATACAAATATCTTTATTCAATCTTTCCACAATTTCGCAAACAGGGTCTTGCATATATGTCCTTCTCTCCTTTTCAACATATGAAAAGCAAGACTCATTAATTTTTTTAATCCCTAAATGAAAATAGCATATTCCATAATCTTGTTTTTCAAAGTTTTTGAAATTTCTAGTATAAAACCTTGAAAAATGCTTACAACATAGACATACGTGTTTATTAATATGAAGGTTTTCATTTTGTTTTGAATTCTGTGGGCTATTCTGCTCACTTACATTATTGTTTACTTTAGCCATTGTATCACCTCTCATTTTTAATTATAGTATAAATAATAATTTTTGCTTATCTATTGGTACTTGCATTTATCCTAAAACAAAATTATGTAAATAGTAAAATAAATTATCTTGTGCCTAAAATAATACTAATAAATATATAACAAACTATTTTTTGTTGTATTTTTTATGTGCGATAAATTTGTGCTAGCCAAGATTTTTTTATAATATAACTCTGTTTATAGATATATTACAAAACTTAATAAAAAAAAGAATAAATAATTATTGTACCTAATTAGGTATTCTCAATACCTTTTTAGGTAATAATGCTAAAATATTACTATGTTTATAGATGTATTACAGAATTTAATGCACGACAAAGGCATTAATCAACGACAATTAAGTATTCAATCTAACATACCATTAACAACTATTAATGGTTGGTTTAAAGCCAATAGACTGCCTGACTATTGTTCTATTAAAAAACTTGTTGTATTTTTTAATGTAACAAGTGATTATTTACTTGAATTAGAAGACGAGTTTGGCAATAAAATTAATTAACTTACTATATAATTTTGCAATTCAATAGATTATATCTAATAATATTATTTATTTTATATGGAATGATTTCAGTATCAAACTGACATCATTTCTTTGCTTTTTAGTCTAATATAATATAGTACATTAACATATATTTTTAATAATATTAACTCATTTATAAATTAAATAAAAGACTAAACAATATTTATAAATCTATTATTTATTAACTTATTAAACTAACGCCTTAACCTTTAAGTTTGTGGTAATTACTTTTCCCTCTACACCACAAAGTCTTATAAGACTTTGCCAGTTTTTATTATAACTAAACAAATAATTTACTACAATTCAACCAGTCACATATTTATAAAAAGCTTTACACTCATTGATAGCTATACGAAATGAACTAAAATATAAACATTAATGTATATAAATCTTTTTTCATATGCTTACTTACCTATCTAATCAAACCTATAAATTTATCTTAAATATCTTTCCTCTATCTACAAAGTCTTAAAGGACTTAAATGTGTTTTATTTGTATCATAAATCATATAGCCAAAGTATTATAAGACTTCGCCAGTTTTTATTATAACTAGACAAATAATTTACCACAATTCAACCAGTCACATATTTTTAAAAAGCTTTACACTCATTGATTGTTATACAAAATGAACTAAAATATAAACATTAATGTATATAAATCTTTTTTCATATGCTTACT
>CAJTNA010000002.1:5361-30651 GCA_910577845.1 uncultured Christensenella sp. | reverse complement strand
TACCTATCTAGTCAAACCTATAAATTGGTCTTAAATATCTTTCACTCTATCTACAAAGTCTTAAAGGACTTAAATGTGTTTTATTTGTATCACAAATCATATAGCCAAAGTATTATAAGACTTTGCCAGATTTTTCATATTATTACCAAAACCCACCACATTGCTATACAACTAAAAAGCAACCATTATTTAACATATTAATTATGTAAAGTCTTTTAAGACTTGTCAAGTATTTTAGGAATAATTTTTGTTATAATATCCATATGGATTATAGGAATAGAATAATTGAGCTAAGGAAAGAATATAATTTATCTCAAGCTCAACTCGCTGACAAACTAAATATGAGTCAATCTGCAATAGCTAAGTGGGAAACTAGACGAACTGAACCTACTGCTACTGCTATTATTGCTCTATCCAAATTTTTCAACAAATCTACTGACTATATCTTAGGTCTTGAGGACGAATGGGGCAATAAAACTTATTAACTATAAAGATAAAAACTAATTAATCATAAACAATAATATTGCAATTAAATACATTTTATTTGATTTCAAAATTATTGTTTATTTTTATTTTACTAGCCAAGTCTTATAAGACTTTATTTTATTTAATTAATCTCTTTAATAATATAGCAAAATTAATTAACTATAAACAATAATATTTCTATACTTTACTTTGTATGCTATATTAATATTTTTGTTTTTTTTATTTCTTACACAAAGTCTTAAAAGACTTTATGTAAGTTTCATTTACTTAACAACCTATCGCATTAACCTTTAAGTTGCTATTTATTTCTTTCACCCTCTGACCCGACAATTCTTAAAAGACTTTACATTTTTAATTATAACTAAACAAAAATTTGCACAATTCAACCAATCACACATTTATAAAAAGCTTACACTTATTTATAACTATACCAAATTAACTATTAATGTTAACTTTATTGCAATTAAGTCTTATATCATATTATTACTCACCTAACAAATTGCCACTTTAATTTATGTTGATAACTTTCCCACTACCCACAAAGTCTTATACGACTTTGCAAGATTTTTATATTAATAAAGACCTTCCCCTCTGCTATACTATTAAAAAGCAATTAAAATTTACGTGTTAATTGCACAAAGTCTTAAAAGACTTTGTTATATTAATTAATTTTTTCAATAATGTTGTAACATATATATTTTATACTAGTTTTTGCACTCTATTAAATTTCATTTAATTAAAAAAAGCTTTATATCGCACACTGGATATAAAGCCTTTTTATACAAAAATTTTATTAAATTTTTTATTTTGTTACAAAATTTCCGATATATTTCTACCAACATAAAATACACGTCAAATAATAATTTCATTCCTAATTTCTTCTGTAGTATATAAACAATGTAATTATCAATTAATAATTTTCTTATCTATTTATTTTTACAAGCGCCTCTTTCATAAAGTAGATTTCTGTTTGGCGTTTCTTATAATGTGTCTATAGCATCTAAAATTCTTTTAACTTGTTTCATTGTAGTTTGTGTGCAAGCAAATTAAAAGTAATGTATTGGTCTATTAGTTTAAATCAGTAGTTACAGTTGACATAATAATATCTCCATATAATTAGTATAACCTTTCTACTAATATTGTATCACAATGTATATATATTTGCGATACATTTTTCGCAAAATAAAAGATTCTATGTCATAATATTTAACATAGAACCATAAAAAAATTATATAGCTAAATTTACACAAAATAGACTACAAATATTATTTGCAGTCTGTTTTTGTTTTAATATTCACGTCTTCCTGTTAAGACATCTAAATCTTCATTAAAATAATCTGCAATTTTGCATAAATTCTCTATTCCTATTTCTCTTTGATTTAATAAATATCGACTTAGTGTTGCTTGTTTTAAACCAATTTTTTTTGCAACTGATGAATTACTTTCATTCCCAATAAGTTCTTTTAATCTCTCTGCAAATTTTTCTGTATACATTTTGTTCTCTCCTTTTTATATTTTTACACCAAATGTAATAAAAATACTTGACTTATACCAAATGGTATGTTAAAACAAGTTCATACCAAATGGTATAATTGAAAATATAGAAAAAAATATATCTTGTTTGATTTTCAAATATTTTGATTTAAAATAATGATGTACAAAGGAGGATAGTTTTATAAAATGTGGTAGACATTTAAATGCGGAAGCCGTGGCTCAATGCAGTAATTGTGGTACATATATGTGTAGTGCGTGTAGAGAAGTTACTCTTGAGGCAAAAGAAAGTTATGGCACATTGTGTCCTGAATGTTTTGTTGATTTGACAAGGGATGCAATTGCTTTTTATAAAAGAGATACGAAAAAAAATATGCAAATATTATTATTGCTGTTGTTACGTATATTATTGGTGCAATCATAATGATTATTTCAGCAATTAAGGGAATGGAAAACTCTATGCTATTGTTTTTTATAGGATATGCAATTTGTGGTGTTTATCCAGCGATTGAAGAATTTGCACGTGGCAAGGCAGCCCATGCAAAGCGTGAGGCTAAACATGGTGTGACATATATTGTTGATGAAAGTGGAAATGTAAAAAGAGATAGAGGATTGGTTCAAATACTTTTGAGTGCAGCAGTATTTCTTTTATTTGGAGTTATAACAACACCATTTCATATAATTAAATTTATAGTTAATTGCAATAAAAATAAAAAGAGAATAGCAACATTTAAAGATTCTTTAAACAGAGCTTCATCCGTTTAAAGGTGATATAAACTTTAAATCAAACAAGATATTAAAAGATAAAATTCGCAAGTTTTAACTTGCGAATTTTATCTTACAAATTTTATTTTATTGCAAAGCTTAAAGTAAAACTACTCCTTTCTTCTCACATTCGGCTATAGTTTCCTCATGCCAAATTGAACTTTGCACTTCGCCTATGTGTGCTTTATGCAACAGCAACTGACAAAGCCTTGATTGACCTATACCTCCACCGATTGTCAAAGGATATGTACTATTGATTACATTTTTATGATAATCACTTGAAACCTTAAGTCCTTTAGCTTTTAGTTGATATTCCAAAGATTTTGCATCTACTCTTATGCCCATTGAGGATAATTCGATAGCACGATTAAGTTCTGGATACCATACCATAATATCACCATTCAAAGCCCAATCGTCATAGTCTGGGGCTCTTAAATCGTGTGGCTCGCCATTTGACAACTTCTCACCTATTTGCATAATAAAGACAGCACCATATTGCTTTGTAATGATATTTTCTCTTTCCTTAGTAGTTTTATCTGGATATAGCTTTAATAATTCCTCTGAGGTAATAAACTGAATTTCATCAACTAAATTATTTTTAATTTGAGGGAAAACAGTTTGTATATATTTTGCAGTATCAAGTATAACACTATAAATATTACGAACAACATCTTTTAGAAAATCAAAGTTCCTATTTTCAGCTAAAATGATTTTCTCCCAATCCCATTGGTCAACGTACACGCTATGCATGTTATCAAGCACAGCCTCTTGGCGTCTAATGGCATTCATATTAGTATAAATACCCTCACCAACCTTATAGCCATACTTACCTAAAGCCATACGTTTCCATTTAGCAAGTGAGTGTACAATTTCACAATAGCTGTTTGGAATTGAAGTAATATCAAAAGAAACTGCTTTTTCTGTACCGCTCAAGCCATCATTTAAACCACTGTCCGCCTTTACAAACAATGGTGCACTAACTCTATGCAAGTTTAACTTTTTAGCAAATTTATCTTGAAAATAGTCACGTAGCAATTCAATTGCCTTTTCTGTATCTTTTACATCTAATTTTGAGGTATATCCCTCTGGTATTAAATCCATAATCACTCCTTTAACATACCTTTAATGTCATCAATATATCTTGCAAAAACTATACCGGGAGCAGCCAAATCTGGTTGCCATCTTTTTACCCATTCCAATGTGATATAACCATCATAGCCAATAGATTTAAGACTATCAACTGCCTCTTGTAGTGGCAAATCACCATTGCCGAGCATTTTATAAACGGTAGCACCATTCTCTCGAATAGAATCCTTAATATGAGCATACTTAATATATTTACCAATATTGCTAATAGTTTGAGCAATAGTTTCTCTGCCGTATCTGTATGGATGATGAATATCCCACAACACGCCAACATTGCTCTCACCACTTTCCTCAATAAATTTCTTTAAAAGTTCAGTGTCACAAAACATACCATTAGTTTCAATAAGAGGTGTAACACTAAACTTTTCACCATATTTAGCCAATGCCTTGTAATATCCCAAAGCCAGCTCATAATCACCATCATCAAGCATTGCTCTATTTGTGCACATTATACGAACATATTTTGCACCAATCTTGCCAGCAAGTTCAATGTATTCCATTGCTTCTTTTACATTATTATCAATATTAACCTTTGTCGCAATACAAGAATTTGATGTCAAAATTGGTATTTCTAGTCCAGCAATTTTTTGCAATGTTTTATCAATTTGCTCACTGCTAAAACATTTCATTGTTGGGGCATACATTTCGCTTGCAATACCTCTAATTTCTACGCCATTATAACCTAAATCTTTGGCAGTTGCCAAAATTTCGCTGAGTGTCCAATTAGGACAACCTAAAGTAGAAAAACCTATTTTCATAATCCCTCCTTATGCAGTTTCGATTTCTGCAGCACTTTGAAGTTTTAACAACTCAATTGCTTCCTCACGCATTTTGAATTTTTGTATTTTACCGCTTGCAGTAACTGGGAAAGCATCTACTATCCTAATATATCTAGGAACTTTATGTTTTGCAAGATGGGCTTTTGCTAGCTCACGCAATTCCTCCTCAGTAGCACTTTCACCCTCTTTTAGGATGATTACAGCCATAACTTCCTCACCATATTGCTCAGATGGAACGCCTATAACTTGAACATCTTTTACAATTGGTTGAGCATAGTAAAATTCCTCAATTTCCTTAGGATAAATATTTTCACCACCACGGATAATCATATCTTTAATTCTACCTACTACTTTGTAATAGCCGTCTTTATCAACGGTGCACAAGTCACCAGTATGCAACCAACCATCTTTATCAATAGCCTCGGCAGTGGCTTCTGGCATTTTGTAGTAGCCTTTCATTATATTATATCCTCTAGCACAAAATTCTCCAGCTTCGCCAACTGGCATTTCCTCACCAGTAACTGGGTCAACAATTTTAGCCTCAACGCCGTCAAATACTCTACCAACAGTATTAACTCTTAACTCTAGGCTATCATCAGTTGTTGTTTGAGTACAGCCAGGAGATGCTTCAGTTTGACCAAATACAATAGTAATTTCCTTCATATTCATTTGGTCTACTACTTGACGCATAACCTTGATAGGGCAAGGACTTCCAGCCATAATACCTGTTCTTAAGCTACTAAAATTGTACTTATCAAAATCTGGATGCTCAAGCATAGCAATAAACATAGTAGGTACGCCGTGTACTGCAGTACATTTTTCCACAGTGATAGCATTCATAACCTTTGTAGGACTAAATGACTCAACTGGAACCATTGTAGTTGCATGTGTGATACAAGACATTAAGCCTAATACCAAACCAAAGCAATGGAACATTGGTACAGTAATCAGCAATTTATCCTTATCAGTAAATTTCATTCCGTCACCAATAGACTTACCATTATTAATAATGTTGTAGTGAGTAAGCATAACACCTTTTGGAAATCCAGTTGTACCACTAGTATATTGCATATTAATTACTTCGTGACAATTCAAGCTGTTCATTCTCTCGTTTAGCTCTTCATCACTAACATTTTGTCCCGCTTTTACGATATCTTCAAAATTCATAAAACCACGTGGTGTGCTACCTTCACCGCCACAATAAACAATTTTCTTTAAAAACGGGAACTTAGCATTATCTACATCACCATTTTTGCTATTTCTGAATTCTGGTAAGATTTTATCAATTGTGTCAATATAGCTATTATTTTTAACGCCATCAATCATAACTAACATTTTAGTATCAGATTGTTTTAGCAAATACTCAAGCTCAAACTCTTTGTAGTTTGTATTAACAGTAACTAAAATAGCACCAACTTTTGCGGATGCAAACAAAATTTCATACCATTCTGGTACATTTGTTGCCCAGATTGCAACTTTGTCATCCTTTTGAATTCCGAGGTTAAGAAGCCCCTTTGCCACCGCATTACATCTGTCATTCAACTCAGACCAAGTCTTTTGATAATCCCTAGTAGTGTACTTAATAGCTACCGAGTTGGGATAGTTTGTTGCCAATCCATCAAGCATACCGCCTAATGTCTTTTCAATCATTTCCATCTTCTTACCTCCTTTTAGATAGTTATGTTAAAAAAATTATAGATTAATTAATACATTATTGCCTACAAACAAGTAATATAAAAACAATATTTATTATAACATTATATTTTATAATACTTTTGCATTTAATTGCAAAAACCGATAAAATAAATAACTTATAATAGTGTGCTACAAATAAATTTTACAAAATTTGTCAAACACGAAAATTGTATTAGCAATTAGAATTTTAAATATATAAAATTTACTTTATTAGTTTTATTACTTTATGGCAATTATTGAGAATCTGCAAGTTGTTTTTTATTTATATTTAAATATTTGCCCAAGTTAAAAGCTTTCCAAGGGCTATTATCCTCTGGTGGGAAAGCACGGAAAACCATTTTTTCCTTTGTAGTTGGGTGGACAAACTTGATTTCCGTAGCCCAAAGTGCTAAGTTATAACCTTTTGAACGCTTATCTGCACCATATTTCATATCACCAAAAATAGGAGTTCCTAAACTTGCCATTTGCACCCTTGCTTGATGAGACCTACCAGTAATAAGGTTAATAGATACCAAACTAAAGCCTTGTTTATCCTCTAAAACTTTATAATCAAGTTCAGCACGCTTTGTCCCCTCCTCTGAGAATGGTGCAATAGTTGTGATATTAGTTCTACTATCCTTTTTTAGATAATGCTCCAACTTACCACTTTTATATACTGGCACACCACATACCACAGCCAAATATTTTTTTTCAAACTCACCATTGCGTATCGCCTCGCACAATCTTTCAGCCGATTTTGATGTCTTTGCGAAAATCATAACTCCGCCGGTCGGTCTATCTAATCTATGAACCAATCCAACATAAGCATCACCTGGCTTATTATATTTTTCCACAAGATATTGTTTGATTAAAGTAATCATATCCAAATCACAGCTACTATCTGCTTGTGATGGAATATTAAAAGGCTTAATAACCACAATTATATGATTATCTTCATAAACAATATTTAAATCCTTGTATGTAAATGTACTCATTTGCACTCCTTACCTAACAATTTTCATTGCATAGGGGTTCGCTGTCCTGCGTTCTTATTTGTTTTGACAAAATGTCTTGCAACAACAATTTTATTTATTCTGTTAAACTAATATACTTAAATTTTCTTGATAATTAGTCTAAACTATTTATACCAACAATAATGTACTACTCATTAAACATACTGCAAGTGCTCATTTTCTTTTGGCGGTTCAATGCCTTTCGCCTTGCAAAAATCTATAAATGATTTTGGAACTTCAACATTTCGATTGGTGTTGATTTCTTTAACTTTCAATCTTTCAAATACGGCACTTCTGCGAGCTGGCATAGATGTTAAAGAATAACGATTCATACTTTTCAATTTATTATTTTTGAATCTACTTAACCAAAAATCAGCAACTTCCCACGATTCAAACTGATGATAAACTTTAATAATAGTGCTAAACAAACTCTTTTTCAATTTAGTAGGAAAGCTTATAAATGGAAACATTAAATTAGCCCCCATATGTTTATCAATACTATTCTGCCAACTTTTATTTTTGTAGTTATATTCAAAACAAGTTTCACCATAAGCTATTGCTAACTTTTTTCTAAAATAATATTTATAAATTGTTATTGTATTATTTTTATCCTTGTAAAAATATACTCTACTTGATTTTCCATATAGCATATTGAGAAAAATAACATATCCTATACACCAAACAAAAGCAAATGCTCCAAAACAGATACATAACCACCAATTAATTGTATCTTTTAGCAACTCTTTTATAAGAAAATATATCAATGGAAATAATCCGCATAGAGTTCCAAAAATTGCAATTCTTGCACCTAAACAAAAATGACTTGGGTTGTAACTACCATATAAAAAATGAATATTATCATATTGTTCTTTAATGATTAAAGTTTGAAGTCTTTTATCATTAATATCAAATAATGTTTGTACATTGTCATCGTTCACTAACTACACCTACCAATATTTTAAGTATTCAATTTTTACACAATCATTATTAATTTTGTTATATCTAAACAAAATATTTTTTCAATACGGCTTTTATCTTTTGAAAGTAGCTAAACCACTGCAACCACAAGGCAACTCAATACCTTCATTTGTTGGCAAAGCAACCTCATAAGCATCTATATCTAACTTGAAATTTTTTAAAGCAATATGCAAAATGTTCTTAATTACTGTTGGTTGAAGTCCAGTAGTGTAAGAATTTATCAAGAAAAATAAGGGATTATCTACCAAAACATTGGTACATAGTTTTACTAAATCAAAAAGATTTTCCTCTATCTTCCACGTTTCGCCATTTGGTCCCCTGCCATAACTTGGTGGGTCCATAATAATTGCATCGTATTTATTGCCACGCCTTATTTCCTTTTCAATAAACTTTTTGCAATCATCTACAATAAATCTTGTATTTTCAGTTGGTACTTCACTAGATACACAATTTTGTTTTGCTCTATCAACCATAGCTTTTGCACTATCAACGTGAGTAACATTTGCCCCAGCTTTAGCACAAGCAACTGTAGCACCTCCAGTGTAAGCGAACAAGTTTAAAACTTTTATTTTCTTTCTGCTATTTTGAATAAGTTCCGCCATTTTATCCCAGTTTACGGCTTGCTCTGGAAAAAGTCCAGTATGCTTAAAGCCCATAAGTTTGCAATTGAACTTTAGTCCTTTTCTTTCAATAACAAAATTTTGTGGCACATCTTGAGTAAAAGTCCATTCCCCTCCGCCACTTGACGAACGCTTATAAATTGCATTTATACCTTTATACGTGGATAACTTGAATTTGGCATCCCAAATAATCTGAGGGTCAGGGCGTAACATAATCAGTTTGCCCCACCTCTCAAGCTTTTCGCCATTTCCAGTCGCAATTATCTCATAATCACGCCAACCATTTGCAACCTTTGCCATTTTACACCTTAGCAATATACAAAGTTACATTATCACCATTGATATTCCAATCTTTTGTATACCCTTTTATCTCTTTGTTAACAATGCTATCTGCAAGTACATCAGCTAAAATACTGCTATCCTTTGCAAGTACTTTTTCAGCTAATCCACTAGCAACATAACCAATATTAATATGGTCTGTTACCTCAAAACCTGCCTCTTTACGCATTGTTTGAATTTTAGATACAAGCTCTCTTGCCACTCCCTCACGAATTAACTCGTCTGTCAAATTAGTGTCAATTGTAACAGTTATACCTTTGTCGCTCTCGCTAAACATACCTGCCTTGCTTGTAGTGCTAATCAACAAATCTTCTTTTGCAAACTCAACATTGTTGCCGTCAATTACTGCAATATGTGTACCATTTTCTACATCACTAACAACTTTATCGCTGTCACAACTTGCAAGGTATGCTTTTATTCCGCCAAGTAATTTGCCATATTTAGGTCCAATTGTTTTAAGCTGTGGTTTAATCTCATATCCTACAAAGCTACTATTATTCTCAACAATTTGTGCCTTTTTAATATTAAGCTCTTTTGCAATAATGTCTAGCATTCCGTTATCTTTCAATTTAATATCTGCTTTGATATAAATGTTTGAAAGCGGTTGTCTATTTTTCATATTTGATACATTTCTTGCCGCTCTGCCTAGCTCAACGCTACTTATAGCAAAACTCATATCTTTTTCCAAATCAATGTCAATCAATGCTTTATCCGCAACTGGGAAATCACACAAGTGTACACTTTCTGGTGCTTTTTTATCAGAAGTAACAACTAAATTTTGATAAATTGTTTCCGCAATAAATGGTACGAATGGTGCGATAACTTTGGACAATGTAACCAAAGTAGTATGCAATGTAGTATATGCAGATATTTTGTCCTCACTCATATCACTACCCCAAAATCTGTCACGACATCTTCTAACATACCAGTTTGAAAGTTCATCAGTAAACTCACCAATTGCTCTTGATGACTCTGTAATCTTGTACTCGTTCAAATCACTATCTACTTCAGTAATCAAAGTTTGCAATTTTGATAATATCCATTTATCCATCAAAGACAATTTACATTTTTTGATATCATATTTTGTTGGGTCATACTTATCAATATTTGCATAAAGTACAAAGAAAGCATAAGTATTCCACAAAGTACCCATAAATTTCCTTTGTGCTTCGCTAACATTTTCCGCACTAAATCTAGACGGCAACCAAGGGCTTGAACCAGTGTAGAAATACCACCTTACAGCATCTGCACCTTGTTTGTCAAGCACTGTCCAAGGGTCTACAACATTGCCCTTGTGCTTACTCATTTTTATTCCGTCTTTGTCATTTACGTGTCCCAAAACTATGCAGTTTTTGAAAGGTGCTTTATCAAATAATAATGTTGATATTGCTTCCAAAGTATAAAACCAACCTCTTGTTTGGTCAACCGCCTCACTAATAAAATCAGCAGGGAATTGTTTTTCAAAAATTTCTTTATTTTCAAACGGATAATGCCATTGTGCGAAAGGCATACTACCAGAATCAAACCAGCAGTCCATAACTTCTGGAGTTCTATGCATTGGCTTACCGCACTTAGGACACTTAATCACTACCTCATCAATATATGGTCTGTGTAATTCAATGTCTTTATCAAGACCGCCAAGTTCACGTAACTCTGCTTTTGAGCCAATAACGTGTGTCTCGCCACAATCGTCACACACCCAAATAGGTAGCGGTGTACCCCAATATCTCTCTCTTGAAATACCCCAGTCAATAACATTTTCCAAGAAATTACCCATTCGTCCAGTGCCAATTGTTGGTGGCATCCAGTTAACTTGTGCATTGTTTTTCAATAATTTATCACGTACAGCAGTCATTTTGATAAACCAACTTGACCTTGCGTAATACAACAATGGAGTATCACAACGCCAGCAGAAAGGATAGCTATGTTCATACATTAACTCTTTAAATAACAAACCTCGTGACTTTAAATTAGCAATAACGGCTTTGTCACCCTCTTTACAAAAAACACCCTCAAAGTCCTTACCGCACTCTGCCAAAAACTTGCCGTCAGCACCAACCATTTGTAGGAATGGTAAATTATACTTTCTACCAACATTAGCATCATCCTCACCAAAAGCTGGGGCAATGTGTACAATACCAGAACCATCTGTCAATGTAACATAATTATCACAAGTCACATAATAAGCCTTTTGCTTAGTGTTATTTAAGTTGAATAATGGCTCATACTCAACCCCCTCATACTCTATACCTTTTTTGCATTCAAGTATGTCATAGTCCTCAAATAAAGTACTAACTAAAGCTTCAGCCATTACAATAATTTCGTCATTTGCCTTAATCTTAACATAATTTTCATTTGGATTCATACACAATGCTACATTGGAAAACAATGTCCAAGGTGTAGTTGTCCAAGCAAGAAAATATGCATCTTTCTCACCCTTAATTGCAAACTTAACAAAAATTGATTTTTCCTTAACATCTTTATAGCCTTGTGCAACCTCGTGTGAAGACAAAGCAGTTCCGCAACGTGGGCAGTATGGCACAATTTTGTGACCTTTGTACAACAAACCTTTATCTGCAATTTGCTTTACAGCCCACCAAATAGATTCAATATAATTGTCATTGTAAGTAATATAAGGCTCATCCATATCAACCCAGTATCCTACACGACTTGACATTTTCTCCCACTCGCCTTTATATTTCCAAACACTTTCTTTACACTTTTTTATAAATGGTTCAATTCCATAATTTTCAATTTCTTTCTTGCCGTCAATACCAAGCATTTTTTCAACTTCTAACTCAACTGGCAAGCCGTGAGTATCCCAACCAGCTTTACGCAAAACTTTATACCCTTTCATAGTCTTATAACGTGGTATAATATCTTTCATAACTCTTGTTAAAATATGACCAATATGTGGTTTACCATTTGCTGTTGGTGGACCATCAAAGAAAGTAAAATATGGTTTTCCATCATTTTTACTTACACTCTTCTCAAAAATTTTATTCTCATTCCAAAACTCAATTACTTCCTTTTCACGAGAACAAAAATCCATACTCGAATCAACTTTTTTGTACATAATACACTCCTATATACTTACAAACATTTCAGCATAATACCAAATTGTTTATATTAATTTTACAAATCAACTAAGCTAACGTAAGTCTATTTTTCAAACAAATATCACAAAATAAAAAAATTGCTTAAAACTAAAACTTAAGCTTTACTTAATTTTAATTATTATATTTTACACGATATAAAAAAATTTGTCAAGCAAGCACACTAAATTTGTACGCTATAGACAAATATTTTTATAATATATATATTTCAATAGCTTAAAATTACTTAACAATTACAAAAAATCAATAAAATTCAATCAATAAATGCCAATTATTGATTTATATTGATTACCAAAAGAGTATTATTTTAACTAATAGTAGTTTTTAACTAAAATATTTGAAATAAATAGACCTTAGTTATTTTAACTAAGGTCATAAATTTTTGAATACAAAAAAGGCTTAACATTTGTATAAAATTTGTTTAATTTTAACTATTATGTTGCTTTGCTTGAGCCTTTTTATTCCGCTCATTAAGTTTTGCTAGCAATTCCAACTTATGCCGTTTTTCTTTTTCCTTATTGTACTGCTCAAGAATAGCCTTGTCGTCATAAGTCAAAATCTCCAAATCACCAAGCATAGCAATAAAATCAGTCATACTGACTATTTCGCCTTTGTAATTCCATTCCTCCGGCATTGCACCAACATAATAATCGCAATTATTTACAAAATTGACAACTTTTGCCCCTAGTTCCGCAAGTCTATTCAATACTGCTCTTGTAAGATTAATATCTTCTATCATAGCGTCACGATTTAAAAAAATCTTTTTATGATACAAGGAATTACTCTTATCAATCACATTCTCATCAACAACTTTAGGCTCAAACATAGATAAAATTCTGCGTTTGGAATTTTTACTTGTGAGTGATGGTGCTTGAGACATACATTTTGAAGATACAAAATTTGTTATATTTCCACCCTCATTCATACCAATTGTTGCCTCATAAGCTACCATAAGTTGCTCAAATGTAAGTCCCTCTTTTTCACAAATATATTTTAATGTCAAAAGAGATAATTTAGCGTCCTCATCTGCTCTATGATGATTAAATTCAACGCCAATCTCCTCTGCAATCTTATCCAAGCTACAAATAGTTGACATATTTTTGTAAATGCTAAACAGAATTTGTGTATCAACAAAACAAAAATCAAACGGCTTTAGAGTATTAATTTTACAAGCTGAATTAATACCAACAATGTCATTGTGTATAGCGTGTCCCAGCACTACACAATCACTTTTTTGCAAAATAGTACCGATTTTTGAATAGTTTTCCACAAAAGATGGAGAAGAATAATAAACTTTCAAAGGGTAAGCTAGCTTTACTCTATAGTAAGCAATGTTTACTTTACTGATAGGTCTTATCAAAATATTTTTTTGTTCCTTTATGTTAAAATTCTCATCACCTATACAGTAACCGAATTCGCAAATATTACCACTCGAAAAATATCCGTCAGTACTTTCTAAATCAAAAGCTACAAATTGCATTAGTTATCCTCTCCCCCCTTTAAAGGTCTTATAATGAATGAGAATTTAAAAGGATTTTCTGGGCTTAAAATATGTTTAAATTCATTCCTAGTATCTGGTCCGCAACTATTAGAGCCTACACCACGAACAAAACCATCAATGCTTACATTATTAAGTTCCATAAACTTAACATCTTCTAGGTGTTTTGCACTAATCAAATTATCATCTGTTGTTGTTTTTACATTAAAGTTGAATGGTTTATCATCTGCCAAAAACTCAAGCCCCATACCAGTGCTATTGGTCACTCTCGCCCAACGCACACCACACCTATTGCCAGACTCTTGCGGTTTTATGTATGGCTCTAGCATATGTTGACTATCTGTTTTGAATACACCAAGCTTTGCCTGATTTAAAAAGTCTGGATAATTTTCTACATTTCCATAACCATAATATTCAATATTTTTAAAGTCTTTTGCCATTTCTAAGCTATATCCAATCTTAGGCAAATCGTACTTTCCTTCCAAAGAAACAAACTCACCCTCCACTTTAATTTCACCTTTGCTACCAAAAGTATAAGTTGTGTAATAAGTAATAACTACTTGACCTTTTGCAATCATATTGTGAGTAGTTTTAATAACACTATCTTTTTCATTATAGCTAATTTTTTCAAGTTGAATATTTAATTTATCTAAACCATCTTTTAGCCACTTCTTAGCAATGTATTGATAGTTATCTATAGGTGTAGCAAACACATTGCCAACAAGTCCAGTTTTTCCGTCCGCTCTTAGTGGCTTATAATTTAAAACTTGCTTTCCGTCTATCTTATAGCTTGTAATCAAACCGCTAAGTAAATTTACTACAACAACCCCTCCATCAAAACTAATTCGCAAATTTTCGCCACTATTTATCGTGCTTGTCCCCAATTTAATATCGATTTTCGGGATGTTTTCGTTAATAACCAAACAATCCTCGCCTAAAACACGTCCTGTCTTTTTGCAAATATAAGTCATTTGCAAACAGTTATCTTTTCCACGATTTTGCACTATCTCTTTTGGCATTCTTACAAAACCTTTTGCACCTATAACAGTTGAAATTTTACCTTCTACTATAGGCGTACCATTTTCGCAAACCGCCCACTTTATATCAATATTCTCGGTTGACAAAAAGTCTTGTCTGTTGCAAATAATTACATTATCACCATCTTTATATGTTCTTATTGGGCTGTAAACATTTTTCATACACAACGCACCAGTATGTGGTCTGCCGTCAGGATACAATAATCCATCTACGCAGAAATTGCCATCGTGTTTTTTTTCACCGTGGTCACCGCCATAAGTATACAAATACTTTGCTCCTACCTCAGTATGTTTTACAATATGGTCACGCCATTCCCAAATCAAACCACCTAGCAAGCTATCTTTTTTATACCACTTATTCCAATAATAATCTAAACCACCTGGTCCAACACCCATTGCGTGTGCATATTCACATAACATATATGGTTTATCATAGTATTTTAGGGGCAACTTATCGTCTAAATAGTCTTGAAATTTTTTAGGTTCGGTATACATTTCAGAAACGACATCATAAGCAAATCGTCTAGTTCGTATTACACCCTCATAATGTATTGGAATATTGCTCAATTTCTTTAATTGTTTATAACAATAGTCTTGGCACTTATAACCATATGATTCATTACCTAAAGACCACATAAGCACTGCAACAGAGTTTTTATCACGTTCATACATTCTGCGAACTCTGTCCCACATATGGTTTTTCCACTTTAATTTATGGCTTATAGAACGTGGACGCCACATATCACCGCCCACTACTCCGTGAGTCTCTATATCTGCTTCAAGTATCATATATAAACCATAATGTTCGCACATCATAACAAAAACTGGGTCAGGCGGATAATGTGAGGTTCGAACGCTGTTAACATTAAATTCCTTCATACTCTCAATATCACGTTTGTAGTCCTCTACAGACATATAGTATCCGTGCAACTCGTTTGAATCGTGGTGATTTACACCCCTTAATTTAATTGCAACACCATTATAATACAAAACATTACTACGAATTTTAATATCCCTCAAACCAAAGTCACGCCTCATACACATTGCTGTACCCTTGTTATCAATTAGCTGGATTTCCAATGTGTAAAGTTCAGGTGTTTCTGGTGTCCACTCAATAGCATTATCCAAAATGTATCTTATTTTTTCTCCGCTGTTTGTAGTAATTGTATGCAAAACATTGTCACCATACTTGATAGTGTAAATAAGACTATACAAACTACCAACAATGTCCGCCCAAATATAAAGCTCATATCTACCTTTTGACAATTGCTTTGGCTCTATTGTAAAATCCTTAATATATGTAGCTGTGTAATGAGTTAAATATACATCACGGAAAATACCACTATTTCTAAACATATCTTGGCACTCAAGATATGAGCCATTACACCATTTATACACTAAACAAATAATCTCATTTTCACCATTTTGCAAATATTGTGAAATATTAAACTCCGCTTGATTATGTGAACCTTCGCTGTATCCAACAAATTCACCATTTATATAAAGCTCTAAGCAAGACGAAACACCTTGAAAAGTAATGACTTCATTTTGAGAAACCTTTTCAAGGTTTATTACTTTGTGGAATAAAAATACTGGGGTATCCTTAGGAACATTAGGCAAAGTTGGCTTAAATTCATACTTTTGATTCACATAACAAGGTGGTTCAATTCCTTGATACTGCACACAACCAGGCACTGCTACTTTTATAAATTTGTATGCATTAGCTTGCACATTGAACTCTTCTTCCAATTCTGTACAATTTTTATAGTATAACATATTCCAATTACCATTTAGAATAGTTACCATATCACTATCATATCTTTCGTGCATATAATCAGTTGCATACATTTTATCCAAACTACCAAAAGGTATGTAATAACTTCTTGGGCGCATTTTATTAACTTCAAATACTTCAAATTTATTAAAATATTCTTGCTTAAATTTGTATATCATAATTACCTCTGCGTAATAATTTTTGGATTTTCTTTATAATTATAACATATTATATATAAAAAAACAATACAAAAAACTCAATTATTGCGATTTGTCAAACGATTTTCAAAAATCTATATTCTTTATTACTTTTCCAACACACTAACATTTACTAATTACATCTATTAGTGTCATATAAAAAATATACTCTAATATTTAATAATCGCACCAAACGGAAACAAACAAACTTTACAAACCTTTATCCATTGCCATATAAGCGGTATACCAAATAAAGTTAAAATATGCAATGTAATAGATATCACTGCATACGGTATTATAAACCACCCCACAAGCAACAACCACAACAAATTTAAAGGCAGATATTTTTCAAAATAAACACCTACCCTCTTGTTTGTTGGCTTAAAACACAGCCAACCAATTTTAAAGCAATTTACAGCCAAAGGATAACCTACAATTGTACAAGTCAGTACTATGCCAATTAAAAACCAAAAGACGGCGAGCAATGCTCCACCCAACAATTTCCAAATAAAATTGCCTATAAATGACACAAAATATTTCATATATTTAGTTTGCGATAATTATAACATTGTATTCGCAATAAAATTATAACAATTTATATCTATGAAATTTCAAAATAAATTAACAACTAAACCACCTCTTTTGAATTACTTGGCATATTGCTAATAATAAAAAAATCAAATAATGTCATTCCAATTAAAATTGCATATAACCTTTCGAAAATCGATATTAAATTTGATTTTGTTTAAAAAATAAAAATTTTAATTACAATAATAAATCTGAAACATATAGCTATATGACCACATAATTAAGTACACAGTAGTAGCATTAATTTAAAATAATGTCGGACTAAATTCAAATTAAAACCTATAACTTTATTAAATTTGATACAACTTAAATATAATGAAAGGACTTTTTAAACTGTTTAAATAATTCATTTTCTCAAGCAATCATTTAAACGATATTATTTTAAAACTAATTAGATAACAAGTAATATTTAAAAAAACAATAAACTCTCACAATTGCAAGAGTTTATTTGTATTATAATATTTTGTTTTAAAGTTACAATAGTTGTTATTTTCGAACTTAAATCATTATGTACAATTTTTATTGTCACAAAACTATATTACTGAATACCTAAACTTGATTAGTAAAGTAAATATTTTGTCATAAAAATTATTACAATTGACATTATATCATTACACCAACGTAATTATCTTTTATGGAACTAATAATTTATTCCATAAATAAGAAACATTATTTGTTAGCAGACTTAGCCTCAGCTGGAATAGTTAATTTGTGTCCAATAACAGCTTTAATATCAAATTCAACTTCACTCTCAAAGCTCAATTTTACCAACATTTCTTTTGAAGAAATTTTGTAAGCCATACCAGCAGAAAGAGTACCTTCTTTACCTACCAACCAACCATCTTTCTTTTCAAAATCTTTTTTGTAATCAACAGTAGCTTCCACTTTATCATTATCTTCAGGTTTAGCAGACTCTAAACGAGTGTAAACATTGAAACATTTTTTCATACTTTCAAACTTATCAAGTCCAACTTCACCAGCAAACTCTTCTTTATTCATTTTAGAAACACGCCACTCAAATTTATCACCATCTTTATAGCCTGAATAGCAAATAACCTCGTCACCTGACAACTCATAATAACTTGCACTATCCTCATCAGATGTTTCCATCATTATGTCACCATCTAATGCATAACACATATCTTTGCCCATATAATATGCCTTGCTATCACTTTCAATAAACTTCTCCATAAACTTATCTGGATTAGCCGGTGCACAACCTACAAGCAATGCACAAGCAGTTACAGCAACTAAAATAATTGCTACAAACAAAACTACCTTCTTTTTCATTCGATTACCTCCGAAATTTTTTATATAGATAATAAACCAAATTAGATTTATTTACTATCAAATTACAAATTTAATCATTTTTGAAACAAGTAATAATTTTCTAGTTATTTTTTATTTAAAATACAATATTTTTATTTTAAAAGCAGTCATTTAAGTAACATTTAAACTTGAATGTGTGTACAAAGTGTCAATAAATGTATACTTTTTTGACAGATTTTTCACATTGTGTAAATTTGCCCAAAATTTGCTTTAATTTTATTACAATAAATTTTATTTATCACCTACAAAAAGCCATTTTTAATAGCCCCCCCAAACACGCTGTATAAAAGTTTTTATTAAATGAATAAAATTAAAATTTTGCAAGATTTGTTGTATAAATATATTTTGTATTCTTATGCCAATTTAAATGACTTTCTCGTATCTAAACGAATAAAATAATACAAAAAATTCTAATGCTAATTACAAATTCCCAAATATTTTTTACTATGCAAAAAATGATTTTTGTTATATATAATATATTAAAATAAATCAATTTGTGTTAAAAAATCATATAAACAAATTATATAATCTTTATTTAGCTTTTTATTACAATTTTTAATACAATATATTAAAGTACACTTTTTTATTATTTATTAACTTTTTTCAAAGTAACATAATTAAAAATTTACTATGCAAAAAAAACAAGCGACAAAATGTCGCTTTGAATTATAACAAATTTTACTTACTGTTTTAATAATTAAATACTAAATACAACCTATAATTTAGACTTTAATTATTATTTAAAATATCTGTTTAAAAGACCTTGGAAACCTTGACCATGTCTTGCCTCATCTTTAGCCATTTCGTGTACAGTATCGTGTACAGCATCATAGCCAAGTTGTTTAGCAAGTTTTGCAAGCTCAAATTTGCCAGCACAAGCACCATTTTCTGCCTCAGCCCTCATTTCAAGATTGCGTTTTGTGCTATCAGTCAAAACCTCACCCAAAAGTTCAGCAAATTTTGAAGCGTGTTCAGCTTCCTCAAAAGCATATCTCTTGTAAGCCTCAGCAATTTCAGGGTAACCTTCTCTTTCAGCTTGACGGCTCATTGCTAAGTACATACCAACCTCAGTACATTCACCCTCAAAATTAGCTTTCAATCCAGCAATAACTTCAGCATCCAAACCTTTAGCAGAACCAACAACATGCTCAGTTGCCCAACTCATAACGCTAGCTGTCATCTCATTGAACTTACTAGCTGGAACACCACATTGCGGGCATTTTGCTGGAGCAGAATCACCTTCGTGTACATAACCACATACAGAACAAACAAATTTTTTCATAAAAATATCTCCTTAATTTTGTTTTTATTTTATAACAAATGTATTACATTATTGCTATTATAACCAATTATTTATCTAATTTACCACTGCATTTAGGACAAAGTCCATAGTAAACCAAACTAAAACTTTTAGGAACAGCACCATTAATTTCTGAAAGTTTAATATTTATTTTATATTTTGTATCGTCAAAGTCAATAACAGCACCACATTTTTCGCATATCAAATGACTATGTCTTGATGTATCAGCATCAAACCTATCCTTTTCAAAAATTGCGGGAACTTTAATTGCCATACCATTATCAACTAATTGATTTAAATTGCGGTAAACAGTACCCTTAGATATATTAGGCGAAATACTTCTAGCCATCTCATAAACAGTATCAGCTGTAGGATGTTCCTTTGTGCTTTTCAGCACATCCAAAACAATATCTCGTTGTACAGACTTATTCATATATACCTCTTTTTGTAAACTAAAACTAATACCCAAAAGGCAATTAGAAAATTTAAATAATTAAATATAGTAATGATTACTAATTTAGTATATCATTATTAGTAAATTTTGTCAAGAATTTTTTTTAAATATTATAATTTAAATATAATATGGCAACAATTAATAACATAAAGTGTTTTCATATCTTATTTATTTTAACTTGTGGCTCATATTTTTTAACTTGATAACACACATATTAACACGATAAAAATAGCACAATAATTTAGCTACATAAAAAATTTATTATGAGGTAATATGCAACTAATAAACTGTAAAATAAGTTATCAAACTGGTGATAGCATTATATACACAACACAATTGAATAATAATGATTTTGTTTTAAATATCCACTCTAAAGAGAATTTATTGCAAGCAAATATCCACACAAACAAAGATTTATATAATTTTAATATAGATTTTTATATTAAAATTGATGCAAGCTTTACAAATTTTATAACAAATGCATACCAGACTTGGTCTCCATCAATAGTAGCTTACGAAAATAGCAACAAGTCAAAGTTATTCTCCCAGCTTTCCAAAAAGTTCACTCGTGGGTGCGGACTAGAATATCTTGGAGAATATGAGCAAGACTATGACCAAAACGCCAGTTTTGGGCTATGTCAATTTAGAAAAGATTGTAGCAATGATTGTTTGATTTTTGCAAGCTTAAATGAAGAATATACTTTTACAAAATTCACTTATGATTTTGAAAGACACATATTAAAAATTAATCGAAATTTTAAAGGTTATTCTGTAAATAAACATATGGAGCTTGCTAAGGTTACTCGCATTTGTGACACTTATCAAAATGCCATTAATAAATTAAAAAGTTCGCTTAACTGCCAAGATATAGCTCAAGAAAAGCTACTTGTTTATAATACTTTTAACGAGTTTGGCAACGCAATCAGCCAACAAGTCATTAACAATAAAATCTACACAATAGAGAATTGTTTTAATTTGTTTTTGATTGGTGATGGATATTCAACAACTGGTTATGACTTATTTGATATAGATTGTAAACGATTTAAAAATGGTTTTAAATCAATAGTGGATAATATTCATCAAAAAGGAATGAAAGCTGGTATATGGATAGCACCTTTTGCGATTTCACCACTTGCAAAATCTTTTGCCAAAAACCAAAACTTAACAATAAAGCTAAATGATAAACCACAAATAACTTGCCCGTTTTGGGAGGGAGTACATTCCCTTGACATTACTTTAGAAGATAGCAAAAAATATCTCAAAGAAATGTTTGAGTTAATTGATAGTTGGGGATTTGATGTTATATACTGTGATTGTATTTATATGGCGGGATGTATACCTACTGATGGCAAAACCCAAGCAATGCTAATTAATGACGGAATAGAGCTTATTAAAAAATTTGCAAATGGAAAAACACTTATCTTTGGTGGAGTACCATTTTTAAGCGGAATTAATAATTGTGATTATATTAGCCTTTCTTCCGACTGCAAAAATATTTGGCATAATCCATTAAACTTTTTATCTCCACAAATAGATTTAAGTACAAAAAACAACTTAAAGCACTTGCCTAATAAAAAATATCTAGATTTAATTTATCCTTGTATTTATACAATACCAAACAACAGCAAAATCAAACCGCCATTAATTAATACAATCTTAAATAGCTTTGATAACATTGTAGTTACAGATTCTCAAATAAAACCACAAAGCTATCCAAGCGAAATAAATTTACCAACAGATTAAACAACAAGATACCGAATGTTCGGTATCTTGTTTGTATGAAAATTTATTTAGCTTGTTTCAATTTTAAATTAAAAACAACAATCATTAAACAATTTATTATAACATAAAAATTCTTAATATCTAATAAATGTAAGCCAAAAGCATAGCTACTACCAAAAATAGTTAGATATAATCTCAATCAATTATTTTTAGTGCAAAATATTTGATAATTTTTTCAACTATTCTTTTTAATTTGATTTAAGCTTACACTTAATACTAGCCTAAATATGTTATCGCATAAATGAACTAGTTTAATTTAATCAAAGGGAATTTTAATCTAATGAATATATACATTATTTTATTAGATAATAACTTTAAAAACTAAAAACAATTTCCAATAATTTGTGCCTTGTAAGCAAAATTTCAAAATTTATATTTTTAATTAAATATTAACCTAAGCAAATTAGTTCAATTAATTAGTTTTTAAATAAAATACTCAATGTCAACTATACCACAGATTATATTCCAAAGAATATTTGAGTCACTTTGAGATAAACCATTTTTGTTAACAATTAATGTAGCAAGTTGAATATAAGATTTATCTAGCAAATTATTGTACAAATCAGTATTGTTTATCAATTGTCTAATATAATTAACATCTGCAGAGTTCACTTTTCCATCACCAGTTAAGTCTCCAAGAACAGACAAATAAAATTCCTCTATAATTGAATCATTTTCTGTAAATGTTTGTAGCTTCCAACCTGTACCAATTGCTAGTTCAAAACCATTATCAAGTAAATTTTCAAATTTAATGTTCGCACCATCACCATAAACTATATTGTTGTTACCATCAATAATTTTAAATTTACTGCCAGCAAATTTAATATTACTTATAAAGCTAATTACACTAGTATTTGGCAATATCTTACCAAGCACTAAATCACCATTGTTTACTGACTTCCTTAAATCGTAGTCATTTACTGCGTGTATTATATTATTATCAGAATAGCTTTTGCGTTTACCATTCTCATAATAAATAAATTCATAAACATCACTACTAATAGTATTTTCAAATCTAACCTCACCATCAACTATTGTAGGTACTTCTGCCTTATCATTTGCAACTAATTCACCATTACTACCAATAGCCAATCCATTACTGCTGAAAAATATATTAGGATTTGTATTACCACTTGTATTGTATCCATCTGTAAAGCTTAATTTACCATATTCATCTGCCAATTCAATTCCAATTCTTGACATATTATTTCCGTTTATAAGGTTACCAACTATTTGCATTTTTTGGTCCAACTCTATCCTTAAATCGGATGGTACTCCGTGAGCAGTGTTATCATAAATGTTTATGCTACCACTAAAAACAACATTTACTTTTTCTGAATTTGAGATTGCCATTCCACCAGCTTGACTATGTAAACCATCATTAATATCAGATTTAATAGAATTACCTGTTATTGTAACATTTTCAATTGTTGCTTGACTATTATTACTACTTGAATCTACGATATAAATTCCGCCACCTCTTGCAACATTTGTTTGTGAAACATTAATAAACTTATTATCAGTAATTGCTGTACCATTAATTGATAAAATGGAATTACTTAAAACACCAGAACCGCCATTTAAACCTCCTGAATAATAAGTTGTATTGTTTGTAATAGTGCAATCATATAACTCAGTTATTGGTTCATCCTCAAAATGCTGTCCCCACGCTAAAATACCAGCACAGCTACCAAACACATAATTATAAGATATTATCGCTCCACCAGATATTACACATTTTGAATTAGAAGTATTTGCAACACCGCCACCGTGTCTACCATAGTTATGAGAGATAATTCCCCCCAAGATATTAAGCTTGCTTTGAATATAATCGTCATCCTCAATTGAGGCAAAATCTATATTAGATACACCAGCACCATACCATTGAGAAGTATTAGCCACAACAAAGCCAGAATGTATGTTTATAGTTCCACCATAAGCACAAATGCCTCCGCCATACGAAGAATTTCCACCAGCGGTATTATTGTAGATAATTCCATCATAAAAATCAACAATACCTTGAATCACGCAAATTCCGCCTCCATTCATTTTAGTATAATTGTTGCAAATCATACCACCATACATATTCAGCTTAGCACCATTACCATAAACCAAAATACCGCCAGCATTAGAAAGACTTGCACCGCCAGTTATTCTACCTACAGCAAGCCTATTAAGTTTATCTGTATATAGCTCTTTATATTCTTTACTCAAATCATAGCTATTTTGTACCATATCGTGATTATATGTAGAATCTACAATTTGCAATTTACCCTCTACACGTATAACTTCACCATCTGTTATAGCATTATCATCTGCAAGACCTCTGTTGATTTTTTTACCATTCAAGTTAAGTACAATATTTGCATTTGAAGGCACTAATATTGAACCAGTAGTTGCAAAACCAACACCCGTCCCCATTATATGCTTTTCGCTAGAATTAACATAATTCCAGTTAGCTTCTAACAAAACTTTTACTTGTTTATTTCCACTAATTGACATATTAATAGCATTATTCCAATTTGTTACTATTGTTGAAGCACTATTTAAAGTCACATCAGGGATAAATTCTTCGTCTGCTATAGAAACACTTTCGTCATTTGCCAAAATAACATCATTAGTAACGGATACATTCCCAGCCACAAAACAACTTATAGCTGTAAGACAAACTATGGCTACTGCTAAAAAGATTATTCCTACTCTTTTTATGTTTTTTATCATAGCAAAAACCTCCTATTTTTAGATACATAGAATACATATATCTATGTACTTAAATTAGGCTTTTCGGCTATGTTTTTGTAAAGCTAAAGTCAATTTAATGTTATCATTTTACAAATTGTTTAGCTTATACTTGACAAATGTATATATTTAATTAGATAATATTCATATAATATGTACATAGATATATGTATTCTATGTACCAT
>CAJTNA010000002.1:0-5316 GCA_910577845.1 uncultured Christensenella sp. | reverse complement strand
TCGGTGGGTATTTTTAAAAATTCGACTTTTTGCAAAATTATGACTTTACAAAAAATTAAACAAGACAAAATTTATTATTTTGTCTTGTTGTTTTAAGTTGTAAATTTTTAATTAATAAGACAATAACTGGCTTAACATTTGTAACAATTTAATTGAATAAGAAAAAACTAATATTTCGTTGACAAAGAAAAATCAAATTATTATAACTTTATTATTGAAATTATTCAATCGTTGTTTATATAGTTATTTAAACAATACATTATATACAACTAAGTTAGTACTTAATTTTTACAAATGAAAAATTTTAATGTATTTTTATTTGTAATGACAAACTAATAAATTAATTTTTCATTTATTAAGCCTGCACCTAGGCATAAGATTGTATCAGTTACTTTTACATTTTTTGCGAGCCATTGTTTTACTTTATCATAGCCGTCAACATAGACAATTTTATCACTTGTTTTACAAAGTTCTGCATATAACCGCATTGAGTCATAACCAGCTTCTGGTTTTTCTCTCGCACTATAAGTCGGCATTATAATTGTAGTCCAGTTTCCTTGCAATACCTTGCAAAAGTCCTTAAACAAAGCTTTTGTTCTAGAATATGTGTGTGGTTCAAATACAACAACCAAATCACCATCATCGGGCAAGTTGTAATATGCTGAGTGGATAGCGTATTCTATTTGCTTTGGGTGGTGAGCATAATCAACAATCATTCTAGCACCACCAGACATTAGCCCTAAACATTGAAATCTGTTTTTTAGCCCTGGAAATGTTGCCAAAGCAAGCTTGATTTTTTGCATATCAATACCAACATAATCACAAACTGCAATTGCTGCCAAAGCACATTGTACATTAACATCATTTAATGTGTATAAAGTGAAATCATAGCTTTCTTTATTGTTTTTATGTACGCAAAAATTTATGTAATTGCTTTTACGCACAAGTTGGTCTGCCCAAAAATTATTATCTTTTAAACCATAAGTAATCATTTTTGTATTGCACTCTTGCAACCTTTCATTGTCGGAAAAGTCAAACTCTCCATTATATACAACTGCTTGAGATTGTGACATAAACATTGCAAATGCAAGATATGTATCCTTAAGTGATTTGTAGCAATCTGGGTGGTCAAAATCAACATTTAAAACAACGCCAACATCAGGGTGCAACTTTAAAAAGCTTTTAGAATACTCACACGCCTCAGTAATAAAGTATTCCTTACCATTACCAAAACCGATGTCCCCACCAACAAGTTCACCACCTATATGAGAGGTAAAACTTTTCTCAGCGACATTGAATATCCAAGCTATCATTGCTGTAGTAGTAGTTTTGCCGTGTGCCCCACTTACAGCAATTATTTTGTCAAAGTTTTTGGCAACCAAAGCGAGATAGTCCTTGCGTTCCATACTTTTTTTAGCAACAAGCAGTTCTGGGTGATTTTGCTTTATCGCACTTGAGTAGACAACTAGGTCCGCTTTTTCAGCAAGGTCACATTTTTCACCAATACCTATGTTAGCACCACGTTCCCTAAGTTTTGCAATTGTATCGGAATTTTTTGCATCAGAGCCAGTACATTCTATTCCAAGACTCAATGTATAAGCACACAATTTGCTCATACTAACCCCGCCGACACCAACAAAATGCACCGTTTTTAAGCTATAAAAAAAATTATTCATAAGACATTATATGCACTTGTATTTAAAAAGTCGACAAAAAACTACTTTAGCTAATAAAATTAATCAAATTACCATTCAAACAGAAAAAAATATTTTTTAATTTTCAATTTAAATTTGTATCTGTGATTTACAAATTAGCCAAAAACTAGGTAAAATGACGATTAAATTTACATATATTTACATTGAATTTTGCTTAGCCTTACATTATCATTACATTTTTTTATACAATTAAAAAATTTTTATTACTTTAAATTATTTATTTTAAAATATTTACATAATTTAAAATAAATATTATGTAAACTATTGAAAAATTTTTACAAATAGTGTATAATATGTGTAAGCAACGTAAGGGGGTTGGGAAAAATATGAAAATTAGTGAGATTAGAATAAGATTGGTTAATAAGGAAAGCAAGCTTAAAGCTTTAGCTTCAATTATTATTGACGATTGCTTTGCTGTACACGATATTAAAATTATTTCAAATAATAAAGAATATTTTGTTGCAATGCCAAGCCGTAAAACACCAGATGGCGGATTTAAAGATATTGCACATCCAATAAATAGCGAGACACGTAATATGGTATCTGAATTAATACTTAAAGAATATTTCAAAGTTCAAGCTGAAAAAGATGCGGAGTAAAAATACTTACCTTCTTTGTTTTGTAAATACATTAGATAGGTTTAATCAAGTTGTCATAAACCTTTCCGCAATAAGAGAATTTCATAATGTTAAATAACGACAAAGTGCTAGGTTATCTTAGCACTTTGTTGTTATTAATTTTTGATATTAATTTATTATTTTTGCTTTTTCATTGCATTTTTACTATTATTGTAAAAAGTTCTAAAATTTTTTAATTATTTTGCCTTTGTTCAAACTATAGTTTATTTTTATTAAGTATTGCATTAATACTTACTATTGTTTTTAATTGTTTTAAAAATTTAAAAATAATTTTATTACTATTCAAACAATAACTTTTCTGTTAAGAATTACACTTAAACATATCCTTATTTTTAGTATTTTTCATAACATATTTTTTGCTTTTAATATTAAAAATATAATTATATTAAGATTAACAAATTAAAATCAATTTATATCTACAAAAACAATTTAAATAGACCCTAACTATTTTTGCGTTCCTCTAAATATTCCGCAATTCTTTTAATTGCTTTCTTTAACTTTTCCATACTATAAGCATAGCTTATTCGTACAAAGTCATTACCATTTTGACCAAATGCATTACCAGGAACTACTGCTACTTTTTTAGTAAATAGTAAGTCATTTGCAAACTGCTCACCATTCATACCCGTACTGCTAACTTTTGGGAACACATAAAAAGCACCTTTTGGCTCAAAACATTCAAGCCCCATATTGTTAAGTTCCTTAACTAAAAACCTACGTCGTTTATCATATTCCTCGTGCATTTCTCTAACACTTGCGAAGTTATCCTCAAAAGCGTCATTCAATGCTTTAAGCCCTGCATATTGGCTAGCTGTAGGTGCACACATTATGCCATATTGGTGAATTTTATACATTTGTTCCAACAATTCACGTGGGCAAGCAACATAACCTAAACGCCAACCAGTCATTGCAAAGGCTTTGGAAAAGCCGTTTATAACAATAGTCCTTTCCCTCATACCTTGCAAAGAAGCAATTGAGGTATGTTCCTCGTCATAAGTTAATTCGGAATATATTTCGTCAGATATAACAATAATATCATTTTCAATACAAAGTTTTGCAATCTCAACCAAGTGAGATTTTTCCATAATAGCTCCAGTAGGATTATTAGGATAAGGCATAATCAAAACTTTAGTTTTGCTTGTAATTTTATCCATTAAATCTTTTGGTGTAACCTTAAAGTCATTTTCCACCACGCAATTTACAGGAACAGGAACACCACCACATAAGGAAACGCAAGGCGAATAAGATACATAAGATGGGTCTGGGATAAGCACCTCGTCACCTACATTCAATAAAGCTCTTAATGCTAAATCAATACCCTCGCTTGCACCAACCGTAACTAGAATTTCGTCATTAGGGTCATATGTAAGGTTGTAACGCATATTTAGATACTTTGCAATTGCCTCCCTAAGTTCCAACATACCAGCATTTGAGGTATATTGAGTGTAGCCACGTTTTATGCTTAAAATTGCGGCGTCTCTAACAGACCAAGGCGTTACAAAATCAGGTTCACCTACACCTAAAGATATTGCGTCTTTCATTGAGTTTGCAACATCAAAAAATTTCCTAATGCCAGACGGCTTTATATTTTTTGTAATTTCACTTATATATTTATCGTAATTCATCGTACTATCTCTCTTTTATCACTAACACTTTCGCCAAAAGAAACACCGCTTGATTTATACTCCTTCATTATAAAATGAGTTGCTACGCTAACCACGCTATCTATTGCTGATAATTCCTCTGACACAAATAAAGCTATATCCTTAATACTTTTGCCCTCAATAGTAAGTGCCAAATCAAAAGTACCACTCATAAGATATAGATTTTTTACCATATCGTACTTTGCAATCTCTGTAGCTATTGCCTCATATCCTGACCTATTTTGAGGGTTAACTTTAACCTCTATCAATGCGTCAACGTATTCGTCACCCGCTTTTTCGTTATTAATAATAGTAGTATATTTAACAATAACGCCACTATCTTCCAAGTCCGCGACAACTTTAGCAATAGTTTTTTCGTCAGAGCCAACCATATTGGCCATTTGGGCAACGGTATACCTAGCGTCTTCTTTTAAAAGTTCAATAACTTTTTTTGTAATTTTGTCCATAATATACTCCTTATAGATATATTCCATTTAAGTTTATATAAAACTTAAAATAGGTTATTAAAATTATACACTATTTATGCAAAAGTGTCAATAATTTTTTTTAAAATGTATAATCATTTTTAAATTGCTTATAATAATGTTGTAGCAAAGGTTTACAATAAAAATTTAAACAATTATTTTTAAATTATTAACCTTTATTGCTACAATCAAACTCTAGGAGGTAGCATAATGGCATCATCAAAATGTACTTGTCGTACAGGTGAAAAACCCGGTAAAGGCTGTTATTCTTGCACTAACTGTGGTACAGATATTCACTTAAATCAAAACGATAAATGCCCACCATGCCCAAAATGCACAAACACATCTTTTACTAAGATGTAATTAGCATTGAGAGTTGGTTTATACAAAATATTTGCTTAAAGTACAATTTATGATATGTAGCAAATCTATTAATGCTTTATTATCATTTTAATTAAAATATATTAAATGAAAAAATCAACTTACAACATTTAATTAAAAAACAATATTTACAAATTTAAATGTATTTATTTAAACAATTTTAATCTTATCTTTTTTGCAAATATTTTGTATCAAAAACAGCGATTTTTTATAAATCGCTGTTCTTTGTTTAATTACAATTATAATTTAGTACCGATTTTTGATAGTTTTTTTGCAAAAATCCTATAAAAATCTACAGCCATTTAAAATAAAATTTAAAAGTAAAAATATGCGGTTGTTACTATTTCACTTTTAACTCATATCAATTTATTGTTAAATATTAGGCTTATCTTTTTTTACTCTTTTTCTTTTTATTAGGCTTTGAGTTTTCTTCCTCACCCAAAATATTGTCCAA
>CAJTNA010000001.1:374006-374215 GCA_910577845.1 uncultured Christensenella sp. | reverse complement strand
CCAAAGGTTCCCTCAGGACGGTTGGAAATCGTCCGACGAGTGCAAAGGCATAAGGGAGCTTAACTGTGAGACTGACAAGTCGAACAGATGCGAAAGCAGGGCTTAGTGATCAGGCGGTAGAGAATGGAATTGCCGTCGCTTAACGGATAAAAGTTACCTCGGGGATAACAGGCTGATCTCCCCCAAGAGTTCACATCAACGGGGAGGTT
>CAJTNA010000001.1:0-373996 GCA_910577845.1 uncultured Christensenella sp. | reverse complement strand
GGCACCTCGATGTCGGCTCGTCACATCCTGGGGCTGAAGCAGGTCCCAAGGGTTCGGCTGTTCGCCGATTAAAGTGGCACGCGAGCTGGGTTCAGAACGTCGTGAGACAGTTCGGTCCCTATCCATCGTGGGCGTAGGATATTTGAGAGGATTTGCCCCTAGTACGAGAGGACCAGGGTGAACGAACCTACTGTGCACCAGTTGTCACGCCAGTGGCACAGCTGGGTAGCGGAGTTCGGATGGGATAAACGCTGAAAGCATCTAAGCGTGAAACCCACCTCAAGATAAGATATCCCATATCGTAAGATAGTAAGACCCCTTGAAGACTACAAGGTTGATAGGTCGGAGGTGTACATACGGTAACGTATTTAGCTGACCGATACTAATAGGTCGAGGGCTTAATCTAGAGATTAAGACTTCAAGAAAAACTCTAAAAAACAATTTACTATGCAGTTGTGAATGTGTAAGACATATTCAGCCATTGCGGTGACAATGGCGAGGAGGTACACCTGTTCCCATTCCGAACACAGAAGTTAAGCTCCTCAGCGTCGAAAGTACTTAGATGGAAGCGTCTTGGGAGGATAGAACGTTGCCGCATCCATTAACAGCTACACTTTAGTGTAGCTGTTTTTCTATCTAACAACCTACATCTAAGTACTTTCGCCACATCGTCGCAAGCTCCTCAGCGTCACGCTCAAGGTTTCACTTTTGCTCGTTTTGACAAGTATGTCAAAAGCACCGCCTTACGTTCACCTCTCGCTTATACCCCACAAAAAAGTTATTTTGTGGGGACCCCATAGGAATTAGATGGAAGCGTCTTGGGAGGATAGAACGTTGCCACCCGCTCAAGCCTTTGCTTAGATATACTACAACACATATGATATGTTGTAGTATATAAATCGTTGGTCACTCGCTCTATTCCAACACAATAGATATTGTGTTGGGAACTCTATTATTTCTGATTGTTTCAACTTTTCTTTTTTATAAAATTTAGCTAAATGCTTTATGCAGTCTTCTATTAAAATTGTATTTAAGGTATATAAAGTAAGACAAACTTATATATAAAGATATCAATATACAATACTTATTAAATTATCTTATATTTGATTGTGTTTAATTCAATGATTAATAGCTTTTAAATTGTTGTACTATTTTCTTTATTATAAGCAAAATATTTATTATGCTTGACTTCTTAGTTTTTTGCTTAATTTAGCTAAAATTATCTAGTTCAGTTTAAAAACAAGCAAATGTCTATTTTATTTAATAATACTTTAATTGTATTACTTTCAGAATTTTGTTAAAAATCTCAAATACCTTACGAAAATCGGGGGGTAAATGCGTTTTTATTGCTTTTAAACTTAAATGTTGCAATAGATAATATACAATTGAATATACTTTTAATAATTTTATTTTTATAACAAGAATTATGCTATTCAAAATTAATTAACTTACAATTCTTGATTGAACTAATTATTTATTAGTATTGGGTATTTAACTTTTTAAATATATTTGTCAAACTATTGAGTTTCTTATTTTTCTATAATTATTGCAGTAATATCAATAATATGCTATAATTAATTATAAGGAAAATTTTAACATTTTTTAGGAATTATCTTATTAGACGTTTTAGGAGAAATATTGAATCAATTTGAATTTAATTATCATTTAAAAAGAATAAATACTAAAAATGATTAATTGGAAACCATTTATAATTTTTACTTTGGTAGAATAATAATGTTTATTCGTAGAAAATATGAGGGCGGTATCAACATTGAACAAGATGTTGCTCAAGAATTCTTTAAATATTTATTAAATTTAGAAAAAATACCATATATAAAAAATCCCACAGCTTGGGTATATACTTGCTGTGACCATATAGCTTTGAGGTTGTTAAATGTGAAAAACCGTTAATGTGATATCAATGAAAATTACATTGCTTGTGATTAATCTATTCAGAAAAGATTTGCCAACAAATATTTGCCACAGCTTTATGATTTATGTGATTTAAGGAGGAAAAAATGAAAAAGATATTTAAAAAACAATTTAGCATAATATTGTTATAGAAATAGTTTAATATTAATAATTATTAATTATATTTGAAATCTAATGTAATTTATTACATATGATATATAAAAAATAAATAAAAAGGAGGTGAGAAGTATGAAAAGAGTAAGGAATGTGGTCGTATGTATATTGCTGATGGCAATGGTATGTACATTATGCGTATTTTTTACTGGTTGTGAAGAAAAACCATTGTATGAAATCAAATTGTATGATGATGATTGGAATGAACTAGTGAAAAGTGACAGCGGAAAAGGGTACAAATGGGACTTTTATGAGTTTGAGTATGATGGAAAACCAAAAGGTTTTAATGCGATAGCATATAGAAAAGGCGTGGAATTTTACAGAGTGGAATACAAAGAATATAAAACCAATAATGCAGTAAAAGTATTCCGCAGTGTGGAAGGTGGTGATTATCAAGGTATGACAACTTATGAAGAATTTCCAACAGAAGTGGGTGTATATTATTTAGGTTATAAGTTTTTCCGTGCACCAGAGAATATTTATTGGAATCCATATTTTGATGAGCCATTTCCGAGTACTACTTATGAGATAAAGTTCAAAATAATTTAAAAAGGGGAGAAAATTATGAAAAGTAAAGTAAAAAAACTAAAGATGCCAATAATAATAGCAATAATTTTGGTAGTAATGCTGTTATTTTAATTTTTCTTTTCACTTTTAATTTGTATATTTGAAAAGTCAAATAAATCACTATCAAAGAATTTGCAAGATTTCATATTGAACCCTTTATATATTTTGCGGATAGTAGATGTATAGATTGTCTTTGCTTTGTTATTTAATAAATCACTTAATGTACTTTGTGGTATGCCTAATAGTTTTGATATAATTTATATTTACTCATATTATTTTCTTTAATAATTCTTTTGTTTTTATTGCTATTGCTTCTGTTAAAGTCATAAATTCACATTGATATATATCTGTTATTTTAAATGTATCATAAATTTTTTGTGTTGTCTTTGCTTACATCACTTTGTGATGTGAAATTTTTAAATACTTGTTTTGTTGGCATTTTTTAGTATTAAATTGACTTAAAGAGTATAATTTTGTAATATTTATTGACTTCAAATGTAAAACAAAAGCAGTTAGATTTCTCTAACTGCTTTCTGGCTTATGTCTGTTTGTGTTTTTATAATATTTAGTATATATAGTATTTAAGTAATTTTATCTATTTAATTTATAAATTACTTTTTTTGCTTATATTATGCTATAAGTAGTAAATTTTATCTGTTGATATTTACTTATATTATTTGTTTTCTTCTGTTTGGTCTTCTAGGAAACGAGCACTTTCTGCAAATTTAATTACTGATTGTACTGAGTTCTCGCAACCTTGTTTTGTTGAGTAAGATTCGCCTACACCAATAACTGCGTGTTGATTATTATATAGTTTGAAACGCCAGTTACCAGCTTTATCCATATCTTTCTCAAAGTTGTCCTCATTAACAGCGGCTTTTTTGAACGCTACAATTGAGTTTGACTTTGGTTTTGATTTGTAAGATTCACTTTCAAACAAAATTTGTCCATTGTTTGCAAGCAATCTAAAGTGATATGGTCTTGCAGAGTTTGAATCATTTTTAATAATTACAAATTTACCAAATGACTCTACTGTTGGGTCAGTTGTAATAATTGGTAACTCTTCTTCTGCATTTTCGTCAGTAGTTGTTGTAGCTTTTGTCTTAGCTTTTTTAGGTAGTTTGTTTTGACCTACAACTGCTGGCTTATTCTCTGATGCAGTCTTTCTTGGATTTGAACCAGTTTTTTCCTCAATTTCAGATGCGATTTGAGCAGCTGTCTTCTTAGTTGTTTTAGTAGTTTTCTTAGGTAGAGAACGTGGAGCAGTAGTTGCTACAGCCTCATTTTCTTCCTCTGCAGTAGTTGCAGTAGGTGCTTCTTTAACAACATTATTTTGTTGAGGTTTAATTACATATGTATAAGTTGGAGTTTGTTGAACTGGTTGTTGAACTGGTGTTTTTTGAGGTTCAACATTAGTTACTGGTTTAGGTTGAACAACTTCCTCAGCTACCTTTGTAGGTGCTACTGGAGTAGCATTTGGTTTTTCCACAACTTCAATTGGTGTAGGGATTGGAGCAATTTTTTCAGCAATAGTAGCATCAGATTGTTTATTTTCCTCAACTGCTGTCGCTTTAGGTGCTGGAGCAACATATTTTACGCTTTCAGCATTGTTAACTGGTTGAGCAGGTGCTACAGGTGTTACTGGAGTAGCAGTTTGAGTAGGAGCTACTGGTTGAGTTGCTACTGCAACAGGTTCTTCAACCTTAACATCATTTTCAATAACCTCAGGTTCTGGAATAGCTATATTTTCAATAGCTACCTCTGCAATTGGTTGCTCATCAATTGTGGTAGCAACTTGTTGTGGTTGTTCTACAATATTTTCCTCATCTTTAGAGTTTTGAACTAGACTAGAGTTGTCTATATTTTCATTTTCCATTGCTTTTTTTGCTTTTTTCTTCTTTTTCTTAGAAACGGCAACAATGATAGTTATAACTATTAGTAAAACTACAACGGCAGCCGCTGCAGCGATAACATACCACCAAAGTATAGAAAAGTTAGCGATTTTAAAAGCTTCCGCCTCTAAAAATGTCATAATTTTGTCTAAAAAGTCCATTACTATGCCTCCATTAATCTTAATATTATAAATATAACACATAAATCTATTAAAGTAAATAATTTTTATACAAATTGTTAATTTTTTTGTCTATTTTTGTTAAAATTGGCAATTTGGGTGCATAATTTTTAATATGAGTATTGAAAGTATATTATCTATAGTATTTGCATTTTTAGGGTTGATTTTCGGAGCATTATTAGCTGTTTTTACACAAAGTAAGCACGAAAAATTTGTACAATATGCTGAAAGTTTGGCATCTGGTTTTATGCTGGCAGTTGTATTTTTTGATTTATTGCCGAATGCGAATGAAAATGCTGAATTTATAACTGTATTTTTTGGCTTGCTTGCTGGTATAGTCACAATTTTGCTATTTAATAAAATTAGTAATCGAGAAATGTGTACAAATTCCACAAAATATGCTATAATGAAAAAAATTGATAGTAGCAAACCACAAAGCAGAAACGATAGCAAAAGGCTAATGGCTGGACTGACTACTGCGTTTGCAGTGGCATTGCATAATATTCCAGAGGGTATTGCTTTGGGTTCACTTAATGGGCAAGAGGTATTAATATCTACTGCAATTTTAATTGCTTTGCACAACATTCCAGAGGGTGTTGCTATGAGTATTCCGCTTGCTAGAATTGGTGTTAAGTGGTATAAAGTATTATTTTTTGCATTGATAACTGGTGCGTGTACCGTGCTTGGTTGGGGTATTGGTGTACTTGTTGGTGGAATATCCAAAGAGTTTATTGCCTTTATGCTTGCAATTTCAAGCGGAGCAATGTTACAGATAGTGTTTGGTGATTTGATTACAGAAATGCAAAATAAAAATTGTGGTAATATAACTTTATTAGGGTTATTGTTTGGTATGGTTATTGCTACGCTTGTTTGATATGCAAATTATATTGATTATAATTGATAACAATTACAATAGTTTTGTAAGATTACAATTTAAAGATTAATTGATTATATACAAACTTTAGATTTTTGGAATAGAGGTTCAAAATAGAATGGAAACTTTGATTTTAAGTGGTGAAAAAGCAATCAAGTTAGGGGCAGAACTTATTAAGGCTGGCGAAGTTGTTGCATTTCCTACAGAAACTGTGTACGGGTTAGGTGGTAATGCTTTAGATTCTGCTTGTATTGCTAAAATTTATCAAGCAAAGGGTAGACCAGCAGATAATCCATTAATTGTGCATATTGCTAAAGTAGAGGACATTTATCCGCTTGTATCAGAGTTTAGTGAGAGGAATAAAAGGGTAGTTGAGAAATTAATGCCTGGTCCAATAACTGTGCTGTTTCCAAAAAGTGATATTGTGCCAGATAGTGTTACAGCGGGTTTAAAAACGGTTGGAATAAGAATGCCTAAAATGGCTATTGCTCGTAAATTTATTGAAGCGTGTGGAGTGCCTATTGCTGCACCATCTGCAAATGCAAGTACTAGAGTGAGTCCTACAACGGCAAGCCACGTATATGAAGATATGAAGGGTAGAATCCCATTAATTATTGATGGGGGGGATAGTGATGTTGGCATTGAGTCGACAGTTGTTGATTTGACGGGAGAAATTCCTACAATCTTAAGACCTGGGGCAATAACTGCGGAAATGCTGGCAGAGGTTGTTGGCAGTGTTAGGACTCATAAAGGTGAGGTTATAAGTTCAGCTCCCGCACCGGGTATGAAATACAAGCATTACGCACCTACTGTTCCTATGGTAGTTGCAAGTGATATGAAAGCTTTGATTGAGGAGTATGATAGGCAAGTAGCTTTGGATAAAAAACCGCTTTGTTTGATAAGAGGACAAGCTATAGATATTTTAGGTGATAGAAAATTTATTAATTTGGGTGATAGTGATTATGAAGTGTGTCGTAATATTTACAAGAGTATGAGAGATGCTGAAAAGGTTTGTGATTACATCATTTGCATCTATTTAGAGGGAAGTGAAATTTGCAAGTCTGTAATGAACAGAGTACTAAAGGCAAGTGGGGGAAAGATTGTATGAAAATTATATTTGTATGTACTGGTAATACTTGTAGGTCACCAATGGCGGAATATTTGCTACGTGATTACTGCGAAAAGAATAATTTGAACGTTGAGGTATGCTCAAGAGGACTTGCTTGCTCTAACGACAGACCTATAAGCGAAAATTCATACCTTGCTTTAAAGGAGTTGGGGATTGATGCAAGCGGTCATAAATCACAAAGTTTTATTATGCGAGATTTGTTTGAGGCAGATTTAATTGTCACTATGACAAATGCTCATAAAAATTTGCTTATCCAACACTTTAATGCTGGGGATAATGTAAAAACTTTTGCTGATGTGAGTGAGGTAAGGGATATTATTGACCCTTATGGTTGTGATTTGAATTACTATCGTGCGTGTCGTGACCTTATAGCCGAGGGTGTAAAAGGATTAGTTAGTTATTTGAACTTAAATTGACTTTTTAGTCGAAAAATGACTGATAAAAGTTACATTGTGTATATCAAATGAGAAAAATATATAAATAATTTGATAATTAATATATTAAGGTATTGAAAAATTTTTAAAAAAGTTGTATAATAAAATTTAGTAAGATTTGGTAAATAGGTAAACATTTTAATGTCTTGAGTTGTTGGTTAATGATACTGGTTAAGCAAAATGTGCCTATTAATTGGAATACATATAGGATGGTGTTTTATGAAAATTGCAATTGGTTGCGACCACGGTGGTTTTGTACTTAAGGAAAGTGTAGTAAATTGTCTAAAAGAGTTTGGTGTGGAAATTATTGATTGCGGTACAAATTCCGAAAGCAGTGTGGACTATCCTATTTTTGGGGAAAAGGTTGCAAGGCTTGTTGCCAATGGTGAGTGTGACAAAGGCATAGTAATGTGTGGTACTGGTATTGGTATCAGTATAAGTGCAAATAAAGTTAAAGGTATTAGATGTGCTTTGTGTCATAATGAGTATACTGCAAAAATGACTGCAATGCATAACAATTCCAATATTCTTGCAATGGGTGGTAGAGTAGTTACTCCAGAGCAAGCTGTAAACATTGTTAAAGCGTGGTTGGACACACCATTTGAGGGTGGTAGGCATATTAATAGAATTAATTTGATTAGCGAAATCGAAAATAGAGAGGACTAATTAATGATTGAAGAATTATTGCAAGAGATAGTTGCTTTGGAAAAAGAGCAAGATTTAAAAGTTAAGGCTAGTGTGCAAGAGGGCAAGGATATTGTAAATAAAGCACGAGAAAAGGCAAAAAAAATTGAAAGCGAAGCAGATGAAAAAATTAAAAAGCTTGCTTTAAAGAATGAGGAAAAAGCCAAATTGGACGCAGATAAAAAGTGTGCGGAAATTATCAGCAAAGCAGAGGCAGATGCGGATAAGATTTTGGCAAATGCAGAGAAAAACAGCGATAAAATCGTAGCCGATATAATTGGGAGGTTAGAAGCAAAGTATGCCTAATGCAACTATGAAAAAGTTAATAGGTGTTGGCAATACGGGCGACAGACGCAAGCTACTTAAGAGTTTGACAAAACTTGGCTGTGTAGAGGTGACTGACTGCAAAACTGATATGCTGGAAAAAAGCCAAATTAATGCAAGTGAGTTTGATGAAATCACATTGAAACTTGCTAGGCTTGACTTTGTGGTAGATTTTATAAAAGAGCAGAAAGTTGTTATAAATAGTCTTATCAAAAAGAAAGTTTTGGATATTAAGCTTGAAAAGCCAAATTTGTTGGAACGCAAGCCTGAGGTGGACTTTGAGGACTTTTGCAATTCCAAGGAATGGGAAAGTGAAGTTTATGATAAAATCGCAGTGCTTGAGGAAATGAAAAGCGAGCTTGTAGAAACTAAATCTAAACTTGTAAAAGCAAAAAATCTTTTAGCTCAAGTATCTGTGTATAAAGATTTGCAATGCAAGTTTACAGAGTTTGGGGCAACACGCTATGCGGACGCAATACTGGGCAGTATGCCAAAGTCTAAAGTTGAACAAGCAAAAGAGATTGAAAGCAGTTTTAGTGATGCTGTGGTTGAAATCTTGGGCGATGGTCAGATAGTGGCGGTTGCCGTGCTATGTTTGAGAGAGAGTAGCGAGGAGATTTTGTCAAAACTTGCAGATTTAGAGTTTGTACAAAATACCTTAAATATTAACGATATTCCAAGTAAAAAAATTAGTGATTTGCAAATTCAAATAAAGCAGTTGGAATTTGAGATAAACCATATTGCAGAGATTGTTGCAAAAGACTATATCACAAACGAGTTTAGTGGCAAATGTAAATTGTTGCAAGACTTTTATAATGTGGAAATGCAAAAATTGCAAACTCATAAGCTTATGGCAGAAACTCAAAGTTCATTCTTATTTGAAGCGTGGTATCCGTCAAGTTGTGAGGAAACTATTACAAGTGTGTTAGAGGAAAGTCCGCTTTCATTATACTTTTACACACGTGAGCCACTTGAGGAGGAAACTCCACCAACTTATACTATTAATAATGCAGTTGTATCTTCGTATGAAAGTGTGACTAATATGTTTAGTGTGCCTAATTATCACGAGATAGACCCAAATCCTTTTGTAATGTTTTTCTTTATACTATTTTTTGGTGTAATGATAAGTGATGCTGGTTATGGCTTACTTATGACACTTGGTGCAGGTATTATGCTTGCAATCAAAAAACCTCGTAAGCACGAAATGAGCCTTGTTAAAATTATTTTAGCGGGTGGTATCTCAACAATCTTTTGGGGTATTTTGTTTGGTGGATACTTTGGTATAGATATAGACGTTATCAATGGTTGGTTTGGCTTGCCAGCGGGAACAAAGTCTTGGTACTGGTTTAGTCCGTTGCAAGACCCAGTTATGATGCTTGCATTATCATTGGGATTAGGTATTTTCCAAATGCTTGTGGGTATGGGTATCAATGCATATTCATTATTTAAAACTAAAAAACCTTTTGATGCTATCTTTGGTGTATTTAGTTGGTATGTATTACTTTTAGGCTTGGGATTGTTTGCAATGGAAGGCTTTTTATTCAAAGGTAACAATGCTATGAAATACACTGGTATAGCAATGCTTGCAGTCGGTTTAGCAGGATTAATGGTTGCTGGTGGCTTGCATAAAAAAGGGGTAAAAGTAGTATCTGGTGCTTTTGGTAATTTATATAGCATTATTAACTTTTTCAGTGATTTGTTGAGCTATACAAGATTGTTCGGGTTAGGTTTGGCTACTGGTGTAATAGCAATGGTATTTAATCAAATTGCAATGGTAATGATTCAAATTTTACCAATCGTAGGATACCTTGTTGCAATTATTTTGTTACTTGTAGGACATTTGTTCAACATAGCAATTAATACTTTAGGTGCGTATGTACACAACTCAAGATTACAATTCGTGGAATTCTTTGGCAAGTTCTATGAGGGCGGTGGTAGATTATTTGTGCCACTTGGTAGTAGTATGAAAAACTATAACTTTACTTTGGAACAAGAAACAAATAAAAAGGCTAATTAAAATAAGAATAAAAAATAAAAGCTTGTTGTAGTAAAAATACAATATAAATTAAAAATAACTATTAAAAATCGATAGTAAATTTTAAAAAGTAATTTGATGAATTGCCTTTAATGGGTAATTAGTTTGAAAAATTGATTTAAATAATTAATTAAATTAACAACTGCTAGTACAAAACAATAGTTTGAAAATTGTAATAGTGTGTAGTTAATGAAAATAAAGAATAAAACTCTATTGAGGAGGAGTAATAAAATGAGTTTAGGAATTTTTTATGCGATTTTAGGTGCAGCCCTTGCTGCTGTATTTGCAGGCATTGGTTCAGCAGTTGGCGTAGGCTTGGCTGGACAAGCTGCTGCGGGACTAACTGCGGAAGACCCAGACAAGTTTTCAAAGGCTTTGATTTTGGAGCTACTTCCAGGTACTCAAGGTATTTATGGCTTGATTATTGCATTTATCGTATTTATTAAAATCAACTTATTTGGTGATATGGCAACTTTAACTGATGGCCAAGGTTTAGCTATTATGGCAGGTTGTTTACCAATGGCAATTGTTGGTTTGATTTCTGGTATATATCAAGGTAAAGTTGCAGCTAGCAACATTGCAATGATTGCAAAAAGACCAGAAGCTTTTGGTAAAGGTATCACTATTACTGCAATGGTAGAAACTTATGCATTGCTTGCACTATTGATTTCATTCCTTGCTGTATTTATGTTTAAGATTGCATAAGGACTAGTTATGAATAGTAGTAAAGTTATTTTGGATAAAATCATTAATGACAGCAACGCCATTATTAATGATAATTTGAGCAAGGCTAATGCTCAAGCTGATGATATAATTGCAAAGGAAACAGCTTTGCAAGAGGAAAGAATCAAGCAGTTTGAGGGTGGCTTAAAGGCAAGTTATGATGAGATAATAAGGCGTAGTGTTGTGGTTAGCAATCTTGATGCGAAAAAGATTACTATGGATGCAAGAGCAAAAGCAATTGACAAATTGTTTGAAAAAGCAAAAGAGCAGTTGGTTAATCTTGATAAAAAGAAATATCTTGCAATAGTGCAAAGTTTAATTGCTAAATACGCAGAAGATGGTGACAGTGTGATTATATCCGCAGTTGATAAAGATAGAATTACTCAAAAATTTATTGATGATACGGCAAAAAAGCTTGCTATTAAACTTACACTTTCAAAAGAAGTTGGCAATTTTAATGGTGGGGTGGTTCTTGCTGGAAAAAACAGCGATAAAAATTTGACTTTTGATATGGAATTGCAAAGTATCAGAGAAGAGTGCGAAACGCAAATAGCAAATATGCTTTTTGAGGGATAATATGGCGGGACAAAGTTTAATCTATTCTAATGCCAGAGTAAAATCTATGGAAAACAGCTTGTTATCAAGCGAAAAGATAACTAGAATGGCATATTCGGATAGTTTGAGTGAAGCTATAAAAATTTTGTATGAGTCTAACTATGGTGGTGGATACACTATAGATAATCCCTATGCTTATGGTGAGATACTTAGGGCAGAGGAAGAAAAAGTAACTAACTTTTTACGAGAGGCAATGCCAGATAAGAGCGGTTTGCAAACTTTGCTTAAAGTAAACGATTACCATAATGCTAAAGCGTATTTTAAAGCAAAATGCGTTAAAGGTGTGGAAGTTAGTAATATGCTTTTACCAGCGGGCAATATTGACCTTGCAGTTATAGAAGAGGCTGTACAAAAACAAGACTATGCTAAATTGCAAACTCAAATGGCTACTGGATTGAAAGAACTTGAGCTTGCTTTGGCAGAGGATAATATTTCACCACGATTAATAGATATTACACTTGACAAAGCAATGTATGAGGATATTTTGCTAGCTTGTAAAAAAGCAAATGTTAAAAGCATTACAAAGTATTGGAGGCACAATATTGATTTTATAAATGTAAGCACAATGCTTAGATGTAAAAGAATCAATGCAGATATTACTTTTTTCAAGGAGAATTTGATTGCTGGTGGTGAAATAAGTGATTATATTCTTGAAAATTTGTATAAGGAAAGCTATGATATACTCGCTGAAAAATTAAGATATACTACAATTGGTGAGATTATTGCAGTTGGTGTCAATGAGGCTAAAGCGGATAAAGGTTTAACTCAATATGAAGTGCTTTGGGATAACTATCTAATGAATATTTTTAAAGAGGATAGAGCAGATGTATTTTCTGTAGCACCAATTGCAGGATTCTTTATTGCAAAGAAGATTGAGATTAAAATGTGTAGAATGATATTGACTTGCTTAAAAAATCGTGCGGATTTGCAAGAGATAAAAGCAAGATTGAGAGGTTTTTATGCGTAAAGAGAAAATAGCCGTGCTTGGTGACAGCGATATTACACTTGCATTTAAAGCGATTGGTATGGATGTTTTTAATGCAAACTCTGTTGGTGAGGCAAGTGAAAAATTAAAACTTCTTGCAAGAAATTATTCTGTTATATTTATTACAGAAGATTTAGCTATTCAAATTGAGGAGCAAATTGCTAAATTTAAAAACAGAACATATCCAGCAATTATACCTATTCCGTCCTCAAAAGGTAGCACTGGGTATGGTATTGAAAATATTAAAAAAGATGTTGAGCGTGCAGTTGGTACTGACATTTTGTTTAATGATTAAACTGAAAAGTGTATTTTAATTAGATTTGAACTTGTATTTAAAACAAAAATTTGCTGTAAAAAGGAATTATGTTGTTTACCATTATTGTGAATAAAGTTCATAAAAATTTTGTGAACAAGTACAAAATCGAAATTATAAATTGCAAATTGTATTTTTAATCAAATTGAAGATAAAAAATAAAAATAACGCCGAAAATCGGCATTAAATTGCAAAACAAAGGCTTTTGCAAAAATAAAAGTCAAAGACTAAAAGAGAGGTTAGCCTATGAGCGATGGAAAAATTATAAAGGTATCTGGACCGCTTATTGTTGCGGAAAATATGCACGATTGTAAAATGTTTGATGTGGTGCGTGTTTCAAGCAAGAATTTGATTGGTGAGGTTATTGAGCTTAGAGGAGATAAGGCATCTATTCAAGTGTATGAGGATACCAGTGGTCTAGGAGCTGGTGAGGTTGTTAAGACTACTGGTGAGCCATTGTCTGTAGAGCTTGGTCCTGGTTTGCTTGAGGGTATGTATGATGGTATTCAACGTCCACTTGATAAGCTTTTAGAGGCTTCTGGTGATAGAATATCTAGTGGTGTGGATATGCCCGCACTCAATTATACAAAAATTTGGAAATTTGAGCCTATCCTTAAAAAAGGTGATAAGGTTATGGCTGGTGATATAATTGGTTCAGTACAAGAGAACACTGTATTCAACCATAAGATATTGATACCTTTTGGTGTTGAGGGGGAGATAGTAGACATTAAAGAGGGTGAATTTACCGTTAAAGATACTATTGCCGTTGTAAAAACTGCAAAAGGTAAAGTTAATATTACGATGATGCAAAAGTGGCCAGTAAGAAAAGGTCGTCCTTATAAAACAAAAATGTCACCTAATAAACCTCTAATTAGCGGTCAAAGGGTAATTGATACATTTTTCCCAGTTGCAAAAGGTGGTTGTGCTTGTATCCCAGGACCATTTGGTAGCGGTAAAACTGTTGTTCAACATCAGCTTGCTAAATGGGCAGATGCAGACATAATTGTTTACGTTGGTTGTGGTGAACGTGGTAATGAGATGACAGACGTTTTGAATGAGTTCCCAGAACTTGTTGACCCAAAGACTGGCGAATCACTTATGAAAAGGACAGTACTTATTGCAAATACTTCTGATATGCCAGTTGCTGCTCGTGAGGCAAGTATTTATACTGGTATAACTATTGCGGAATACTTCCGTGACCAAGGCTATAATGTTGCTATAATGGCAGATTCATCTTCAAGATGGGCGGAGGCATTGCGTGAAATGTCTGGTCGACTTGAGGAAATGCCTGGTGAGGAAGGTTACCCAGCTTACTTGTCATCTCGTTTGGCAGAGTACTATGAGAGAGCGGGTATTGTTAAAACTTTGGGACAAGAGGAAAGAGTTGGTTCGGTTACAGCTATATCTGCGGTATCACCTCCAGGTGGTGACTTGTCAGAGCCAGTATCTCAAGCAACATTACGTATAGTTAAAGTGTTTTGGGGCTTGTCTGCATCACTAGCTTACAGAAGACACTTCCCAGCAATAGATTGGTTAACAAGTTATTCCTTGTATGATGATAAGTTGTCAGATTGGTATAAAGAAAATGTAAACGAAAATTGGATGGCATATCGTGCAAGAGCTTTGAAACTTTTGCAAGAGGAGGCAAACCTTGATGAAATAGTAAGACTTGTCGGTGTAGATGCGTTGTCACCAAAAGACAGAATGATAATGGAAACAGCAAAATCTATCCGTGAAGACTATTTGCACCAAGACGCTTTCCACGAAGTTGATACTTATGCTTCATTGACAAAACAATGTACAATGTTAAAACTAATACTTGATGCACACGATTTAGCAAATAAAGCTATTGATGAGGACATTGAGGTTGACGATATTTTGGAACTGCCAGCACGTGAGGCAATCAGCCGTTCAAAATATATAGAGGAAGCAAATATGGCTAAGTTTGAGGAACTTGCAAAACAAATGGCAAGTGAAATTGATAGCCTAATTGCTGAAGGAGAGTTATAATGCTTAAAGAATATAAGTCTATCAAAGAGATTGTCGGCCCTTTAATGCTTGTTGAGGGGGTGGATGGTGCGAAATATGACGAACTTGTTGAAATTGTTCAAGAAGACGGCAATATTCGCCGTGGTAAAGTACTTGAGGTTAACAGAGATAAAGCACTAGTACAGCTTTTTGAGGGGTCACAAGGTATACAAATGAGTTCATCAAAAGCAAGATTTTTGGGAAGAAGTTTGGAGCTTGCTTTAAGTGAAGATATGTTGGGACGAGTTTTTGATGGTTTAGGCAATCCTCGTGATGGTGGTGCACCAATTATCCCAGAAAAGAGAATGAGTATCAATGGTCAGCCAATCAACCCCGCAGCTCGTGACTATCCAGATGAGTTTATACAAACTGGCGTTTCGGCAATTGATGGTTTGAATACTTTGGTTAGAGGACAAAAGTTGCCAGTATTCAGTGCATCTGGTTTGCCACACGCAGAGCTTGCGGCTCAAATCGCAAGACAAGCAAAGGTGCTTAACACTGATGATAAATTTGCTGTCGTTTTTGCTGCAATAGGTATTACCTATGAGGAAGCTGATTTCTTTATGCAAGATTTTAGAAAGACGGGGGCTATTGAAAGAGCTGTTTTGTTTATGAACTTGGCTAATGACCCAGCTATTGAGCGTATTGCCACACCTAAAATGGCACTAACAGCTGCTGAGTATTTGGCGTTTGAGAAAGATATGCACGTACTTGTAATTATGACAGATATTACTAACTACGCTGAGGCATTGCGTGAAGTATCTGCTGCAAGAAAAGAAGTGCCTGGTCGCCGTGGTTACCCAGGTTATATGTATACAGACCTAGCAACTATTTATGAAAGAGCAGGTAGAATACGTGGGAAAAAGGGTAGTATAACTCAAATACCTATTTTGACAATGCCAGAGGATGATAAAACGCACCCTATACCAGACCTTACTGGGTACATTACAGAGGGACAAATTATTTTGGCGAGAGATTTATATAAAAAAGGTGTTCAACCGCCTATTGATGTTTTGCCGTCTTTATCAAGGCTTAAAAATAAAGGTATTGGTAAAAACAAAACACGTGAGGACCACGCAGATAATATGAACCAATTATTCTCAGCTTATGCAAGAGGTAAAGAGGCAAAAGAATTATCTGCCATTTTGGGTGATGCTGCTTTGTCACCAGTTGATAGATTGTACGCTAAGTTTGCGGAGGAATTTGAGACAAAATATGTTTCTCAAGGTAATTATACTGACCGCACAATAGAGGATACCTTGCGTATCGGTTGGGAACTTTTGACAATTCTGCCAAGAGCGGAAATGAAGAGAGTTCGTGATAAATATTTGGAAGAATACTATGATAAAGTAAAAGTTGAGGACTGATTATGGCAAGTAAATTAAAAGTCAATCCTACACGAATGGAATTAAGACGTTTAAAAGATAGAAAAAAGACTGCCGTTCGTGGACATAAGTTGCTAAAAGATAAATCTGACGAAATGATTAGGCAATTTATAGGATTCGCAAAAGAAAATATGCGTTTGCGACTTGAGGTGGAGCAAGAACTTGGAATAGCTTTGTCGGAGTTTATGCTTGCAAAATCTGTAAGCCAAGACAGCGTTATTTGGGAAGCATTGAGTATGCCCGCAATTGGTATGGAACTAGAACTTGGCACAAAAAATATTATGAGTGTAAATGTTCCTGAGATTGAAATAAAAAAGACGGACAGCACAAGTCTTTATCCATATTCTTTTGCAAGTGTCACAAGTGAGCTTGATTCCTCAATTAGCACAATATCATTACTTGCTGAAAAGTTGATAAAGCTTGCAGAGGTAGAGAAAACTTGCAATATGCTTGCTGGTGAGATTGAAAAAAATCGCCGTAGAGTTAACGCTCTTGAGTATATTATGATTCCTCAAACAGAGGAAGCAATTCACGATATTACAATGAAATTAGACGAAAACGAAAGAGGTAATATTGTACGTTTGATGAAAGTTAAAACAATGCTTGCTAATAGGGAATAATAAAAAGAATAGTAAATTTTTGTGATTAACCCCGATTTTTGATAGGTTTTTGTTTATGTGAGGTGAATATGCATAAGAAAAAAGTATTAATAATTGCTATATTATTGCTAATTATTGCAATGACTTGCTGTCTAGTTGCGTGCTATAAGGACAAGCCAAACGATGAAACTCCTTTTCAAAGTGCTGATGTTGAAAGTTTTGCCGATTTGAATGTATATTTGGGTAATTGTGTGCTATTGCCTAAAGAAAAAGCGGAAAAAATTACTTTTAATGCCAAGTCACCTACACTTACAAAAGAGTTTTTTGACAAGCCAAAAAGTTATAAGCAAGATTTTCAATCTGCTAACTTTGAGGTAAAGAGAGACAGCCTAACTATCAATTGCATAATGGTAGATAATAGCGAAAACTTAGAGGAAATTAAAAGTTTAGATGGTTGGACAGATGTCAATTTAATTAGTCTTAAAACTATTAAACAAGTTAGCGAAAAATCAATTAGATATTGCTTTATTGATAGGTTGTTTAAATATGAAATTAATGTAGACATAGCCGACAAAAATAAAGTTGATGAAAACTCTGCAATTATTGAGGCATTTATTAATAACTTTGCAATGTATCCAATTGTTACCTTAAATTAGATTTTAGATTAGTAGAATACATTCCTAAATTAAATAATATTTGGAGTGTAAATATAATAAGAATTACTCACTTTAATTATTTAAGGTGAGTTTTTTTGTTTAAAAATATTTGTTTAGGTGATGTTCATTACTTGATATTACTACACCACAAAATGTTCTATCACTAGTTATATTCAACTAATAGTTATGGTCGGTTGCGATAAAGTAGATATAGTGTATCATATTATATTGATTTCAGTTAGTGAGAAAATAACTTTATGCAAAAAATTATATCATATATTGTATCATATATTACAATATTACGATGGCTGGCGTGGATACAAATAATGTTGAATTGTTTAATAGTATCTGTGAATGTGCTTTAATTGCGTATGTTAATATCATAGTTGAATAAATAAAATTATATCAATTTTGCTAATAACCTAAAATGATAATTAAAAAAATTGCAATTTTGGTATATTTGAAAAATTCGCTCATATATTTAATGTGTGAGGTGGATATGAAAAAATCGGTTAAAAGAAGTATAATTGCAATAAGTATAATGCTTGCTTGTATGAGTTTGGCAATAATTATGGTTGGTTGCGATAAAGTGGATAAAAAGTTGCAATCTATGCAAAATAGTGTATCATATTATAGTGATACTATGATGGTTGGTGAGGATAACAATTTTTATGTAGAATTGGTTAGCGGTAGCCGTGAAAGTGCTTTAATTGCTGATGGTGAAGTTGGCGAAATGACTGCATATTCTACCTTGAATGTAACTCCAGTTGGTCTTGATATGACAAACAGAGCTTGCACATATAAAATCACTGGTGAGAATGGTGAGATTGAGGGCGGACTTGAAAAGAATATTTTAGGTATTAGTTACAATGCTAGCATAAGTGATTTATCTAAAATTGGTAAAGTTGATAAATTATTTATAATAGTTGGCGAGAATACTTTTGAATATACTTTAACTAGTATAATGGAAAAGGGTATTGATTACAAAAAAGCTGTTGAAAGTGTTTACAATAATTGTTCAAGTGATTTGGAAGGAATGTTTGACGGCAAAGAATTTAAATGTGAAATTTATACGAAAATATCTTGTGATAGGTCAAAAGACCCAAAACAATATTTTTGGTTTGTAAATATTGTTGAGAATAGTGATAATATGTTTTGCGTATTGGTAGATATGCAAACTGGTGAGATAGTTGCTAAAAAACATAGATAAGACTACTAAAAAGGAAATCAGTCAAGTAGCTTTGTAAAAAACTACTTGACTTTTAGCTATGTATTAAGGTTTATTGTGTTTTAATATTATTTGCAGTTAAAGTAGTTGTCATTACCGCAGTTATTGCAACCGCAACCGCAACCACAACCGCCACAGCAACATAACCATACAATAAGTAATGGTAAAATACAACCGCAACCATTATTATTACAGCTATTACCACAGCCGTTACCGCAACCACAGCAACAAATAAGTATTAAAATAATCCAGATACATGAGCAGTTATTACCACATCCGTTCATAACATTTACCTCCTAAAAAGTTTTAGAGCTAATCTCTAATTAATAGTACGCATATTTTTTTAAAAGTGTTACTGTTGCTTGACAAATTTTAAGATTTATATTATTCTATATATATTAATTGATATAAGAGGTATTTTATGGCACAACTAACAATGGACAAACTAGTTGCTTTGTGTAAGTCAAGAGGGTTTGTGTTTTCAGGAAGTGAGATATATGGTGGACTTGCAAACACTTGGGATTATGGTCCGCTTGGCGTAGAGCTTAAAAATAATGTTAAAAAAGCGTGGTGGAAAAAATTTGTTACAGAACAGCCACTTAACACTGGTTTAGACTGTGCAATATTAATGAATCCAAACGTATGGGTAGCTAGTGGACATGTTGGTGGATTTTCTGACCCTTTAATGGATTGCAAAAGTTGTAAGGCAAGACATAGAGCAGATAGCTTAATTGAAAATTATATTGCTAAACATAACCTTAACATAAATATCAGCGGTTGGTCTAATGAGCAAATGGAAAAGTTTATTATTGACAATAAGATTGCTTGCCCAGATTGTGGCAACAGCAATTTTACTGGCGTAAGGCAGTTTAACTTGATGTTCAAAACTTTCCAAGGCGTTAATGAGGACACTGCAAATACAGTATATTTACGTCCAGAAACTGCACAAGGTATTTTTGTAAACTTTAAAAATGTACAACGTACTACACGTATGAAAGTGCCTTTTGGTGTTTGCCAAATTGGTAAAAGCTTCCGTAATGAAATTACACCAGGTAACTTTACTTTCCGTACTCGTGAGTTTGAACAAATGGAACTTGAATTTTTCTGCAAACCTGGTACTGATTTAGAGTGGTTTGAGTATTGGCGTGCATATTGCCGTGATTGGTTGTTAGGTCTTGGTATTAGAGAGGAGAGACTAAAATTACGTGACCACGACAAAGAGGAATTGTCTTTCTATTCAAAAGCTACAACAGACTTTGAGTATTTGTTCCCATTTGGTTGGGGTGAGCTTTGGGGTATTGCAGATAGAACTGACTACGACTTAAAGGCACACCAAACTACAAGCGGTGTTAATATGGAGTATGTTGACCCAGTTACTAACGAAAAATATGTTCCTTATGTTGTTGAGCCGTCTTTGGGTGCTGACAGAATGGTATTGGCTTTCTTGTGTAACGCTTATGAGGAAGAAGAGCTTGAGGGTGGTGATGTAAGAACAGTTTTACACTTACACCACGCATTAGCACCTTATAAAATCGCAGTATTGCCATTACAAAAGAAATTGACTGAAAAAGCAGAGGAGATTTACAAATCACTTTGCAAAAAATACAGCTGTACTTTTGACGAAACTGCAAGTATTGGTAAAAGATACCGCCGTCAAGACGAGATTGGTACACCATATTGCGTAACTATTGACTTTGATACTTTAGACGATAATTGTGTAACAATTCGTGAACGTGATAGTATGGCTCAAATTAGAATTTCTATTGACGAACTAGATAGTTACTTTGCAAAAAATCTTGAATATTAATGCAAATAATAAAAAAGGCTTAAATACAATATTTGAAAATATTAGTTTATTTTTAGTTTTATATACATAACAAAACAACGGCAGTAAAGCCGTTGTTTGTTTATAAGTCAATTATTAAGTTAATAAATAAAGACAAATTGTAAGTAATATAGCTAATTAAATAAGTAGCTTAATTGTAATTAAAATATAAAAACATATTAAATTGCTATAATATTGCCATTTTTGTCAAGGTTGCCGTTAGTACATTGTACAATAAAATCACTTGAATTGTTATTCCAATTAAATATATTTTATGCAATATTGGCTGACTAAATAGTTTTTTAGGGCTATGCGTTTAACTTAAATTTAGGCTTAACTAACAAGGCTTTATTAATTTAAATTAAATAAACTAAACCTCTTACTTTGTGTAAGGGGTTGTTTGTACTTTTTATGAGATTAGGAGCAGTGTTAAAATGATATAAAATATATGCAACATTCTAAAGTATATATCTATTTTAATAATGGCTAGCGAGATACTTTATTAGTACTGATAAAATTAAGGTATTGTACTATATAGGTGACTATTGACAAAGTATAGTATGTATGTTAAAATATTAAGGAATAACAAGACAAAAAAGGATAATTATGACTAATAAAACTAAAAGCATTGTGGCTATAGTTATTACTATTATACTAATTGCCTCAATTAGTATTGGTATAGGCTTTTTAATCTATTGTTATGCGGACGATATGGTCGTTGGAGGGGATGTTGATATGAAAATAAATTTTGATAAATCGGCAAAATCGTTAGGCGTAAATGTGTTTTTATCTGCAAAAAACAAAGAGGACGACATTTGGCAACAAAACACTTTGCCTATTGGTAATGGTATGCTCGGCGGTAGCATATATGGTGAAGTTTTTAACGAGAGGATAATTTTTAATGAAAAAACTTTATGGACTGGTGGACCATCACTTAAAAGACCAGACTATAATGGTGGTAATTTGACTGAAAAGGACGAAAACGGCAAAACCGTCAATGATTACTATCAAGAAGTTAAAAGGCTTTTTGAGGAGGGTAAGGATAAAGAGGCGTCTGCTCTGTGTGATAAATTGGTTGGCAAAGAAGAAGGGTATGGTGCTTATCAATGTTGGGGCGAAATAAATATTAATATGCACCACGCATTTAAAAAGAGTAAAGATTATGAAAGATTTTTATCTCTTGATAACGCTATGGCTGGTGTTAGCTATAAAGGAAATGATACCACTTTTAAAAGGGAATATTTTGCATCCAATCCAGATAAAGTTTTGGTAATAAAACTTATTGCTGACGGGGAAGAACACTTGAGTTTTGATTTGACATTTCCATCTAAACAAGGTGGCATAAGTGTTGCTAAAGACAATAGCATTTGTACATATGGCAAAGTAGAAGATAATGGCTTGATGTATTATTCAAGAATGGATGTCATAACTGCGGGCTGTGTTACATCTGCAAATAATGTGCTAAGTGTGAGCGGGGCAAAAAATGTTGTTATAGTAGTATATGCTAGCACAGATTATGCACCAGTTTATCCTAATTACAGAACGGGTGAAACACAAGAACAATTAGCGGAAAGAGTTAGTCTAGTTATAGAAAAAGCAGTTAAAAAAGGATATGAAGATTTAAGGAAGGACCATATTGCAGATTATACTGCTTTGTATGATAGGGTATCTTTCGATTTAGGTGCAGTAAAACCAGATTTGACTACAGATAAGCTTTTGAAAAAGTATAAAAAAGGTGTGATTAAACCTAGCCAAAAAAGATACTTAGAGCAACTATTGTATAATTACGGCAGATATTTGACAATAGCATCATCACGTAAAGCTGATATTTTGCCATCAAATTTGCAAGGACTTTGGAATAATAGGAATAATCCTCCTTGGGCATCAGATTATCATATGAATGTCAATTTGCAAATGAATTATTGGCCTACATATAGCACAAATCTTGCAGAATGTGCAAATCCTCTTGTAAATTATATAGATAGCTTGCGTGAGCCAGGTAGAGTAACTGCGTCAACTTATGCTGGTATTGTAAGTGAAAATGGGGAAGAAAATGGTTTTGTTTTCCATACTCAAAATACACCATTTGGTTGGACTTGTCCTGGTTGGGATTTTAGTTGGGGTTGGTCACCTGCATCGACAGCTTGGATATTGCAAAATGTATATGAGTATTATGAGTATACTGGTGATATAGAATATTTGCGAAAAAACATTTATCCAATGCTACGAGAGGCAAGCTTGTATTTTAAAAATACTTTGGTAGAGGATAAAAATAGTGGTAGACTTGTGACAGTACCTACTTATTCACCAGAACACGGACCTAGAACAATGGGCAATACTTATGAGCAATCTTTGATTTGGCAATTGTTCAATGATACAATAGAGGCTGGCAAAGTTTTGGCAGTAGATGGTGCTTTGATTGAGGAACTTGAAAGTAAAATTGCAAAATTAAAACCAATTGAGATTGGGGAAGACGGACAAATTAAGGAATGGTATCACGAGAGTAAATTAGGTCAAATAGGACAAAAAAATCATAGACATTTATCTCATTTATTAGGATTATTCCCCGGTGATTTGATTAATAAGGACTTGCACCCAGAGTGGTTGGATGCTACAGTCGTATCTCTAAATAATCGTGGAGACAAAAGTACTGGTTGGGCAATGGGACAACGTATCAATACTTGGGCAAGAGTAGGCGATGGTGATAGGGCTTATAAGTTAATTAAGCAACTATTTAAATCTGGCTTGTACTCAAATATGTGGGACGCACATCCACCATTCCAAATTGATGGTAATTTCGGCTACACTGCTGGTGTTACAGAAATGCTAATGCAAAGCAACCTAGGTTATATTGAATTGTTGCCATCATTACCAAGAGAGTGGGCAAATGGCAAAATATCTGGTATAATTGCTAGAGGTAATTTTGAATTGGCATTTGAGTGGAAAGATTCAAAAGTAATTGATTTAGAGATAAAATCAAATATTGGTGGCAAATGTATTTTAAAATTAGGACGCACAGACATAAAAATTATGGATAGCAATTTCTTGCAAGTGCCATATGTAATTGAAAATGGCAAAATCAAATTTGAAACACAAAAGGGTATGGTATACAAATTAGTGTAAAAATAAGTAATGTTAAAAAAATATAACTGGTGTATTTTCTCAGTGCACCAGTTATTTAATAAAAAACATTTGAAAATCGGGGTTATTTTTACAAATTCTAAATGTCTAAATTTTCTAGATTGAACAATGATGAGTTCAAAAATTCACTTGCAGACATATCAAAACCATTTGCAATCAATAGAATTGTTGACATTAAATTATCTTTTATTGTATCATTCATAATGTTTTTTAAAGTTGAATGAGTTATGCCACTTTTTATAGCTAGGCGGTATCTTGTCATATTTTTTTGCTTTAATAATTCTTCAATTCTTAGTGCAATAGCTTGATTAATACTTCTCATACTTGTACCTTTATCATTTATTAATTTAATTATATCACAATTTTACCATATAATATGGTTGCGTATAACCATAAATTGTGCTATACTTATTATATAAGGTTACCTTGATTTACATAGTGCTTGAGTATATAGTCTTACAAAGGAGGTATAATATGTGTTTTTTTGAAGCAATAGTTAAAAGAATTAATACACTAATGGTTGAGTTTGAATTTACTATGGAAATCTTACAAGAAAAATCTAAACTTTCCAAAGATTATTTAAATGATATACTTTCAAACAAAAAAAATGATTTACTTGCATTAGATTTAAGCAAAATAATATCGGCATTTAATATTTCATTGTCAGAATTTTTTAATGATAAAATATTTTTGTGGAAAAATCTAGATTTGCTATAATAAGTTAAGTATTGATATTATAGATTTTCCATATTTTAATATTCACAATTGTATACTAATTAAATAAAAGACAACTTGCTTTTAGCAAGTTGTTTTGCTTTGTAGAATATTATTAATTGTATTGTAAGGTTATTTTTCTACATATTAATTAAACGTATCAATGTAATGGTTGAAATATGAGATTTTTGCTCAAAATAATAATTGCGGATATAAAAAATAGTACAATTTAAAAATTTGCTATAAAATGGCATAAAAAATAATTGTATATTTTAAATTTTTGTGGTAAAATGTACGAGTAAAGTAATACCTAAAGTAATTTATGGCTTTAAATATTTAATAAATAATCATATAGGATAACATTGTTACCTAAAGTGAGTGTAAAAAAATGCTTTTTAGCCTAGTGCTTTACAGAAATTTACTAGATGGGTATCCGTTAGGAACTCAAGCGAGGTATATATGAATAAAAATAAATCACGCAGTATTGCTTTAAATGGCATACTTATAGCTCTTATGATTGCGATGACTTGCACAATGCTTGCAACGGGTGGTATGGCATTTTTTCCTTTGATTGTGCTTGTGGTTGGTAGCGTTATTGCTGGCAAGTGGACAGCTTTGATTTTAGGACTAACTTTTGGACTTATATCTTTTGCATCAGCGTTTGTTTTTCCGTCGGTTAATGCACCATTGTTTCAAAATCCATTAGTATCTGTATTGCCACGTGTGCTAATTGGTGTGGTAATGTATGGCGTTTATTGGTTGTCTGAACTTTGTTTCAAAAAGATAAATAGCAAACGTAGTAAACCGCTTAATGTGTATGCCACAAAATGCACCTCAACCGCTTTAGGTGCGATTTTCGGCGTATTATTTAATACTTTTTTCGTTTTGTTAATGATTTTAGTACTTTATTACGGCAAGAATGTTGGGGATAGAATAATTAATAAGGAAGTAATTTTAGGCTTTATAACGATAAACTTTGTAGTTGAAATAATTGTTACACCATTACTTTCTGCACCTATTGTGTTTGCTGTTGATAAGTTTTTAAAGAAAAATCAAAAACAAGTTGTGACAGAGTCTGACTTAATTGATTATGAAATGCAACAAGAAAATGAAAGAAATACTGTTTGTGATAATAATATAAGTGTAAATGAAAAAGATAATAGTCTTGATAACATATGCAATAATTATGTGAGTAAAAGTGATAACAGTTTTGACAATGTTTTTAACAATGTTGAAAATGATAAATCAAATAATTCTGATGGCGTATCTAACAATGTTGAAAGTGATAAAGCAAATAATTTAGATAATAGCTTTGGTAGTAAAAGTTCCAATAATTATTAAGTTGTTTGGCTAAATTAAATAAATAGTTTGTTAGTTAAATTAAATAATTAACATTTAAAGTGTTTAAAGGGGTAAAAATGTTATTAGTAATAGATGCGGGTAACACAAATATAAAACTTGGTATATTTGATGGTGATGAACTTATTTTCTCTTGGCGTATGAGCGTTAAAGTTATGCGTACAGCTGACGAAATGGGCATTACAATGCAAAATTTGTTTAGCACAAAGGGAATTAATTTTTCCGATATTGACGGAATTATAATGAGTTCAGTATCTCCATCAATAAACTATACTATTGAACACGCTTGTATGCATTATATGAATATCAAGCCAATGATGGTTGGGGTAGGAGTTAAAACGGGACTAAACATAAAGTATCTAAATCCGCAAGAGGTTGGTGCAGATAGAATTGTTAATAGTGTTGCTGGATATAAGCTTTATGGTGGACCTTGCATTATTGTAGATTTTGGTACAGCAACAACTTTTAATATTATTTCCGACAAAGGCGAATTTTTGGGTGGTGCTATTGCCCCTGGTATAAAGACAAGTTTGGATAGTTTGGTTAATAATGCGTCAAAACTTATGAGGATAGAGCTTAACAAACCAAAAACTATAATAGGTAAGACAACCTCACACAATATGCAGTCGGGTACAATTTATGGATTTACTGGATTGGTCAAGTATATTGTGGAAAAAATGAAAGAGGAATCTGGTTTTGAAAATGTAAAAGTTATTGCCACGGGTGGACTTGGTGAGTTGGTTGCAGAGGTAGATGACAAAATAATAGATGTGATTGACAGATATCTAACTTTAAAAGGATTAAAAATTATATATAATATGAATAAATAGCGGAGGTAAATATGAAATCAGTAGGCATTGCAATATTGGGATTTGGCACTGTTGGTGGTGGTACTTACAATATTTTAGCAGAGAGAAAAGAGCGTATTAAGGAAGAGTATGGTGTAGATATAACCGTAAAGGCGATTTATGTTAGAAATCCTAAAAAAGCAATAACAAATGGTGCACCTCAAGAGTTGGTGACAAGTAATTTCGATGATATTATTACTGATTCTTCTATTGACATTGTAGCTGAGTGTATTGGTGGAATTGAGCCAGCAAAGACTTTGCTTATAGAGTCTTTAAAAGCTGGTAAGAACATAGTTACCGCAAATAAAGAGCTTTTTGCTAAGCACTGGGGTGAGCTTGAAAAGTATGCAAGTAAAACTAAAGCGGGTATGTATTTTGAGGCTACTTGTGGTGGTGGTATCCCAGTAATTAGAACATTGACTCAAGCTATGCAAGCAAATACAATTTTGCAAATAAAAGGTATCATTAATGGTACAACAAACTATATTTTATCAAGAATGTCTGACGAAGGTGCAAGTTATGAAAATGTACTTGCGGATGCTCAAGCTTTGGGATTTGCTGAAGCTGACCCAACAGCAGATGTTGAGGGATATGATGCAAGCTATAAACTTGCAATTTTAAGTTCCCTTGCGTTTAACAAATTTTTACCAGCAGAACTTATTTATCGTGAGGGCATTAGTAAAGTTCAAGCTGAGGATATTGCAATTGGTAAGCAATTAGGTTTTACTATCAAGCTACTTGCTATTGCAAAACTAATTGACGGAAAAATCGAGGCAAGAGTTCACCCAGTATTTTTGAAAAACTCACACCCACTTGCAAGCGTTAGCGGTTCATTTAATGGTATATTTATCGTTGGTGATAATGTTGGTGATATTATGCTTTATGGTAGAGGTGCGGGTAGCTTACCAACTGGTAGTGCGGTAGTAAGTGATATAGTTTTTTGTGCAAGACAGATTGAACACGCAAGATATGCAGAAATCAGTGATGTAATTACTAAACAAGACATTATCAGTGACTTTACAAGTGACTATTATATGCGTATGACTGTACTTGACTTATCTGGTGTGCTTAGCCAAATTACAAGTATATTTGCGGATAACAATATCAGTATTACAAGTATGCGTCAAGATGCTGGCGAGGGAGTTGTAAGCATTGTGCTTGTAACTCATAAATCTTCTGAAAACAACATTCGAAAAGCAATTAAGGAAATTGAATCTTTAAGTGAAGTGCAAAAAATTAATGCTGTAATAAGAGTTGAAAAATAATCAATTACAAATGCAATTTAACTTTATTCTTTAAAAAGTTAATTTACATTATCAATTAGTATGTAATTGTTAAAGAAATACCTTGATATAAGTAGATATTATATTTGCAATTATAATAAACAATCATTAGTTGCATAAAAATAATTTACTTGAATAAAAACTTGTGCTAAAATGAAATAGAACAAACAAAAGGAGCTATAAAATATGGAAATCAAACAAACCGTTGTTATTGTTGACCTTTCTGGTCGTTGCAATCAACTTATAGCAAGAAGTGTCCGTAACCTTAATGTATATTGCCAACTTGTTGGTGATAATGCCAATATTGCGGATATCAAAAAAGTTAACCCTATCGGAATCATTTTGACTGGTGAGAGTGATGGTGAAAAAGCTATCGAGAGAGAGGTTAAAACTTTAGGTGTGCCAGTTCTTGACGTCAGAAATATTGATGTTGAAAGTAAGCAAGGTGCTAAAACTCTTAAAACTTTCTTGTATAAAACTTGTAAAGCTAAGGGCGAGTGGACTATGAAAGCTTTCACTGAGCATATGATTGAAGAGTTGAAAGAAAAAATTGGTGACAAAAAAGTACTTTGTGCTTTGTCTGGTGGTGTAGATAGTGCAGTTTGTGCGGCATTGATACATAAAGCTAACAAAGATTGCTTAACTTGCGTATTCGTTGACCACGGTTTGATGAGAAAGGGTGAGCCTGAGCAAGTTGTAGAGGTTTTTCGTAATAAGCTAGGTATGAACTTGATTCACGTTGACGCATCTGAAAGATTTTTAACAAAACTAGATGGCGTTAGCGACCCAGAGAAAAAGAGAAAAATAATTGGTGAAGAATTTATCCGTGTATTTGAGGAAGAGGCTAAAAAAATTGGTGCTGTAGACTTTTTAGTACAAGGCACAATTTATCCAGACATTATTGAGAGTGGTATTGGTAGCAAGGGCTTGGTTAAGAGTCACCACAATGTAGGCGGTCTACCAGATGTTATTGACTTTAATGAGATTTTAGAGCCAGTTAAAGATTTATTTAAAGACGAGGTTAGAAAAGTTGGTTTAGAGGTAGGTTTGCCTTTGGAACAAGTTAATCGTCAACCATTCCCAGGTCCTGGTCTTGGTGTTAGATGTATTGGTAATATTACTCGTGAAAGACTTGCTATTTTGAAAGATGCGGACTTTATTATGCGTGAGGAAATTGCAAAAGCTGGTTGGGATACAAAAATTTGGCAATACTTTGCAATTATTACTGATATGAAGAGCGTAGGCGTTCGTAATGAGGTTAGAAGTTACGAGTACACAGTAGCATTGCGTGCTATCCATAGTATTGATGCAATGACTGCTAAATTTGTACACATTCCATTTGAGATTTTGGAAAAAATAAGCAAACGTATTACAGACGAAGTTACTGGAGTTAATAGAGTAGTTTACGATATTGCATCAAAGCCACCAGCAACAATCGAGTGGGAATAATTAGCCAGTTATTGCTTAAAATTTAATAGTTTGATATAATACATCAACACCCTAAAATGAAAAATTTTAGGGTGTTGAGTTTTTTGTAAAGTCATAAATTTGCAAAAAGTTAATTTTTTAAATATACCCACCGAAAATCGGGGGTATTTTTTGATTATTTAGCTAATAGTGTAAATTGATGGTGCAAAAATACATATATCTATGTACATATTATATGTTTATTATTTAATTAAATATATATTTTTGTCAAGCATAAGATAAACAATTTGCTTTATAGTAAAAGACGAACATAGTTCGTCTTTTAACAATAACACTAATTGTGTGTGAGATTAATTTACTTTATTATATCTGTACCAATATATTTTCTTAAAACCTCTGGCACTGTTACTGAACCATCTTCGTTTTGGAAATTTTCAATAATTGCTGCAGTTGTTCTACCAATTGCAAGCCCACTACCATTTAGAGTGTGTACAAATCTAGTTTTTTTGTCCGCATCACGGAATTTGATATTTGCACGTCTTGCTTGGAAATCAATATAATTTGAGCAAGATGAAATCTCTACATATCTGTTGTAGCTTGGCATCCAAACCTCAATATCATAAGTTTTGCTTGAACCAAAACCAAGGTCACCAGTGCAAAGCGTTACAACTCTGTAAGGCAAGTTTAATAGTTGTAAGATTTTTTCAGCACAATTTGTAAGTTCTTCTAGTTCCTCAAAACTATTGTCTGGGTGAGCGAACTTAACAAGCTCAACCTTATTAAATTGGTGTTGTCTGATAAGACCTCTGGTGTCACGACCAGCTGAACCTGCCTCACCACGGAAACAAGCAGTGTAAGCACAATATTTAATTGGTAGCTCCTTTTCGTCTAAAATCTCACCTCTATGGAGATTAGTAACGGGAACTTCAGCAGTTGGAACAAGATAGTAATCTGTGCCTTTAACTGCGTACATATCTTCCTCAAACTTTGGTAATTGACCAGTACCAATCATACTATCTCGATTTACCATAAATGGAGGGAATACCTCAGTATAACCAGATTGGGCGTGGGTATCAAGCATAAAGTTCATTATGGCACGCTCTAGTTTAGCACCCCAATTTTTGTATACAGTAAATCTTGCACCAGTTATTTTACCAGCTCTTTCCCAATCAAACAAGTTTAAGTCTAAGCCTAAGTCCCAATGTGCCTTTGGCTCAAAAACAAATTTAGTAGGTTCACCAAAACGTCTAACCTCAACATTTTCATCAGAGTCACTGCCATATGGTACGCTGTCGTCAGGAATATTTGGTATAGCAAGCATTAAATCATTGAGTTTAGATACTATTTCATTTAACTCGTCATCAAACTTTTTGATTTCCTCACCAAGTTCTTTCATTTCAGCAATTTTGCTGTCAGCATTGCCTTTATTCTTTTTGATTTCTGCAATTTCTTTAGATACTACGTTTTTAGTTGCTTTTAGTGTTTCAACTTTTTTAATAAGTTCAACACGCTTCTCAGCTAGTGGGGCAACCTCGCTAATAGGTGATTTGCCACTGCGGTGAGATAATTTTTCAGTAACATAGTCTATATTTTCGCAAACATATTTTAAATCTAACATAATATTTACCTTCTTAATTTAATTTATTTAATGTCATAATTGATTTTTTTAATTTTATCAGTGCCTAGGCTTTAAATATTAATTATAAAGTTAGGCTTTTTTATTTTTTTTATAAACGCTGTAGTTATCGGCTTTCATTTGTATTATTTTACTACAAGGTTTACTAAGCGTTTAGGAATAACAATTTCCTTAACAATAGTTTTGCCTTCTAATAGTTTTGCGATAACCTCGCTGTTTTTTGCAATTTCAATAATAGTTTTATTATCACTATCTGCTGGAACGATTATCTTATCTCTGTTTTTGCTATTAATTTGTACAGCAAGTTCATATTCGTCTTTAACAAGATATTTGTTATCTGCGATAGGGTAGCATTTGTTTAAAACGGATGATTTTTCGCCAATAGCCTCGTGCAATTCCTCTGCGAAGCAAGGTGCAAATGGTGCAAGTAACAATATCAAATTGTAGCAAGCATTTTGGAAAATACTATAATTTTTATCACTAATTTGCTCATATTTGTACAAAGCATTTACAAGTTCCATTATCCTAGCAATGGCTGTATTAAAGCTGAATATTTCAGTATCTGCTGTAACTTTTTGTATAGTTGAGTGCAAAACAAACAATAATTCCTTATCTTGTTTAGTCAATTCTTTCTCCACAGCTTTTTGGCTGTAAGCAGATTTAACAATTCTTTCCACTCTATCCATAAATTTAGTAATAGATTCAATACCATTTTCATTCCAAGGACCGCCCTCAATGTAGCTAAAGCCAAACATTAGGTAAAGCCTAAATGCGTCAGAACCTACTTTGCAAATTATATCGTCAGGACTTACAACATTACCCCTTGATTTGCTCATTTTAAAGCCGTCTGGTCCTAAAATAGTGCCTTGGTGTACAAGGGAAGTAAATGGCTCGTCAAAATTCAAATATCCCAAATCCCTAAGTGCTTTTGTGAAGAATCTTGCATATAGTAAGTGCATACAAGCGTGTTCCGCACCACCAATATATTTGTCAACTGGTAGCATTTTGTTGATAAGTTCGCTGTCAAAAGCTTGCTTATCGTTTTTGGAATCTGGATATCTTAAATAGTACCAAGAAGAGCATACAAAAGTATCTAAAGTATCCTCGTCACGCTTAGCAGGTCTACCACAAATAGGGCAAGTTGTATTGATATATTCCTCGCATTTTGCAAGAGGTGATTTGCCGTCTGGTGCAAAATTTACATTGTAAGGTAGTTCAACTGGCAACTGGTCTTCTGGAACTGGAACATCACCACAATGCTCACAATGGATAATTGGAATAGGACAACCCCAGTATCTTTGGCGTGAAACCAACCAGTCACGTAACCTGTAATTTACTTTTTTACCACCTTTGCCTAACTTTTCAAGTCTGTCAAGAATGGCATTAATAGCTTGCTCAGAAGTTAATCCGTTATCTTCATCACTATTTACAAGTATGCCATACTCGCAGTAAGGTAATTCATCATTGCCTTTTGGATTGCTGATAACTCTAGTAATTGGTAAACCATATTTGCTTGCAAATGCAAAGTCACGGTCATCGTGTGATGGTACGCCCATAACTGCACCAGTACCATAGCTGTAAAGTACATAGTCTGCTATCCAAATAGGAACTTTTTTATTGTTGATAGGATTTATTGCATATGCACCAATAAATACACCAGTTTTTTCTCTTGTGGAACTCATTCTGTCAATCTCACTGACTTTTGAGCACATATCCTTGTATTCCTCAACTGCTATTTTGCAATCTTTAGTAGTTAGCTTGTCAACTAGTGGATGCTCGGGTGACAATACAACATATGAAACGCCGTGCAAAGTATCCGCACGGGTAGTGAATACACGGAAATTACCACCATTTTCTAAAGCGAACTCAACTTCGCCACCAACAGATTTACCAATCCAGTTTTTTTGCATTGCAACTGTTTTGCTAGGCCAGTCAAGTTTGTCTAAGCCTTGCAATAATTCCTCAGCGTAGTCAGTGATTTTAAAGAACCATTGAGTAAGATTTTTTCTTACAACTGTAGATTTACATCTTTCACAACTGCCATCAATAACTTGCTCATTAGCAAGCACTGTTTGGCAAGATGGACACCAATTAACGGGTGCTTCTTTTCTGTAAGCTAAACCATTTTTGTATAGTTGCAAAAATATCCATTGAGTCCAACGATAATAGTCGGGAGTACAAGTTTTAATCTCATAATCCCAGTCAAAAGAGCCGTTGATTTTTTTCAATTGCTCCTCCATTGTTTCAATGTTTTTTAAAGTACTATCTTTTGGGTGAATACCAGTTTTGATAGCATAGTTTTCCGCTGGCAGTCCAAATGCATCAAAGCCCATTGGCTCAAAAACTTCATAGCCTTGCATACGTTTGAACTTTGCAAAGCTGTCCGCTGGACCATAGTTGTACCAGTGACCTGCGTGTAATTTTGCAGCAGATGGATAAGAAAACATTTCAAGCACATAGTATTTTTTGTCTATCCTTGATTTGTCAAAGCTATATAGCTTTTCTTTATCCCACTTTTCACGCCATTTTTTTTCAACTTGTAACATATCCATAAGATTCACTCCAAAATTTATATGTTTATTTTAACAATCAAATTTGTTATATAATTATTTACATTAATTTTAATACAAGAATACACAAATTGTCAAGTATATTATTTTTAAATATATATAAATATTAATTTTATTTACTTTTTCACCTATTACTTTCTAAAAATATAGTCAGTAATTTAAGTATACCTAAAAATAACAATAATCCTAATATAATTATTGTGTCTAATTGGCTTTTAAAATTACAAATTTAGTGAATAATCTATTTTGACTATTAATTTTTATATTTATGGCAATAATTTGTTGTGATTTTATAAATTTAATGTTTAGTTTTTTATTTTAATCTTGACAAATCGGGTAAATTAAGTGTATAATTACTTTGAATAGGAGAAGCAAATGAGCAGAATAGACAACACAGAGGAATGGTTTAAATTAGATAATGCATCTAAGATTTATCCAGCTACTGGTAATGGTAGGTGGAATGCTGTTTATCGTGTTTGTGCCGTTATGAAAGAACGTGTTGATAGGGAAGCATTGCAACAAGCATTAGATGTTGTAATTGAAAGATTCCCAACATATAATGTTGTTTTACGTAGGGGTTTTTTCTGGTACTTTTTACAAGGTGCTACTTTGCGTCCTGTTGTTACAAGGGAAAAAGATTATCCTTGCAGAAAGTTTGATATTATGAATAGAGAGCCATTGTTTAGAGTAATGTATTCTGGCAATAGAATTATGGCAGAGTTTTCGCATTGTATCAGTGACGGCAATGGCAGTGTAAATTTCCTTAATACTTTGATATTGAAATATTTGCATATTTTAGGCAAAAAAGTGGATAGAGGACCGCTTTTGCATTACAATGACGCACCAAAGGAAGAGGAGTTTGAGGATAGTTATAGTAGATACTATGACCCTAAAGGTGAAAAATCTACTCTTGAAAATTATAGTGCTTACCATTTACAAGGTGCAAAGGAACTAAAAGGTGTAGTAAATGTTACACACGGCGAAGTTAATACTAAAAAATTGCTTGAGTTAAGCCATAGTGCAGGGGTTACATTAAATGAGTATTTGCTTGGAGTATTGGCATATGTACTATACAATAAAAGGAAGTATGATGCTGTAAATAAAAATTCAAAGCGTCCAATATCTGTACAGTATTCTGTTGATTTAAGGAATTACTTTCCATCATCAACTGTGAGAATGTTTTCCTCATTTGTAAACACAAGACTTGCTGAAACATCAAGAACAGATATGACTTTTGAAGAGATTTTGCAAGCAATGGCAAAAGATAGTAGAGAAAAAAGTACAAAAGAAAATTTCCAAAAATTTATAAATAGTAATTTTTCTTTTGAGCGTAATTGGCTTATTCGTATTGTGCCATTATCAATAAAAAACTTTATTATGAAAATTGCATATTACAATCAAGCTGACAGATTAAGCAGTTTAATTATAACTAATATGGGTAGAATGAATACGCCAGCGGAATTTGCCGATTATATTGATAGATATGAGTTAATTATTGGACCGCAAAAGTACAATAACTCAACAATGACAATTTGTAGCTTTAATAACAAAACTGTTTTTACTTTTGTCAAAACTATAAAATCATCTTATCTTGAGACGGAATTTTTTAGATTTTTGCAAAACAAAGGTGTAGATGTTTTTGTAAGTGGCAATAATGGAGGACGTAAGTATGTTAAATAAATGTCCTAGATGTAATGTTTTAGTTGATAAAAAATTAAGTAATTGTCCGTTATGCGGTGCATATATTGAGCGTGAGGATGAGGAGATTGATAGTCCAATTCCACAAATAGATTATAGTTATCCAGTGGTGGATAAAAGTAAAGTTTGGCGAGATATTGCTTTTAGAGTAGTATTGTATATTTGTTTAATCTCAATAGGCATTTGCTTTTTGGTCAATTTTTTGGCTGCTGAAAGAATTTTTTGGGCATACCACATTATTTTTGGTTGGGTAGTATTTTGGTTTACTTTAGGCAGAAGTCTGTTTTTCCATTTGGATTTGCGTAAACAAATTTTTTGGTACAGTGTATTTTTTGCTATAATAAGTTACTATATCCAATTTTTTATCTATCACAAATTTGTTGTGCCAGAAGAGCAAAATTGGGCTTTAGTATGGGCAGTACCAGCATTTTTGCTTGGTGGAATTGCTACTTTATTTATACTAATGTTATTAAGGTTCAAAGACTGGGTAAGATATTCAATGCCTCTAACTGCAATGTGCTTAGTAACAGCAGTGCCAGCATTAATGGCTACAGTAATGTATAAACAAGTTCATTTTATGATTTTTATTTGCCTAGGTGTGGGTATCATTACTTTGTTACTAATGATGATTTTAGGGAGAGAAAAATACTTTTTGGAACTTAAAAAGAAATTCTTTTTATAATCAAAATTTGACTTTAGTAATTTGGAATCGGTTTATAATCAAAAATTGATTGTAATAAGCTAAAATAAATTTGTCAATAAAATACGATTATAGTAGCTAATATAAATTTAGTAACAAAATTTGATTGTAGTAAACTAAAACAAATTTAGCAACAATATAAATTGTATAAAAAGTTCTAATTAACTTAATGGACTTTTGAGTTATGTTGTAGTAATTGTATTTTAGTTAATATAAAATGGATTGCAATATAAAACAGCGTATTTTTATACGCTGTTTTTTTAAAAAACCATTTAAAAATCGGTAGTAAAATCAAATATGTTGAAAACTCTTGACGCAATCCATAAATGGGGTGCTATTGACAATCGTGGTATATCGGAGTATAATTAAATTATAAAATGATATTGTTAGCGAGGGGATAAATGAAAAATAAAATGCTATTTATTTTTAATAGTATTAGGCAATCGGTTGTACACAAGCCGATAGCGTTTGTTTTGCTTGTCCTTGTGTTTGTTGCTACTACCATTTGTTGTAGTTTGCCGTCAAGAACGGCAGTGCAAGATACTGCTGACCAATACAATAGACCAGCTAATTTATATATGAGTATTGAGCCAACAAAGTTTTTACAAAAACGCACAGAAATTTGCGAGTATATTTTAAATGACATACCAGTCTATTGCGATGATAATGAATTTAATAATTATTTTAGCTTATCACAATATAATTGCAATATAAAAATAAATGGTAAAACTATTAACTTTGAGTATATGTCTGTCACACTACTTACGCTTCCTAGACAAGGAATTACTCAAGAGGATATTCAAGAAAAAAGACCCGTCATCGCTATAAGTGACGAAATAGCAAGGGTAAATGGTATAAGCGTTGGTGAAACGATAAATATTTTTGGGAAAGATTTTTTGGTTAGAAGTACTATTATGGCAAGTTATATTGGTATTAGCATTCCGTATAATGTAGATGTTGAACATTGGTATGATTTTAATACAATAAACCCTTACAATTATAAAATAGAAGAAACTGCCATTTCAGGTAGAATTGAGGGGCTAGTATTTAAAAATATGAGCGAAGTTAAAAGAGGACTCAAAAAATTTGGCTTTAAGTTTAATACTTCTATGCTGACAATGACGCAAGATATGATACTTGTATTGGTAATGATTGTAATTAGTATGGTTGCGACAAGTTCAATTATGGGATATTGGTTAAAGTGTAATGGTAAAAAATATGCCACATATAAAACTTTAGGTTGCAGTCCATTAATGCTTACTTTGGCAATGATGGTGGAAACATTGATAATAGCATTATTTTCAATTGGGCTTGGGTTAATTATTGATTATGTTATGTTTTCCACAATGTATGTTGGAGTTTCCATAACTGGATATGAGTGGTTACATTATTTGATTTTAATTTGTGGTCCATTGATTGGTATAACAATAATGTCAACAATAGCGATAATTAGACGAGCAATTGTAATGCCCGCAAATACAAAATATAACTAATTGCAGTAAGGGGTGAGGTATGAATAAATTTAAGATGTTAAAAAATAGCATATCATCCACCATAGTACTTACTACGGTAATTTGGTTTTGCATTACCGTAGCAATGATGTTTTTACCAATTTGTATTGAAGCCACTAAACCTTATGTGTTTGAGAATGATATGGTAATCTATAGCGAGGAAATTGCTGACTACGCTTTTGTACATTTTGCAAAAAGAAGTTCTGGCTTAACTAATTTTGAATTATATGGTAATCTTGAAAAACGTGGCGTAGATATGGAAAATTTTGCTGGAACGGCGGTAATTGGACAAAAAAAATATATTGACAAGGAAAGTAATGGATTAATTGAAAATGAATTTGCAATTACTATTGTTAGTGAAAAAATGGTTGAAAAACTACCATCATTAGGATTTGAGTTTAGTAGAAAGATTAGAAATGATTACAAAGAGGCTTATATACCTATGTATTTTAAAGATAAATTAGAAGGCGATGAGATGCCACTTACTGTAAATGAGGGTGAGTATACATATTCTGTAAAATTAAAAATTAAGGGATACACAGGAAAAGATTACTACGATTTTAATGGTTGGGGTACTTATGATAGGTTGTCTGATACAGCTTTTGATTTTATAATTTATGACGATATACCTTGGCACGGCAAAATCAAAGGTGGACTTATGATGGGTGATAAGCGAGCTAGAGATTATGTTGACCTAGGCTTTGATGCGGAAAGTTTAAGAGAGATAAAAGAGAGACGGGCTATAGTTGTTTTATCTTATGACGATGCTTTAATATTGGGAATTAGTATTATGATATTGGTAGGTATTATAGTAGGTGCTAACTATTATTTTTCTGTAGATAAAATGACTAAACGTAGCGGTGTTATGTGTATTTTTGGGGGTAAAAGGTCAGATATTGTAGTTATAGAGTTTATTAAAATGTTGCTTATTTTTGTGGTTGCAATGATGGTTGCAATGTTAGTGCTTTTTCTAATGAGTTTGAATATTTTAGGCGTGGTAAGTGTGTCCTCTTGCTTAATTAGTATTGGTGTAGTGTTTGCAATTTATATTGTAAGTGTGTCATTCGGGTTTATTAAGTTTGCAAGATTTAAGCCGTTGGAGGCAATCTCAAACTACAATGTTGAATAAGTGCTTGATAAGGGTAAAAAGTGAGGGAAATATGGAAATTATTGTTTTGAAAAACATACATAAAAAGTATAATGAGGGCAAGCAAAATGAGGTGCAAGCATTGTGTGGTGTCGACCTTGTGATAAACAAAGGTGACAGTATTGCCATTATGGGTGTTTCTGGTAGTGGTAAATCTACTTTGCTTAATATAATTGGTTGTTTGGATAAATATACAGATGGTGAGTATTTATTAACTGGGGACAATGTAAGTACAAAGAGTGCGACAGAACTTTCAGAAATAAGAAATGCTACTTTTGGATTTGTTTTGCAGTCTTATGGTTTGATAGAAAGTGACAAGGTATATAGCAATGTTAGGTTGCCTTTGTTATTTAGTAAAAAATACAAGGCTAAGGAACAAAATGATAGAATAGATACAATTTTACATAGACTAAAATTAACAAATTTGAAAAATACTAAAGTTAGGGAACTATCTGGCGGACAAAAACAAAGGGTTGCCATTGCAAGGGCATTGGTTAATGACCCAGATATTATACTTGCCGATGAGCCAACAAGTGCTTTAGATAGCACAACTGCAAACGAGCTAATGGATATTTTTGCAAACTTAAATTCTCAAGGCAAGACGATTATCATTGTAACTCACGACCAAAAAGTCGCAGATAAAATGGGTAGAATTGTACATATTGTTGATGGCAAAATTCAAGAGATTTGAGTAACAGATAAAAAAATAGGCAAATTTAGTATTGGTAATTGATTTTTGCCAAATAATATGATAAAATAATTAAGTAAATTGTTAATTTTTTGTATTGAGGGCTTTATGGCAAGTATTTTTAGTAATCTTTATAGCGTTGTTCTTACATTGCTGGCAAGTGGTAGTAAAGTGAACATTCCATTTATAGTTTTTTTGTGTGTTTTAACGCCTTGTTTAATTGGTGTCATTGTTTACTATGCTTTGCTTGCCAAAAAGAAGAATAATCAAATAAAAGAGGAAAGTACAAAACAAACTTTAAATGATTATGAAGATAAATAAAAGATTAATTTTAGCCTCAAAATCCCCAAGACGGTATGATTTATTAAGTCCACATTTTAGTGTGACCAAGGTTGTTACTTGTGATGTGGAGGAAAAGTTTACACAAATTGAGCCAAACAAAATAGTTGAGGAACTTGCAAAAGCCAAGCTTGCAGATTTGCCTCAAAAGTTTCCTAATGATATAGTTATTAGTGGTGATACAATAGTTTGGTACAATGGTATGCTTTATGGCAAACCAAAAGATAAGGCAGATGCGTATGCAATGCTTACGGAATTATCGGGTAATTATCATTATGTTTATAGTGGTTTTGCTGTTGCGTATAAAGGTAAGATAGTTAGTGGTTATGACAAATGCGATATTTTGTTTAAAAAATTGAGTGATAAAGTAATAAAAGACTATATTGCAACTGGTTCGCCTATGGATAAGGCTGGTAGCTATGGTATCCAAGACGGAGTAGTTGTGGATAGCTTTGTTGGTGATATTAATACAATTATTGGTTTACCTTTGGATAAAATTTTGAATGTATGTAAGGAGCTTTTAGCAAATGGATAAGATTTGTTTAAGTGTGGATATTGGTAGTAAAAATATTGTTATTGCAAATAAGGACTCTCAAGTTGTCCTTAATGAGCCTAGTGTTGTTGCGACCGCTAATGTAAATAGCAAGTATGTTTATGTTGCTTGTGGTAATGAGGCTATAAAAAGTATGCAAAATATAGAGCCTATTAAAAATGGTAGCATTTGCAATGTGGAAGCTTTTGTATATATGATAAAAACTTTTATCAATAGGTTAGCTCCACGTAAGTTTTTAAGAAATTATACAAGTGTAATTGTAAATGTTTCTTGTGGACTTACTAATATTGAAAAACGTGTAATTGAGGAATCTTTTTACAAAGCAGGTGTTAAAGAGGTTGTTATTGTTGAGTCACCATTATCTGTAAAAACTATAAATAATGATAAGGCAATGTTTTTGATAAATATGGGGGCTCATAATACAGAAATTGCACTTGTAAGCGATGACGGAATTGTTCACGGCTGTTCAATAGACGTAGGCGGGAAAGATATTGACGAGGCAATTTTTGATTATGTAGGTGATAAATATAGATTAGTGGTTAATCAACTTTATTGTGAGGATATAAAGCTTAGCCTTGCATCACTTGAAAGTAATAATCTTTCAAAAATTGTGGTAAAGGGTGATAAAGTTACCTTAAATACTCCAAATGAGGTTAAACTTACCGCTACCGAACTTAAACCACTTGTACAAAGCGTGATTGATAAAATTATTGAGGTTGTTGCATCTATTATGGTAATGATACCAAAATCTTATCAATATATTGTTGAGCAAAATGGTATTTATCTTGCTGGTGGTGCAAGTAAGTTGCCAGGTCTTGCAAGCTATTTGAAAGAGCATTTATTTGTAGATGTCAAGATTATGGATGAACCTGAGTTTGTTGTGGCTCAAGGCGGTAGCAAATTCTTCTATGATACTGGAAAGCTGGCAAGAATGTTAAATATTTCTCACGAAAAGTAAGAGTGTTTAATACTATGTTTAAATAATGTTTAGACAAAATTAAAAAATATATTTCATTGGAATGATTTTAGGATATTGAAGTCATTCCTTTTTATATGCTTTGATTTCTTTGTATAAACATTATACTTGGACTAAATATTTATGTGTTGCTAAAATATTTAAAAGAAGTTTTCACCCTTGATTGTTTCTCAATGTATTATATAATTAATAGAATAATTACTCATTTATTTATTTTTACACTAAACTATGAAAAATGACATTTTTCTTGGCATATGGAATATTTTAGACAAAAAAAATTAATCTAAGCATTTTATTATATTGTATAATAAATAGGTAATATATTTAAAGACTTGTTTGAGGTGAATATGGCTAGAATAATTGTAGTTACATCGGGTAAAGGCGGTGTAGGTAAAACAACGTGTACTGCAAGTATAGGTGCTATGCTTGCTTATCGTGGCAAAAGGGTATTATTGATTGATGCAGACATAGGTTTGAATAATTTGGATGTACTTATTGGCATAGACGACAAGGTCGTTTATGATATGTCAGATGTTATTAATGGACGATGCAGAATAAAACAAGCTTTGGTTTCCTCTCCAGATATTCCTAATATGTATGTTTTGCCTTCTCAAAGTGCATACAACAGCGATGATATAAGTATGAAAGATTTTAGAACATTAATCAATAAGTTAAGCGATGGATTTGACTTTATTTTTATTGATAGTCCTGCTGGTATTGATAAGGGCTTTCACAGAGCTGTTGCTCCAAGTAGCGAAGCTTTGGTTATTGCAACACCAAATGTTTCCTCATTGCGTGATGCGGATAAAGTAATTAGCATTTTGCATAACTATAAATTAAGTGCCGTTAATTTGATTGTAAATCGTATACGTGGTGATATGGTGTTAAATGGTGAAATGATGTCAGTTACAGAAATTGCAAAATTGTTAAATGTTTCACCTATTGGAGTCATCCCTGATGATGACAAAATTCATATTTTTACTGAATTAGGTAAAATTGGTAAGGCTGAGTGTACTGCAATGCGTTCATTTGAGTGTGTAGCAGACAATTACATTACTGGCAGACGTAGGTTATATGACCCTACTGCACAATATCGTGGTATGGTTGGAAAACTTAAAATGATGTTAAAAAGAGCTTGAGGTATTAATAATTTTGAGAGGTTATTATGTATAATGCGAAAGAGTATAGCTCAGATAGTTTTTCTAGATTATCCAAAATTTTGAAAAACGATAAACTGCATATGCCTCAAATGATTGAGGATTGTTTGAAAAACGATTTGTTATGTGCTATGTCTAAATACCTGCAAATAAAATGTTGCGATTTAAAAATTTGCACCAATAACGATGGAAAAATCAGCTTTATCTTTGAGGGCGAGGCGGAAAGCTACAAAGCACCTCAAAATACTTAAAAATTTATTTGCTAAATATTTTGGTTAGTTGGTATATTACTATTTATACTTGCATATGTTATCTTAGTAAACTAAAGGGAGAGTGGGTGAGTATGAAATATGACGATTACGAAAAGGTAGAATGTAACAACTATCCTAATGACAATATCTCTGTAGAACTTGGCAAAAAGTATAAAAAGTTTAAAGGCTTTAATCTAAATAAAAAGAAAGCTTTTGATATTGCCTATACTACAGCTATTTTTGGTGCTGCGTTTGCTGTTATTATGTTGATTTCTAGCATTATTACACTTGCAAGCAGTGGTACTTTGGCACAAACTTTTTTATCTATATTTGGTAAATAAAACTTGACTAAATACAAAATAACTATCCATCCTTTGTACTTTATGTTATGCTTGTACTACATAATTATAGGCAAGGCTTGGGTATTTTTCAGTTGTTTTGTAACGGTTATTCTCCACGAAGTTGCTCATAGTATAGCTGGCAAAAAGTATGGCTATCAAATGGCTAGAATTACCTTAATGCCTTATGGTGCAATGATTTATGGTGGTGAAAAATTTAACCGCAAAGAAGGAATAGTAATAGCACTGGCAGGACCATTAAGTAATGGTATTTTTGCAGTGCTGACTATTGCTATTTGGTGGCTGTTTCCAGTAACATATTCCTATAGTCAAGATTTTTTTAATAGCAATATTACGCTAATGCTTTTTAATCTTTTGCCTTGCTTTCCGCTTGATGGTTCAAGAGTGGTTTTAAGCTTTTGTAAAGACAAAATAAAAGCACTAAAAATTTTAAAAATTATAGGCATTGTTTTAAGCAGTTTAATGATAGTTTTTGGCATAGTAAGTTTTATTGTTACAAAAAATGTTTCACTAATAAATATTGGTGTGTTTTTGCTAATAGGGTCGATTTTCGGCGGGCAAAAAGAAGAATATAGCCATATTGCAGGTAGGTTATCGTTTGTGAAAAATTATAAAAGAGGTGTGATTGCACGTGATGTTTACATAAGTAACAGAGCAAAAATTTTTGAGTTATTTAGATACCTAAACAGTGACTATTTGACAACCTTTATAGTAGTAGATGATAATGGTATGGAAAGTGCAGTTATTGATGAGGATAAATTAAGAGAAATAATGGAAAATTATGACCACAAAATTATGTTAAAAAGTGTGTTGCAATAATTTTTGGCATAATGTAAAAGTAATTACAGCAATAAATATTGACAAATAACAAACCATTAGCATTGCTAATGGTATTAATGTTTTTATATGAAATTTTAAATTTTAGTTTTGCTGTAGTAATTATCTAACAATAATTACACGCTAAACATTGTATAATAAACTTTTAAGCTAGAATGTAATTCAAACTTTTAAACAATAATATTGCAATGGTAAGCAATTAATGCAAATTACAGACGTAAAATAATTCATATTATACACACGGCAAAGTTTTTGATTTATCATATAAAAAATATTTAATAATACTTGAAATATACATAATTGTATGTTATACTATCTTTATAATAAGATTTTTGCAATTTAGGTTAAGAGGTGCTATAAATGATTTATGTGGGTGTCGATGTGGGTGGAATGAGTATTAAGATTGGTCTTGTGGATAGCGAGGGCAAAATAATTATATCAAAATCTTTTGCAACAGAGCAAGAGAAAGGCTTTAAAAGTATGTTTGCAAGAACTGCTGACAAAATAAAGGAATTAATTAATGAGGCAGATTTTTCTTTACTAGATTTAGGTGGTATTGGTATTGGTATACCTGGTACTGTAGATAGTAAAAAAGGTATGATAGTATCAGCCGTTAATATTGGTTGCAAAAATGAAAATTTAGTTGAGGAAATGTCACAATATTTTAATGTGCCTATTGCCGTTGGTAATGATGCCAATATGGCAGCTCTAGGTGAGCAAAGATTTGGTGCTGGCAAAGGTCACGAAAATGTCGTTATGATTACTTTGGGTACTGGTATTGGTGGAGGCATTATTATTGATGGCAAGTTGTATGAGGGTAATGGTGGTGCTGGCGGTGAGGTCGGACATCAAATTATTGAGATTGATGGCGAGGAATGCAATTGTGGCAGACTTGGTTGTTGGGAAAAATATGCCTCTGCAACTGGTTTAATAAATCAAACAAAACACGCAATGGCAGAAAATGCAAATAGTTTAATGCACAAAATTGTGGCTGAACAAGGCGAGGTTAATGGTAAAACTGCATTTTTAGCAAAAGATGCAGGTGACGAGGCTGGTGCTAAAGTCGTTGAGCAATACTTGCATTATTTAGCTGAGGGACTTTTGAACCTTGGATATGTATTGCACCCAGAAATGTTTATCATTGGTGGCGGTATATCTCACGAGGGTGAAAATGTAATGATTCCATTGCAAGAAAAATTAAATGCGTCATTGGAAAAAAGCGGTATGATGCCATATATTGATGTTGTAAAAGCAAGCCTTGGTAATAGTGCAGGCATTATAGGTGCAGCGGCTTTGGTAATGTAAAATTTGATTTAGGTGCGATTTTTGAATGGTTTTTATTTAATTTATAGTAAAATTAGTAAATATTATTTGTAGAATTAACCACTATATAACGTGTACATATGAATGAAAAACTGAAACAAATACTTATGCAAGTAGAAAAGCCAGCAAGATATGTTGGTGGCGAATTTAATATGCCAAATATGGATAAACCTTGTACAACAAGGCTGTGCTTGTGTTTTCCAGAAATTTATGAAATTGGAATGAGTAACATAGGTGTTAGAATTTTATATCATATGCTTAATGGATTTGAGGGGATTGTTTGCGAGCGTTGTTTTGCTCCTTTTGTGGATATGGGGGAACAACTACAAGCTAATAATATCCCGCTTTTTTCTATAGATAGTCATAAACCGCTTAAGGAATTTGATATTGTTGGTATGTCAATCGGATATGAATTATTATATACAAATGTATTGTATATGCTTGATTTGGCGGGTATACCATTTAGAGCAAAAGATAGGCAAAATGGTGACTATCCAATATTGATTGCTGGCGGACCTTGTGTTGTTAATCCTGAACCATTTGCGGAAATATTTGATGCTATTTTGATTGGTGAGGGGGAGAAAAATTTAAAAGAGTTCACTTTGCTTTATGATGAGTGCAAAAAAGCGAAAATAAGCAAGGCGGAATTTTTGGAAAAGGCAAGTAAACTAGACGGAGTGTATATCCCCAAACTAGTCAAACCAAACATTGTTAATGGAAAGATTGAGTCTTTTAGCGGTAGAGTAAAAAAAGCAATTGTGCAAGATTTAGATTCAAGCTATTTCCCTACCAAAATACTTGTGCCTAATATTGAGATTACTCACGATAGAGCTGTGCTTGAGCTTTACAGAGGTTGCAATAATGGTTGCAGATTTTGTCAAGCGTGCTTTTATTATCGTCCAATAAGAAATAGAAAGTTAGAAACTTTGTTGGAATATGGACGTGAACTGGTAGAGAATACTGGGTATAGCGAATTGTCATTATCAAGCCTTTCCACAAGTGATTATTACGCATTACACGAGTTGATAACCGGGTTAAAAAGCAGTGTTTGTAATGGTGATGTTAGGCTTGCTATGCCATCATTGCGTTTGGATAGTTATAAACCAGAATATATGGGTAGCGGTAGATTAGGTTCGCTGACTTTTGCACCTGAAGCTGGGACTCAAAGATTAAGAGATGTTATCAATAAGAATATATCTGATGAAAATATACGAAACACTATTAAACACGCTTTAGAATGTGGTTATACTGGGTTCAAGTTGTATTTTATGATAGGTTTACCTACTGAAACAACTCAAGACTTGCAAGGTATAGTGGATATTGTTTTGTTAATTAAAGATATGGCAAGGCAGTATAGCAAAAGTAAGAGACCTGTCAATATAACTGTATCTACAAGTGTATTTATACCAAAGCCACTTACACCATTCCAATGGGAAAGGCAGATAAATGTACAAGAAATGTTGGAAAAACAAAGATTTTTGATAGATAATTTGCATATTAAGAATGTACGATATAACTGGCACGGGGCGGAAAGTAGTGTTATTGAGGCGGTATTTTCTAGAGGTGACAGAAGATTGATAGACGTAATTGAAAAAGCATATTCCAAAGGTTGTAAGTTTGATGGCTGGAGTGAAAGATTTGATTACGAAAAATGGTGCGAGGCATTTGAGGAATGTGGTATTGATATAAGCGATTACACAAGAGAGTGGCAAGAGAATGAAGTTTTGCCGTGGGATTTTGTAGAACACGGGGTTAGTAAAAAGTATTTGTTGAAAGAAAGGCATAATGCTTATAATGCAGTTAAGACTAAGGCTTGCGATAAGCAAAATTGTACTGGTTGCGGTGCAAATAAACTGGGTAGGTGCTATTAATGAAAGTAATTAGACATATAAAAAAGGGAAACATATGTTATGTGTCACACATTGATAGTATGAGGGTTTTGCAAAGGACTTTAACACGTGCAAACATTAGCATTAAAATGTCGGAAGGTTTTAATCCTCATCCAATAACATATACATCTCATCCATTGCCGTTAGGTGTTGCGAGTGAGGAAGAGTTTTTTGTTATAGCAAATGAGGATATGACAGCGGAGCAAGTGTTGCGAGCATTTAATGACAATGTGCCTAATGGAATGACAGCTACAGAGTGTATGGAGTGTGTGAAAAATCCTAATTTTGTAAAGAACGTTAATTATTGTGAATATTTTGTAAGCGGTGATTTTGAAAGTATAAAAGAGCAATTAGAAAGTACTGCGAATAGCAACAATTGGATTATTACATATAAGTTTAAAGATAGTGAAAAAACACAAGATATTGCTCCTTTGATTTATAGCTTTAAGGTTGAGAATAATGGAATAAGAATGGTGCTTGCATCGGGAAATCCAAACTTAAGACCAGATAGGATTACAAATGCTTTAAATGAAAAATATTCGCTGAAAATCGGTACTAATGATATAATTAGGACTAAACAGCTTGTAATTAATGGTGATAAAATTAAGACTGCAATGGAATTTTTGCAAGAGGTCAATAAATGAAAAATATTATTATTGATACGCACGTTACGGGAACAAGAGTGTGTGTAGTTGAAAATGGCAATTTAGTTGATTTTGCTATTGAAAAAACTAATTCCGAAAAACTTGTTGGCAACATTTACAAAGGTAAGGTTGTCAATGTGCTTAATGGAATGCAAGCTGTTTTTGTGGATATAGGACTTGAAAAAAATGGTTTTTTATATGGTGGAGATATTTGTCTTGATGGCAAAATGATTTCACATAACGGCACCAATGCACCAGAAAAATTACCACTTAAAGTTGGTGATGTTATAATGTGTCAAATATTGAAAGACCAGTTTGACTCAAAAGGACCAAGACTTACAATGAATATATCCTTGCCAAGTAGAGTGCTTGTAATGGAACCTTTTGTTGATTATATTGCCATTTCAAGAAAGATTGATAATGAGGACGAGAAAGCAAGACTTGAAAATTTAGTACGCAACAATCGATTTGATAATAGTGGGTATATTGTGCGTACTGAAGCGGAAACTTGCAGTGAAGAAGAAATAATTAGTGATATTGCGGAACTTAATGAGCGTTGGCAAAATATAAAAAAAGACTATATATCTTGTCCAAAATGTTCTTTGATTTATAGTGAGGGGGATTTAGTTGTACGTGCTGTACGTGATTTTATGCGAGGTGATATTGATAAAATCATTGTGAACGATATGGGCGTTTGTAAAATGCTTGAAGCGGAATTCTCTTGTTTGTTTGGCAAGAAAAAAGATATGTTTGAGGTGTATACTGGTGCGAATACTTTGACTAATCATTACAACTTGAATTTGCAAATTGAAAAGTTGTTAAAGAGAGTTGTTACATTGTCAAATGGTGCTTACCTTGTTATAGATAAGACGGAAGCTTTGATTGTTATTGATGTTAATACTGGTAAATATGTTGGGGATAAAAACTTGGAAGAAACTGTTTTCATTACTAACAAGATAGCTGCAGTGGAAATTGCAAGACAGATTAGGTTAAGAAATTTTGGCGGTATTATAATTGTTGACTTTATTGATATGAACAATGTTGAGCATAGAGATGAAGTGCTTAGAATACTTGAACAAGAGCTTAAAAAAGATAGGCTTAAATGTACTTTGGTTGGTATGACAGACTTAGGTTTGGTGCAAATTACACGTAAAAAAATGCGTAGTAGGTTAATGGATATTATGTTGCAAACTTGTCCTTATTGTGAGGGTGATGCTTATGTACATTCTGTTGAACACGTTATTATGACTATAAGAGATTATCTGTACGAAATATTTAAAGATGACACTATTCAAGCAGTTAAGCTAACCGTCAATCCTATTATATTTAGTAAAATGTTTGCATTGAATTTGTTTGAAAAAGAGCTTGCTACTGTGTGGGAAAACTTGCGTATTTATTTGATACCAGACCCATTGTATCATTTGGAAAAATATACTTGTGAAAGAGTGCGTTCAAGCGTAATTGAATTGCCAGACAATGCAAAACTTTTGTATTGATATGTTTTTATTTTAGCTTTAAAAATTGCAATAATTTTAGTTTTACAAAAAGCTCTGGAATAGAGCGAGGCGTTACAATTAGTGTTTTATATATTGAAAAACAAAATATAAATTGAGTTATTATAAATAAATCTAAATAAGTACTAAATAAAACCAATTAAATTACAAAAAATAATTACTTGTAAATAAATGTTAAACAAATACTAAATAAAAATTAAATAGTTATTAAAAATGTTTGACAAAAGTTGAAATTTATGGTAAATTTGTTGTAGCCGCATAATAAGGGTTACAAGTGTGCTGTTTGCACCCCCGATTTTTTTTAGCGAGACTGGTGAGAGGAGGTAAGTATAATGTACGCAATAGTTACAACAGGTGGCAAACAATATAAAGTAGAAAAAGATACTATTATAAAAGTTGAGAAATTGGACGTAAACGTTGGTGACAATATCACACTTGATGTTATGTTGATTTCTGACAACGGCACTGTTAAAGTTGGCAAAGATATTGATAAAGCAGTTGTTAAAGCTGAAGTTTTAGCTCAAGATAAAGCAAAGAAAATTAACATTTTCAAATACAAAGCTAAAAAGAATATCAGAAAACGCCAAGGACATCGTCAACCATTTACAGCAATCAAGATTACAAGCATTGAGGCGTAATAAATGACGAATGTTAAAGTTGTAAAACAAAATGGTAGCATTACTGAAGTAACTTGTGATGGTCATACTGGATATGGCGTAGAGGGTGAAGATATTGTGTGTGCTGCGTTATCCTCAATAGTTCAAACAGCTTTGCTTGGAGTGCTTAGCATTGCGGGTGTGAATATGCAGTTTGAAAGACGAGATGAGGAAGGTTATTTGAAATTTGTAATTCCAAGTGACATTACAGCAGAGCAACGCAAGATTTGTGACAATATTTTAGACACTATGGTTTTAGGTGTGGCAGATTTATATCAAGGTTTTTCAGATTTTATTGAATTGGAGGTACAATAATATGTTTATTAATATACAATTATTCGCTCACAAGAAAGGTGTAGGTAGCTCAAGAAACGGACGTGATAGTGAGTCTAAAAGATTAGGCGTTAAACGTGCAGATGGTCAGTTTGTTAAAGCTGGTAATATTCTAGTAAGACAAAGAGGTACAAAATTCCACCCTGGAATGAATGTAAGTATCGGTAAAGATGATACTTTGTTCGCTCTTATTGATGGCGTAGTTAAATTTGAAAGAAAAGGTAAAACTGATAAACAAGTAAGCGTTTACGCTGAATAATTTAAAAATAAGTAACAAAATAACAAGTGCTAGAGTATAGCACTTGTGTTTTTTTTGTTTTACTTAATAATTTATTGAAAATTTTAATACATAATTTTAATTTTTGTGTTATAATTATTCTATTAATAGTTTTTTTGAGGTTTTTATGACAGATAAAAAGAAAAATGATAACACATTAAGAGTATTTGAAGGATTTGCTGGATATGGTGGTGGAAGTTTTGCTTTGAGAAAAATTAAGGAATCTGTCCCTAAGTTTGATTATGAAGTTGTTGCATATTCTGAAATTGATAAATATGCATCTCAATTATTTGATGCAAACCATAAAGATAAAAATGGAAATATAATTAAAAATTATCCAGATATAACAAAGTTAAATCCAAATGAACCAGATTTTCCAGATTTTGATTTGTTTACAGGCGGATTTCCATGTCAACCCTTTTCAACTGCGGGTATGCAAAAAGGCGTTGATGACCCATATGGTAGAGGAACTTTGTTTGAACATATAATTAGAATTTGTGCTGTGAAAAAACCAAAATACATTTTATTAGAAAATGTGAAAGGTTTACTTTCTAAAAAATTTGATAGCACTCGTAAAAAAATGAATGATATGCTTAGAGAACTAGGATATGTCGTAGATAAAAATGACCAAAATGAAGAACCTTTAAGAATGGCTATTCTTAATAGTAAAGATTATGGAGTGCCACAAAACAGAGAACGAATTTGGATGTTTGCAAGACTGGGAGGTCTTCCAAAAGATTTTTCAATGATTCCTCCGAAACAAAATAATGATTTGAAACTTGCTGACTTTTTAGATCCACAAGGTTGTGTGCCAAATAACTTATATTTATCCCAAGTTCAAATTGAACATTTAAAAGAAAAGCATGGTATTACTAGTTTTATTGTGGATACACCATTATGCTTTGATGTTTATAATAAAAAAATAAAATACGATGGATATTCAATCACTATTACAATGCCAGAACATAATTCACTGCGAATTATTGAATCGAATCCTGAAAAAGAAATTGTTAGAAAAATGTCTGTAACAGAACAATTTAGATTGATGGGGCTAGAGGGCTTAAAAGGAGTTGGAAGGAATACAGATATTGATTTTGCTGGACAATCATATACTCAATTATCTAAGCGAGCTGGCAATGGTTGGGATGTAAATCTTTTGACAATCTTATTTAAACATATTTTTAATCAACTAAAAGAGATTGACCCGATTTTTTGTAATTTTTAGGAGGAAAAATGGATAAGATTAAATTTAATATTGATGAAAAATCATTATTTTATGGAATGGTTAATGATTTTGAAAGGGGACAAACTGCAACTGTACATACACCTTTAAATCAATCTAAAGACCCAAACAAATGGCATTTAGATATTTTAGAATTAAATAGACATGACTTAGAAACAAAAATAATTCCTAAAGAGTTGCAAAAAGAATGTTTAAGAAATACGACTTCGCAAGCACAAAGTAAATTAGTTTCTTTATTTGAGTTTAAAAATATTCTTTTAGATGGGGACAGATTAAATACGGATAGTTCTTTTTGTATGTACATTAAAGAAGAAATTAGTAAAGTTATTAAAAATAGACAAGGTGAAGAAGTATTAAATACACATTTTGGTCGACAAAAATTACATTATCCAATTTCTCTAAGTTATAAAAGAGATGGTTTTAATATAGATAATCAAAAAGTCCTAAAGTCTATACTGAAACAAAATGGTGAGTTTGCTTTTGTAGTTAGAGGGTTTGAGTATTCGCTACAAAATAAAACATTGAATTTTTTAACAACAATAGTTGGTCCTCATAAAATAGAATTATCAAAAGTTTTTAAAAGGGCAAAAGGAACTGGAAAAAAATTATTATTAAACGAAATTGATATTAATGATTATAGTTTAATTGAAGAAACATATTGTTATGGTAATAAAGTTACTCAATCAGAAATTGAAAAAATATTTGAAAAAGCAAATAAGACAAGAGCGGAGAATGGTAAACTTGGTGAACAAATTATTCTTGAACAACTATCACATAAAGACGGAATTTCTAATTTGTTTCATACGAGTATAAATTATCCAACTTCACCATATGATATAGAATATTATGAAGGCAATATTAAAAAATATATTGAGGTGAAAGCTACACAAGGTGATAAAAAGATTTTTAATATGTCTAGTGGTGAAATTAAGTTTATGAATAGATATAAAGAAAATTATATATTGTTCCTTATAACAAATGTAAAAAATAATAACCCTAATATTTATATGTATACTTGCGATGATATTAATAAGATGAAGTATGAACATCCTACAACTAGATTTTATGCATAATTAAAATTTTTGCGTTAATCATATAGGAATCAAAAAATTAAGACAGAATCATTTATTTTATAAAAAATTCAAAATAGCTATTAATTTAAAATTATTCTTAAAATTAATAGCTATTTTTGTTTTTTGTTAAAATTGATATTTTTTACAAGTAAATTATTTAATTAATGTATCAAAAAAGGTTAATTGTCAGATAGGAGTATGATTATAAGTAAATTATTTTACTGGGGTGTCAATACTACCTTCAATTATGCTACCATTATTTACATTGAAAGATAAGCTGTATTCTTTATCATTTTCAATATACTTAATTGCAATAACTTCGCTTGATGAATACTCTGCGGATATAACTTGTTTTTTAGCACCATTCAAAGTGTCTTCATAAACTGCTTTTTGTTGTTCGTTATATTCGCCTATGTTGTCACTCATAAATAGCAAATTACCAAAAATCTTGTTAATTTTTGCAAGCAACTTGCGTTGTTCCATTGTTGTTTTTATGTTGCTATCTCTTAGCAAGAATACGTCAGGGTCATTACAGAAAGCTCTGCCATCTAGGTGACGTCTAAATATACTATTAGTTACAGCATTAGGTGTTGAAACAATTTCATTGTTGAAAGTTGTAAAGTAGTTGTTCTTTTCCCAAGTCAGTGCTTGGTCAGCACCAATACGGCAAAAATCAAATTTGCCAAAAGCAGGGAATAGTGGCACGCCACAACCTAATATTAGTTTTAAACCACAGCACTCACGTAAAAAATCAACAGCTTCACACATAATTTGACCTCTTGTCCTATTGCCATAAGGTACACAAGCAACAGAGAATAAAAAGTCAAGTTTAACCATATCATATTTCCAATCATTTAAAATTGTGTCAAATACTTTTTTGATATACTCACGTACTTCTGGATTGTAAAAATCTAAAGTGTAATATCCGCCCCAGTTCATACCAGCCATAATGTGATAGCCTTTGTTGTCGTTGATAAGCCAGTCTTTATGCTCGTGTGCAATCTTTGAGGAACGTTGAGCATTGAAAGGTGCTAGCCATATACCAGCAAGCATATCTTTGCTATGTATGTCCTCGGCTACTTTTGCCATTCCTTGAGGGAACTTTTCTGTATCAACACTTAGCCAATCTCCAACGGCAGTTTGGTAGCCATCGTCAACTTGAAAAATGTCAAGTTTGATTGGACTATTTGAAATGCTTTCCAAATCACGTATAATTATGTTATTGCTAATTTTGTTGTAGTAATTATACCAACTAGTATATCCAACTTTTTGTTTAATACGTGGGGTAGGAATATTTGCCGTTCTAAAGTACTTATTAAAAGCATTATCATATTCGTCCTTACAGTAAAATATATTCATAACTTCATAAGTTTTGCCAGCTTTTAATGTAAGTCCCTCTAAATCTTTTTCAATAATGATTTTACCATTTGCCATATCCGCATAAATGATAGTAAAACCAGTTTTTTCGCACAATGAGCCAAATAGGTCAAGAGTGTTGCCATTACGAATGTATGCGTAAGAAAAACTATGGAAAAATCCAGCTTTGTTATTGTATAAGGCAAAATTGTAGTCACCACTACGGCTTGCTTTAGTAAAATACTCAATATTTTTGGATAAGTAATTCAATCCTTTTTGCACATCGTTTTTACTATATTCTCTAGTGTATGACCAAGATTGATAACCATTTGCAAAGAAAGTAGCATTGTCACTAAAGTCATAGTCAAACTCTAAAGTAAATTTTAAATTTTCCATTTTAACAGTATTATTTAAAGTGAATGCAACACTATTGTCATTGTCTTTAATGTCGATTATGTAATGCCCAGTTTTGGGATTGCTACTTGCATAAAGTTTATCCTCATTCAAATAGCTGATTTTAAATTTGTAATCTTTTAGCATAATTTCTCCTTATATCTCATAAATAGTTTAATTATTATTGCACTAAAAAATGCCTTTTTTTACCTATTTCATTTATGTACTAGCTTTAGTATATATCAATATTTAAAAAATGTCAATAAGTGGTATCTTTTTTATAATAAAAAGTAATTTATTATTGCCTTATTAGCATAAACTACTTAATGATAGTGTCTAGCAAAGTTAATAGCTATTGCAAAAAAGTTAATTATGAGGTGTTATGAATAAAAAGGTTATTATAGAAAAGAATAATTCAATTGCTTATGAGTATTTGATTAACAATTTCGCAAGCAGTGGAATAAAGTTTAAACTGAAAAAATCTTATACATTTATATTTTTTGAGGTTGAAGTGGATAGCAACCAATGTGACAGCTTTTTAAAGTTTGTTGCAAAATCTATTATCCTTTCACATAAATATCAATCAATAATTTCAGCTTTTGACGAGGTAGAGTATACTTTTGCAAATGTTGCTTGTTTGGCTGCGTTGTTATACTTTGATTTAGATGGTGAGGTCGGTCAAGTAATTGATATAATAAAAGATAAAGAAACAATATCTGTAGAGGGAACATTTAACTTTAAACTAAATGATATGAGTGAGGAATGGGAAGAACTGAAAAACATCGGCGAGGTACTTGTGTATAATGAGTCGGAACAAGATATTTATAATGTTATTAATTTTTTAATGAGTAATCGAAATAGTGATAAAAGTTTGTTTTTAGCACAATATCCAGATATTTTACTTGCCAATGTTTCTGACGGCGTAATGGTGGATAATGTCAAACTATATAAAAATGACGATTTTAACTTGATAAATACAGTAATTGCGGAAAGTCCAACTGAATTAATTATTGAAAAAAATCAAATAAAAGGCTCGCTTTATGAATGTTTATCTAAACTAGTTAAAGTCAAGGTGTTGTAATAAAGTAATTTTTGGTAAATCTATTTTATTAGCTATATATAATTTGTTTCAAGGATAGAATTAGTCAAGATAAGTATAAGATAAACTATGTTTAGATTAGTTTCAAGTTACACTTATCAAATTAATGTAGATTTTACAGCAAAAAATTTAATTTCCACAATAATAGAATGAATAAAATCATAACAAGAATTTCAATACACAATATGAATGAAAAACTACATTGAGATTGATAAGACAAGTGTTAATTTAACTTTAAAAACAAATGAACCGAAAATCGGTTCATTTTGTGTTTTAATATTTTTGAGTTATTATAATTATATACAATTACTTTTATACTAATTATATTTTAAATACATTTAGACAAATCAAGGTAATTAATTTATTCTATATCAAAAGTTTACATTGTTATCTTTTATGCCATACTACACAATGCAATAGTAATAAAAGCTATAAAGAGTAGAATAAAATTTGTGACTATTAATCGCATTTAGGTAAGCAATTAATTTATTTTTGATTAATAAATGCATAGTTTAATTGATTATTATTGATTGTCATCCTCAGACTCCTCAGAAGTATGCTTTTTATTGCCTAATAGTAGGGCAATGATATGTTGCTTTTCTTCCTCAGTATCCATTTCGTTATCCATATTTGTCAAATAATCTTTTAATGCCTTTTTAATTTCTTTTTCCTCAGTACGTTTTTCTTGCAAATCTATTTTACCTTTCTTTTTCATATCGTCAAGGTCTTTTCTGCTTTGTACTTTAATTTCCTCAATATTTGTTTTGATATTTTGGATATTCTTTTTATGCTGTGTTTTATATTCTTTCAATTTTGCAGGGTCGTCAATGTCTTTAAGAATTCTGTTCAACTCATCCATTTCTTTCTCAAGAGTCTTAATGTAGTCCTCTTGGTCACGAATAAGTTTTCTACGTTCTAGTTTAAGGCGTTTTTGTTCCTCTCTAATCTTTTTACGCTCTCTTGTAACCTTTGTTTCGCTTGATATATTACGGATATTTTTGATAGAAAGGAATAATCCTTTCAACATTTTGCCTAAGCCTTTTAACCTATGTTTGTTACCCCACAAAATTATACCCTCTGTAACGATATTATCAAGCAAACCACTCGTAACACCAGATAGCCCACGCATTGGCATTTCTTCCATACCTTGTTGCAACATAAGCATAGTTGTCATATCCGCATCTGGAACTTGGCTTTTAATAACGGCTGGTGCAAATTTGCAGAATAATTTACCTATTATGCAACATTTCATTTCACCAATAGTAGTGTTTTTGTCAAATTCACCACGTTTAGCAAGTTGGTTTGGAGGCATTTTATCACCATATACAGCCTCAAATTGCTCAGTAGGAATCTCCTCAGCACTTTCTAGATTGTAATAAACTGGTGCAGTTTCTCTGTAGTCTAGGTGAGTAATGCTTTCATTACCAGTCACATTAACTTTTGTAGTAAGTCTAATATCTCTAGATGAAGCACCTACAATTATCTCAAACTCTCCACTTTCAACAGCCCAGTCCTTTATTTCAACATTGTAATAAGCAAAACTACGCTTATCAAGTTCAATAGTGACTGTTTCAGTTTCGCCAGCTTTTATAAATACTTTTTTAAAGCCTTTTAGTTCCTTTTTAGGTCTAAAGATTGTGCTTTCAATATCACTTATGTAAACTTGGGCAATCTCTTGTCCGTCAAACTTACCTGTGTTGGTAATGTTAAAGGTTAGTGTTAAAGTTTCGTCCTCTTTGATATTTTTGCTTGAAAGTTTTAGGTCTGAATATTCAAAAGTAGTATAACTCAAGCCGTGACCGAACGGGAATTGTACATTTTTATTAGCACTATCATAATATCTGTAGCCTACAAACATACCCTCACGATGTTCGCTTGTTTTTGGTGCACCTACATAATATTTAGAGCCAATATAGTCACTTAAATTAATTGGATATGTCTCCGCAAGTTTACCACTAGGATTTACTATACCATAAATTATATCGGCAATCGCTTCACCAGCTGCCTCGCCAGGTAAGTAAGCGTTTAATAATGTGTGAACTTTGTCTATCCAAGGCATTTCAATTGGTGAACCACCAAGTAAAACAACTACTAAATTTTCGTTAACTTCGCTAATTGCCTCAATCAATTTACTATGACTAGCTGGAATTGTCATATCCTTACGGTCATACCCCTCGCACTCATATGAGTCTGTCAAACCTACAAACAAAATAACTTTTTCGCTTGTTTTAGCTGTTTGTACAGCCTCATTGAATAAAGCTTCGTCATAACCATCATTTGTTAGTTTGTAACCCTCTTTATATTCAAATTTCAATTTGTGACTTTCCAAATAATCTGTAAAGCTTACTAGGTTGTAAGGATTGATTCTTGAACTACCAGCACCTTGATAACGAATAGTCTTTGCAAGACTACCAATTACAGTAATTTTATTAGTGTGGTCAATTGGCAAAATATTCTTATCGTTTTTCATAAGAACTATTGACTCGTTTGCAACCAATCTTGCTAAGCGGTGTCCGTCACGATAATTGTAAAAATATCCATCATCACGTGCATTGATAACTTTAAATAGTAAAGTCAATATCCTTTCAACAACAATGTCAAGGTCAGCCTCTGCAAGAGAGCCGTCAAGTACTGCTTTTACAATTTCTTTATCAGTCCTTCCACCACAGCTAGGCATTTCCAAATCCATACCAGCAATTATACCTTGAACTCTGTCATTAACAGCGTTCCAGTCAGATACTACTAGCCCCTCAAAACCCCATTCATTACGTAAAATATCTGTTAATAAATATTTGTTATCAGAGCTGTATACACCATTAATGCGGTTATAACTACACATTACAGTTTCTGGTTGAGCCTCTTTAACAGCTATCTCAAATGGTGTAAGATATATCTCACGAAAAGTACGTTCGTCAACTACCTCATTAATAGTCATACGATTAGTTTCTTGGCTGTTAACAGCAAAGTGCTTTAGGGAAGTGCCAACCCCCGTAGTTTTTGTTCCTTTTATGTAGTTGCTTGACATTTTGCCCGCAAGATATGGGTCTTCAGAAAAATACTCAAAGTTTCTGCCACAAAGTGGAGACCTCTTGATATTAGTTCCTGGACCTAGAATTACGTCAATGCCTTGATTAATACATTGCTCACCTAAAGCTCTACCTACTTGTTTAACTAAATCTGGATTCCAAGTCGTAGCCATATTAACAGCAGGTGGAAAGCTAGTAGCAGGGAAGCTACTTTTTAAAGCAACATTATCCGCATCGTCATTGTTTTCTTTCCTCAATCCGTGAGGACCATCAGACATCATCAAAGATGGTATGTTAAGCCTATCAACAGTCTTAGTTTCCCAAAATGTTTGACCACTACATAATGACGCTTTTTCAAACAATGTCATATTTCTAATTAAGTCGTGAATTCTATTTTCCATTATTTACCTCAATTTTGTAAATATAATAATCTATTTTAATTATAACATAATAAATATTCAAAAGCAATAGGTAAATGTATTTTTTTTATGTATTGCAACGCTTGTCCATTTTTAATAGCAGATTTTATATAATTTTAAGCCATATTTCGATAAATTAAGTAAATTTTTAATTTTTTTTATAGATTGGCTTTAATCAATTGACTTTTTTTTCAATATCTATTAAAATAATTTAAATATATACTTTGAACGAACATAAGGAGATAGCTGTTATGAATAAAATTGTTGAGGAAGGATTGACTTTTGATGACGTGTTGTTGATTCCACAATATTCAAATGTTTTACCTAATACCGTTAGTTTGGCAACTCAGTTGACCAATGAAATTAAGTTGAATATTCCACTACTTAGTGCAAGTATGGATACCGTTACTGAGTATGAACTTGCAATTGCAATCGCACGTGAGGGTGGTATTGGTATGATACATAAAAACTTATCTATTGCAGAGCAAGCTTTGCATGTAGACAGAGTAAAAAGAAGTGAACACGGCGTTATTACTGACCCTTTCTTTTTAGCACCAACTAACACTTTGGAAGATGCTAACAACCTTATGAGAAAATATAGAATTAGCGGTGTACCTATTACCGTAAAAGGCAAATTGGTAGGTATTATTACTAATCGTGACTTGAGATTTGAAACAGATTTTTCTAAACTAATCAGCGATGTTATGACAAGCGAAAATCTTATTACTGCTAAACAAGGCACTACTTTAGAAGAAGCTCAAAAGTTGCTTTGCAAACACAGAATTGAAAAATTGCCAATCGTTGACGATAAAAATAATTTGAAAGGTTTGATTACTATTAAAGATATTGAAAAAGCTATTCAATATCCAAATAGTGCGAAGGATAGCAATGGTAGATTGCTTGCTGGTGCTGCCGTAGGTGTTACTAATGACACTATGGAAAGGGTTGAGGAACTTGTTAAATCTAAAGTTGACCTTATTACTATTGATACAGCTCACGGTCACAACCAAGGCGTTCTTGATATGGTTAAAAAAGTTAAAGCTAAATTCCCTAATCTTAACTTGTGTGCTGGTAATGTTGCTACTGCAGAGGCTACAAAAGCACTTATTGAAAGCGGTGCAGATGTTGTTAAAGTTGGTATTGGCCCAGGTTCTATTTGTACTACAAGAATTATTGCTGGTATCGGTGTTCCTCAAATGACAGCTGTTATGAATTGTGCTGAAATGGCAGACAAGCTAGGTAAAAGAATTATTGCTGATGGCGGTATCAAGTTTAGTGGTGATATTGTTAAAGCTTTGGGTGCTGGTGCAAGTGCGGTTATGATTGGTAGCTTGTTCGCTGGTACTGCAGAAACTCCGGGTGAGATTGAAATGTTCCAGGGTAGAAGCTTTAAAGTTTATCGTGGTATGGGTTCTTTGGGTGCTATGAATAATGGTAGTAAGGACAGATACTTCCAATCTAATGCTAAAAAGCTTGTTCCAGAGGGCGTTGAGGGACGTGTACCATTTAGAGGTAGTTTGCAAGAAGTTGTATTCCAACTTGTTGGCGGTATTCGTAGTGGTATGGGTTATTGTGGTATGCCAGATGTGGAATCATTGCGTAAAAATGCTAAGTTTGTTAAGATTACAAACGCAGCATTAATTGAAAGCCATCCACACGACATTAGCATAACAAAGGAAGCACCAAACTACGCAACTAAAGGTGTTTGATAAAATACTTGTATAGTTTAAATTGTCTATTAATATTGCGTCTAACTAGATTAAACAATGTTGTCAAAAGCGTTAGCTTTTGTTTAAATTTGAGATAATCAAATTTAATGATACATAACTTTAATTATCATATAAAAAACCAAAACAACGGCTGAAAAGCCGTTGTTTGTTTATCAGTCAATTATTAAAGTTTTATATGTTAAATTAAACAAATGCATTTTTGTATAATTAGCCTTTTTTTGAATGTTTTTATCTTAATTTTTAGTGCTTTTAGATAATTTCATTGTTAATATCCTTAATTAAAGCTTAATTGTAATAATATATTTATTAGTAATTTAAAAAGTATATAATATTTAATTATAAAGCTTGTTTACTTTTTTTACTAAAATACATATGGTTTTGCATTGACTAAATTATATTTATAGTGTATAATGAAAGAAACATTATTACAAATTTGTTGCATTTTTGTTTAAAAACCCGTTAAAAATCGGGACTAATTTATGTGAATAATTTCCTAAAGGAGTTTTGTATGATAAAATTAACTAACGTTAATAAGGTTTATGGTAAGGGTGATAGTTCAGTTCACGCATTGAAAGATGTTAATTTGGAACTGCCAAGCGGTAAATTTATTGCTATTGTAGGTAAGTCAGGCAGTGGTAAGTCAACACTTATGAATATTGTTGGTGCATTAGATTCTTGCACATCTGGTACTGTTGAGATTGACGGCGAAGTTTTAAATAACAAATCTGCTAATCAACTTGCAGATTATCGTAATAGAAAAATTGGTTATATATTCCAATCATTCTATTTAGAACCAACCTTTACGGTGCTTGAAAATGTAGCAATGCCTATGACAATTGCTGGTATGAAACGCAAAGAGCGTGAGGCAAAAGCTATGGAAGCCATTGCTAGTTTGAATTTGCTTGAAAAGGCTAATAAAAAGGCAAGCGAGCTTTCTGGAGGACAAAAGCAAAGAGTGTCAATAGCAAGAGCATTGGTGTTTGACCCAGATATCATTTTGGCAGACGAACCGACTGGTAACTTGGATAGCCAAAATGGTCAAGAAGTAATTGCATTATTGCAAAAGATTTGTGATAGTGGTAAAACTGTATTGTTAGTAACACACAATATTGATGATGCAAGAAAAACAGATATGATGGTTGAAATTAAAGACGGCGTTATATCTAACATTATTGAAAATGACGAGGCTACAAAGAAAGCTGCTCAACACGCAAGTGACTATGATGCAGATGGTAATTTAATAGAAAAACCAGCACAAGAAAATGTAGCTAAGAGTTCAGACGATGGTGAAACTACGCAAGCAGAAAGCACAGAGATTGCTCAAGACGATACAAAGTTAGAGCAAGTAGAGCCTACTCAAGTGAAAAGTGTAGTTGTAACTACAACTGACAATGTGGTCAGTGATAATGTTGTCAATGAGGGTAAAACTGAAAATAAAGTTGAGTCAAGTGCAAAAGAAGAGAGTGCTTCTAATACCAATTTAGAAAATGAGGTCGTAGTTGATACAATCGCAGAGAAAGCGGAAGCCAAGAAGCATAATGCCGAAATAGCAATGGATACTATAGCTGAAAGTGAAATTTTAGAAGATGTTGTTACAATAGCTATCAAAAAACAAAAAAGCACTGAAAAAGAAATTAAGGCGGAAAAGGTTGCACCTAAGCCAAAGATTGTTAAAGCAGACAAGTCAAGTAAACCAAAAGTTGTAAAGGCGGACAAGGCAAGTAAGCCTAAAGTAGTTAATGCTGATAAGGCTACAAAACCCGCAGTTAAAAAAGTAGAAAAGGTGGGCAAATAATATGAGATTTTGGGATATTTTAAAAATATCTTTACATAACATTTTTAACAATAAGTTGAGAACATTGCTTGTAACTATTGTGTTATTTGTTTTGTCAACCATAATTATAATAGTTACGTCAGCTGGTGTGAATATTGCTACAGTGTTAAATGAAGTTAGCGATGTTTCAACTCACGCCGATGTTGTTTTGGAATATCTACCACAATATGATAAAAATGATGGCGGATTTTATGGATGTAAAGATTTTAAGAAAGATGAAATAGAAAGTTTTAGAGAAAAAGTAAGTAAGGAATTACCATTTTTGCAAAATGTGGTTTTGTGGTCAAGAGATGGCTTGAGACTGCAAGATTCTAATGATTGGGTAAACTTTAAATTTATTGACACTCAGCAGAATTTGTTGGCAGGTCGTGAAAACTATTTAATAGGTGGTAGACTTTGGAATAAATCTGATTCGGGTAAAGCTTATGCTTGGATAAATGATTATTGTGCAGAACAGAATGGTTTTATAGTTGGGGAAACCTTAAACTTGAGTGTAACTATTCCTTCTAGTGATGGAAATTATAATAATTCTACTTTAAAGACAAAACAAGTAGTGATTGCTGGTGTAGTTGACTATCAAGAGTATACATTTGGTCATAGCCCTTTTATACTTTTAGACTATAATTATGCACTTAGTAATGAAATAAGTATTAATGGTATTAGTTTTGAACAATCTAGAATATCTGAACCAGCTACTATGGCTCAACTTAACAAAGTAAAAAGTTTTCAAAATAAAAATAATACCTATGATGAGAAGAAAAATCCTCAAGGAATATACGCATATTCTCAAATTCTTGAGGAAAGAAAAATGATAATGCTATTTAATATGATTATTGTTATAATAGTGCTTGTTGTATCTGTGATTATAATACTATTGAGTATTGGTTGTGTATCAAATTCAATACAAATTACAGTGGAACAAAACTCAAAATTCTTTGGAATGATGAAAGCAATAGGTATGCGTAACAATGTAGTAAAAAGTATTGTAAGGGTGCAAGCAATTATTTCAATATTGCTAGCTGTAATATTTGCAAGTTGTTTAACTATAGGTCTTTTCCATTTGTTTAATCCATTGCTAGCAAAAGTAATAGCACCTTTAGGCATAACTTTCACATTGAGTATGCCATTCTATGTGCCAATTGTGGCGTTTGCACTTTTGTCTATTATGGTTATATTGTTTACAATAAAATCATTAAACAGAATTAGTAAAATGGACGTTGTGTCTGTAATAAGCGAGGTGAACTAATGAAACTGAATGATTATTGGCGACTTGCTAAAATTAGTTTAAAATCAAGGAAAAAAGCTACAAGAAGTACTGTAAGAGGTATGTCAATAAGTTTGATTATCATTGTTCCCCTAATTTTTGCAATGATTTCGGTTTATGGCTCTATTTTACCTCAATTAAATACAAATCCAGAAGCTTTGTATGCAACTTTTAGAAGTTCTCAAAAGGATGTTAATGTTTTAAAAGCTGGTGACAAAAAATTTAATTTTATAGAATATAACTATGGTCAGACATCATCTGGCGGTATACAATATCTATCTAATGCGGTGGAAACGATTGAAAATTCAGGTTATGAGATGTTGCATTACACGATATTGAATAAAATACAAGATAGCAATAGCGGTAGTTATGATGAAAATGGTAGTTCTGGTGATAAGCGTTACTATGAAAGAATAACTATTGATGGAGTAAAGGATGATAATGGTAATGATAAGAAATATCCTTTAAAAAATAAAAGTTTATATACAACTAGCACATCAACTTCAATTGCAGTAATTGATAAGAATGATTTAAATGAGTTTAAAAAACCAAAATATATGGTGTTTGGTGATAATTACAATAGTGGATTTAAAAATGATGGTGCTAGGCAAGTTATTGTAAGCAATAGATATTTACAAATGGCGGGTCTTACTGCTGAAGAGGTATATGGAAAGAAAATCAGCGTTTATTTGCGTGAAGATTTTAACTGGGGTGGCGATGTAACTGCAAATGATGTAACGATAAATAGTCTTGACCATTATCTATTTAGAGATTTTGAGGTCGTAGGAGTTGTTGGTAAAGTGCAAGATTTAGAGAACGAATTTGGTTACTACTCAACAAATAGTGACATAACTCAAATGGATTTGATTATATCTTCAAGCTCTTATTATAACCAAGATAATAAACCTGCAATTGTTCCGTCTTTCACTATGAAAAATCAAGATAATTACAATAGTATGAGTTATGATTTTGGTGATGTAAATGCTAAAAATGAGCTAGCTTACAAATATTTATTTACTGGCGTAAAATCATATACAGCATACTCTTATGTGGCTAAGGAAGAGGATACTACAAAAACTCTACATACTATTGAAAGGCATTGTTATAGATTTGTACCCGATAAAGGTTCAGTAAATCCTTATGGACAATTGAATAAAGTACTTGCTGATATATATCCAGCGTATCAAAATGAGTATGAGACTGTAAGTAAATTTAGAAGTTATGGACCAGGGTCAGACTTTTATACAAATTTCCTATTAATTAATAATATTTTGACTTATGCTATGATTGGTGGTTTGAGTTTTGCAGGTATAATATTATTTGCTGCATTGGTTAACTTGTTTAACACAATAATGCATAGCGTCTCTTCAAGAAAGAACTATCTTGGTGTAATGAGAGCAATAGGTGCAAGGTCAAACACAATTCCAAAGCTATATTTGTTTGAGGTACTTAGAGTATTTACAAGGGCATTCATTTGGATAGCAATTTTAGGTGGTGGCATTTGTATTGGTCTTAAGATTTTGTTTGACCACTTGTTTAAAGGTGGGTTGGCATTTGAAGCGATTACAATTTCAATTAGTTGGGCAAGTATACCGCTTGCATTGCTAGTTGTTATGGCAATATTGCTTATTATCGGGTTGGCATACTCAATCGGTTGTAGTTGGAGAATGTCACGCAAACCGATTATGGAAGTTTTGGAGGGTTGATTATGCGTAAAAAAATGTTTATTATTTTAACATTAATATTCCTTGCAATAATGTGTTGTAGTTTGGTTGCTTGTGCAGATAACACTAACTTTGACGGCAAGGCAGAAATTACAATCAACTTTGACAAAGAGTATAAAGATGTTTCAGTAAACTGCCCAGAGGGCAGTATCGGTCAAGTGTCAAGTACGCAATATTTTATAAAGCTAGAAAGCACAAAACCAGTTGATGTTGTATTAATTTGCCCAGGGTATGAATCAATTATAAAATCTTACTCTACAAAAGAGTTAAAAAGCGGTAAAATAACTGAAAATGTATCTTTCAAAGATTCTCTTTATAGATTTAGTTTTAGAGTGGCTAATGATGAGGCTGGAACTGACTTAAAGCTTGCAGATGAGTATGAGGATATTAATTTGACTATTCAATCTGGTAGCTACGTGTTAGAAAGCACTGAGCCTATCACACAAGATATAGTATTTGAGTACACTGATGATTATAAACCAATTATTTTATTTAAAGAGGTGTTTAAATACACTGGTGTTAATGGCAAAATAAGGGAAGCCTTGCCTTTACTAGAAAAAGATGACCTAAAAGCTGTAATTTTTATTCCATCAAAGCAAAATGATATACAAAGTTATAGTGTAAGGAGTATTTATTCCTCTTATAATGATAGCTATACCACAGTAAATACTAACACATATGTTAGTTTAGAAATTGATGACTTGAGTATTAGTGCATATAATGGTAATATTGGAGAACTTTTGACAAAAGATACATTAAAACAAGGCTATGTAAGGTTTGAAAGTCAGATTGCTAAAGATTGGTATATCTATTCATTAAATATTGATACAAGTAATTACTCTTTTAATTCATTAGAGCTTGATAGCGAATTTTATTATACAAGCAATAATTTTGGTAAAAATCATATTTTAAAAGTAAAGGAAGAATTAGTTGTCGGAGATATTTTGACTTTTGATATGTACGATTATCAAGAAGGGAAAAATACTTATTATATTCACATTGTTTCGGAAGAAGAGGTTGAAACTGGCGTTATAAATTTACAAGAATTAAAAGATAATCAAGAAAATGATTTAAATGTAAATTTAGATATTTTAAATGACAGAAAATTTACTTTGGAAATAGTTGATAATGATGGCAATGCTTATGAGTATAACTATCTTGAGTTAAATTATGAAAATAATAAAACTGAAATTGCTTCTTGGGACTATGTTCCTAATGAAAACTATATTTTTACTTTTACTAACAATGTTCATTCATATAAATATAATGTGCTTACTATCTATAATAAAATTCCTGATACTTCAAGTTATAGCGGTAAGGAGATATATATTGGTAGAATATTAATGCAAGAACTTTTAAAAAGTACAGATGAGGTAACTAATATAAAAATCAATTATTATATTGATATTGAAAAACGTCCAGAATTACAAAATAAATCTACAGAAGTTACAATCAAGTACTATGACGTAGTAAAAGAGGAATTTTTACATAACCAAAAAAGGACGTATTTTTATGAAAATCAAACTATTGCAAAATATAGTATTGAAATGGATAGTTTCTATGGTAATGAATATTCAATTGTTGATTTTAAAGATTTTATCTATTATGAACAACTATTTGGTGACGAAATAATTGTAAATGTTATGAGAACTTATAATATAAATTTGAATGTTACAAATTACAATGAGTTTAACTTTGAGTATGGTTTATTCTTGTTTGGTGATAAAGGTGATATTGAGATAAATGCAGTGAGTATCACACAAAATAACGGAAGAGTAATAGTAAAAGTCCCAGAAATTTATCTTGGTAAAAAATTGCAGTTTACTTACAATAACCAACCAAAATATACTATGGATATAGAGTTTCCAGATATAGACGAAATTGGTGGTTCAATTGATGTTACTATTGTTTCCCCAGATGATGAATGGTAAGTTAAAAGTAGTTAATGAAAAAGTTAGTTTATATAGTAATAAAAATGCATATTATACTTAAATTAAAAGACAGCTAATAACTTAAAACTGAAAATTGGACTTAAAGTATAAGTAAATTTTAATCATAAATTCAATATAAACAAACACCCCCCCCCCCACAAAAACTATTATTTTTGTGGGGGGGTTTATATTTTTTTAATAAACATAGTTTTAATAATTAATAAGTATAAAATAATAATTAGACGTAAGTTAAAATATTAAATTAGATTATTAGAAATAAAAATCCTCATTATGTTGAATATAGCATAAGACTATACATACAGCATATGAGGATTTAATTTGACTTTGTTGCAATTATTACTTTTTATTGTCTTTTGCGGTAATATCTTTTCTCATAATTTTACCGCTAATAGTCTTTGGCAAACTCTCAACATATTCCACAATACGTGGATATTTATAAGGGGCAGTGGCCTTTTTAACGTGGTTTTGCAATTCTTTGGTTAGTTCATCGCTAGGGGAATATCCTTTTGCAAGTACTATTGTAGCTTTAACAACTTGTCCACGTAGTGGGTCGGGTGCACCAGTAATTGCACATTCTAGTACAGCTGGATGTTCGTGTAAAGCAGATTCAACCTCAAAAGGTCCAATTCGATAACCACTTGATTTAATGATATCGTCTTTTCTGCCAACAAACCAGTAATAGCCATCATCATCTTTTGTTGCTAAATCTCCAGTGTGATAAACGCCAGTTCCAAAAGTGTTAAAAGTTCTTTCATCGTCTTTGTGGTATCTGTATAACAAGCCTAGTTGATTCTCACGCATTTTTATGCAAATCTCACCAGTCTCTCCGTCTTTTACTGGATTTTCGTTATTGTCAGCAAGGTAAATATCATAAATAGGTGATGGCTTACCCATACTACCTTGTTTAATACCTAAAAACTTGAAAGTTCCAAGCAATACAGAAGATTCGGTTTGACCAAATCCCTCATAAATCTCAAGGCCAGTTGCCTTTGTAAATTCCTTTGAAACTTCGGGGTTCAATGGTTCACCAGCAGTAGAGCAGTGCTTCAAACTTGAAAAGTCGTATTTGCTCAAATCCTCTTTAATCAAAAATCTATAAATAGTTGGTGGGGCACAAAAAGTAGTAACCTTATATTTGGAAATCATAGGTAGGATATCTGTTGGTGTAAATCTGCCAAAGTAGTCATAAACAAATATAGCAGTTCCAGCTATCCATTGACCATAAATTCTACCCCAACTGCATTTTGCCCAACCGCTTTCTGCCATTGTTAGGTGTAAGCCGTCATCAATAACATCTTGCCAAAATTTTGCTGTAATTATATGTCCTAAAGGATATAAATATTTATGTGCAACCATTTTTGGCTCACCAGTTGTACCACTTGTAAAGTAAACCAAAAACATATCATCATTTTGTGTTTTCCAAGGTGGTGTAAAGTTACTTGAAGTGTTTTGCAAAACCTCAGTAAAGTTCAACATTCCGTCACATTCGCCGTGAGTGTATACCGCCTTAAGTTGTTTACAGTTTGGTATAGCCTCAAAAACGTGTTTGGTAACCTCTTTTTGGTTAGTAACAAACAACAGCTTTACATCTGCATTATTACATCTATATTCAATATCTTTTGCAGTTAGTAAGAAAGTTGCTGGAACTAAAACAATGCCTAGTTTGTGGCAAGCTACAGCAATTATCCAATACTCATAACGTCTGCCAAGCATAGTCATAATAAAATCGCCTTTTTTCAGATTATGTGATAATAATATATTGCAGACTTTATCACTCAAAGTCTTTAATTCGCCAAAAGTGATAGTTTTCTTATCACCCTCGTCATTACACCAAACAAGTGCGATTTTGTTAGGAGTAAGTCGAGCATATTCATCGACGACATCATAACCGAAATTAAAGTTGTCTGGGATTTTGATTTGAGTATTTTTACTAAAATCGTCATAATCCAATGCATTTATGTTGCTACAATATCTGTCTAATAAATTCATACGATTCTCCTTTATGATTTTTATTGATTACTAAATAATAGCATATTTTATTTAATAAATAAAGCAATTTTGCATACTTAGTTGATTTTTTTTAAAATTTGTAGTATATTATAAATGTAAAAAGGTTGCTTTAATAAAGTAAAAGAGGTAGATATGTTAAATTCCAATATAGTTAAATTAGCTGAAGCACTTGATAAATTATGTGTTGAAGGCTACAATACAATTGATAAAAAGGACATTTTAGCAAGTCTTGCTGAGGACTTTGAGTGCGTACTTACAATAGAGGGCTTGGACGAAGAACTTAAGAAACTTATAGAAAATAAATTTATCATTGTTAAATACCAAGATAGTGAACAAATTTGTCTAACTTTTACTGAAAGTGGTCTTGACTTAATAGCTAGGGTTAAGATAGCAAGGCAAGAGCAAGAAGCAACTCGTAAGCAAAAGCGAGCTTTAAAAAAGGCACAAGAGGAAAATGGTGAACAAGGCAAGTTTGAGTTAGTAACTACAGAAAAGCCTAATGCGATTATGTCTAACTTGTTGCAAGATTCCAAAAGCCAAAAAAAGAATAAAATAAAAGCTTTTATTATTGGCTTTTTGGGTGGCATATTTGGCGGTGCTATTGCAGGTGTAATTTGTGCAGTAATTATTACTTTATTAATGTAAATGAGGTTTAAAGATAAGTTAATCAAGGAGTAGATGATATGCTTAACAAAAAAGAGAAAGCTGTAATGAAATCAATTTACTATAATTCCGTAGATAAAAACGGGGTATGTTTATTACGACCAATTGAAGTTTTGAATGATATATCCCCAAAAATTGAAATTAAAGGTAATGATTTAAATAAAATAATTCGTGACCTAGAACTTGACGATTATTATGAGGTAGTTGAGTCAAAAAAGAAAGGCGAAACTGTTTGGTGTTTTACTTTACACCAAAAAGGACACGCATTTTATAGAGAAATACTTAACGAAAAAAGATGGGTTTATTTTAAGATATCAATGTCAGTTGCACTTGCAATCGGAGTGTTTTTCCTAAAATTGATTTTAGATGCAATAGCTCGTGGATAATTTTGTATAAGTAGTAATTTGTAAAGTTTTTTAAGTATTAATAGAGTAAAAAAGTAACATAATTTAAATTATAGTAAGTAAAAAAGAATAGCAAGTTACTTTTAAGTTTTCAATAGTTAAGTGCTAAATGCTTGATAAACATTTTAGAACATAAATATTATTATGATATATATATATTGTTATATTAGTTGTTGTAAGCAATTAATATACATAAAAATATTTGCTTTCACACAGTCAAAATTTATACTTTTTCGTAATTAACCCCGATTTTCAGTGGGTTTTGATAATTTTAAGCTAGTTTAATAAGGATTACTATGGATAAATTTCAATTAGTAAGTAAATATCAGCCTTGTGGCGACCAACCAAAAGCAATAGAATCTTTGGCAAATGGTGTGTTGGACGGACTAAAAACTCAAGTGCTACTTGGTGTTACTGGTTCGGGTAAAACTTTTACAATGGCAAATGTAATTGAAAAGGTTAACAAGCCCACTATTGTTATTGCACACAATAAAACTTTAGCTGCCCAACTTTGTAATGAGCTACGTGAGTTTTTCCCTCATAACAGAGTTGAGTATTTTGTTTCTTATTATGATTACTATCAACCAGAGGCATATATCCCACGCTCAGATACCTATATTGAAAAGGAATTGCAAATTAATGATGAGATAGATAAGCTTAGGCACTCTGCCACAAGTAGTCTATCTGAAAGACGAGATGTTATAGTCGTATGTTCAGTGTCTTGTATTTATGGTTTAGGTGCACCATTAGAGTATTACAATATGGCAATATCACTAAGACCGGGTATGGAACTTGATAGAGATGAATTCATTCGCAGATTGGTGGAAATTCAATACAAGCGTTCGGATATTGACTTTACACGTTCAACATTTAGAGTTCGTGGCGATATAGTTGAGGTAATGAGGGCTGATAACAATGATAAAGGACTTAGAATAGAGTTTTTTGGTGACGAGATAGACAAAATATCTGAATTTGACTTGGTTACATCAAGACCTATCAATACTTTGGAACACGCAAATATATTTCCCGCAAGCCACTATGTTGTAAATAGCGAAAGTATGAATAAAGCACTTGACCAAATCTCTAAAGATATGTGGGAGCAAGTTAAGTATTTTGAGGAAAATGGAAAGCTTATAGAAGCTCAAAGAATAAAGGAAAGAGTAAGCTATGATTTAGAAATGATGAGGGAAATGGGCTATTGTAATGGTATTGAAAACTATTCTCGCTATTTTGATGGCAGATTACCCGGACAAATGCCTTATACCTTGCTAGACTTCTTTGGTAAAGACTTTTTAATGTTTGTGGATGAGTCGCATATCACTTTGCCACAACTAAGAGCTATGTTTAATGGTGATAAGGCAAGAAAGACTAATCTAGTACAATACGGATTTAGATTGCCATCTGCTTTTGATAATAGACCTTTAAATTTTGAGGAATTCAATAGTAAAATAAGCCAAATTATATGTGTTTCTGCAACGCCAGCCGATTATGAATTGTCATTATCCGACAACACGGCAGAGCAACTCATTCGTCCAACTGGTTTGCTTGACCCGATGGTTGAGGTGCGACCTATTGACGGGCAGATTGACGATTTGCTTTCTGAAATTAATACAGTTGTTACAAGTGGTTATAGAGTACTAGTAACAACACTTACTAAAAAAATGAGTGAGTCTTTAACAAATTATTTGAAAGAGCATAATGTTAGAGTAAATTATCTACATTCCGAAATTGATGCATTGGAAAGAATTGAGATTATTGGCGGTTTGCGTAGAGGTGATTTTGATGTGCTAGTGGGAATTAACTTGTTGCGAGAGGGGCTTGATATTCCAGAGGTCAAACTTGTTGCGATTCTTGATGCAGATAAGGAAGGCTTTTTGCGTTCAGAAACTTCACTTGTGCAAACTATTGGTAGAGCTGCCCGAAATAGTGAGGGTAAAGTTATTATGTATGCGGATAATATTACAGATAGTATGAATTACGCAATAAGCGAAACTAATAGAAGACGAAAGATTCAAAACGAGTACAATATTGAGCATAATATTATACCTAAAACTATTGTTAAAGATGTTGTTAATACTTTGGAAATTACAAAGAAAATTGACAATAAAAATGATAAAAAGCTTACGAAAATCGATATATATCGTGAAATTGATATACTTAAAAGCAGAATGGCTATTGCAAGTAGCAAGCTAGATTTTGAGTCTGCAATCAAGTATAGGGAAGCTATAAGTGAATTAAAAAAGCAACTTAGAGAAACAAAGTAAAATCAAATTTAATTTGTTATATATTTAGCTATTGAGTAATTAGTAAATTGAGTTATATTTGTGCTTTATGGTTAAAAGTTAATTAAAGCAATTTAAATTAAACAAAAGCTAAACTAGGAAAAAATTAGAATTAAAGAAAAACGGTGATTTATGAAAAATGAGATAATTGTTAAAGGTGCAAGAGAAAATAACTTGAAAAACATTGATGTTACTATACCTAGGGACAAGCTAGTTGTATTTACGGGACTTTCTGGTTCGGGAAAATCGTCACTTGCATTTGACACTATTTTTGCTGAAGGACAAAGACGATATATTGAAAGCTTATCCTCATATGCGAGAATGTTTTTGGGACAAATGGATAAACCTGATGTAGATAGCATAGACGGAATTTCCCCAGCAATTTCCATAGACCAAAAAACTACCTCACATAACCCACGTTCTACAGTTGGTACTGTTACGGAGATATATGACTATTTGAGATTGTTATATGCTCGTGTAGGTATTCCTCATTGCCCAAACTGCGGTAAAGAGATTAAGCATCAAACTATTGACCAAATTGTGGATAAGATTATGGCGTTTGGTGATAAGAGTAAAGTGGTGATTGTAGCACCAGTTGTTAGAGGTAGAAAAGGTGAGTACAATAAACAACTTGAGGGTTACAGAAAGAGCGGTTACTTGAGAGTACAAATTGATGGCATTGATTATTCATTGGATACTGACGAGGTGGCACTTGATAAAAATATAAAGCACACTATTAATGTGGTTATTGATAGGCTAGTTATAAAAGAGGGAATTTCAAAAAGGCTTGCAGATAGTGTTGAAAATGCTTTGAAACTCGCTGACGGATTGGTGGAAGCTCAGATTGATGGCAGTAGCCAATTATTCTCAATTAACTATGCTTGCCCCGACTGCGATATCAGTATTGAGGAACTAGCTCCAAGAATGTTCAGTTTTAACAATCCATATGGTGCTTGCCCACAATGTCACGGCTTAGGTTTTAACAATGTTATTGATATAAATAAGCTTGTAAAAGATTGGAATAAGTCACTTAGCGATGGTGCCATTGAGGTATCTGGTTGGAATTTGGATACAAGCAGAATAAACAACAGCGTTTTGCTTGCTGTTGCAAAAAAACATAACTTTAGCATTTATTCCCCACTAAAAGATTTGCCTAAAAAAGCTTTGGATATTATAATGCGTGGTGACGATAATGATTATAAAGTAAAATATTCCTCATCGTCATTTAGTGGTTCATATAATATGAAATTTGAGGGTATTGCGACAAATCTTGAAAGACGTTATGCTGAAACTACTTCCGATTATACAAAGGCGGAAATTGAGAGGTATATGACGCAAGAACCGTGTGAACTTTGTCACGGAAAAAGGTTGAAAAAAGAGGCGTTGTCTGTTACTGTTGGTGGTTTAAATATTGCAGAACTTTGTGACTTGCCAATTGTAAAAGCAAGAGAGTTTTTTGCTAATCTAACACTGTCAAATACTGAAATGCAGATTGCAAAACAAATTTTGACAGAGATTAATGCAAGACTTAACTTTTTATGTGATGTTGGACTTACTTATCTTACTTTGTCAAGGTCTGCTGGCACATTGTCAGGTGGTGAGGCTCAGCGTATTAGGCTTGCAACTCAAATTGGTAGCGGTCTTACTGGTGTTTTGTATATCCTAGACGAACCTAGTATTGGGTTGCACCAAAGGGACAATGAAAAATTGCTAAAAACACTACAATCTTTGCGAGATTTAGGCAATTCGCTTATTGTGGTAGAACACGATGAGGATACAATGTTGCTTGCTGACTATATTGTAGATATTGGACCAAAGGCGGGCGTAAACGGCGGTGAGGTTGTTTGTTGCGGTACCCCTCAACAAGTTATGGATTGCGAAAAATCACTTACTGGTCAATATATGTCTGGTAAAATGAAAATAGATGTTCCAAGTGTGCGTAGGAAAGGCAATGGCTTGTATATTCAAGTAAAAGGTGCTAAACAAAACAACTTAAAAAATATCAATGTTAAAATTCCGCTAGGCAAATTTAATGTTGTAACTGGTGTTTCTGGTAGCGGTAAGTCAAGCTTGGTTAATGGTATTCTTTATCCAGTTTTACAAGCCAAATTAAATGGTGCAAGACAAAAATTTACAAATTGCGATAGCATTTTAGGTGTTGAAAACCTTGATAAGGTCATTTGTATTGACCAATCACCGATTGGTAGAACGCCACGTTCAAATCCCGCAACTTATACGGGTGTATTTACTGCTATAAGAGAGTTATTTGCAAGCACACCCGAGGCAAAAGCAAGAGGTTACAAGTCTGGTAGATTCAGCTTTAATGTAGCTGGCGGTAGATGTGAGAATTGTGCTGGTGATGGTATAATTAAGATTGAAATGCACTTTTTATCAGACGTTTATGTTCCTTGTGAAGTTTGTGGCGGTAAAAGATATAATAGGGAAACATTACAAGTAACTTATAAAGGTAAGTCTATTTATGATGTGCTTGAAATGACGGTTGATGAGGCTTGTATATTCTTTGAAAACTTGCCATCTATTTATAAAAAAATTAAAACTTTGCAAGATGTTGGCTTGGGCTATATTAAACTTGGTCAATCAGCAACTACATTATCGGGTGGTGAGGCTCAAAGAGTTAAACTAGCAACTGAGCTTGCAAAACGCAGTACTGGCAAAACAATTTATATTTTGGACGAGCCTACAACTGGTTTGCACACTCACGATGTTAAAAAACTTATTACCATTTTAGATAGACTATGTGATATGGGTAATACTGTTTTGGTAATAGAGCATAACTTGGATGTGATAAAAGTTGCCGATAATATTATTGATTTAGGACCAGAGGGTGGTGACGATGGTGGTACAATATTAGTTACTGGAACGCCAGAAGAAGTTGCAAACTTTGAGGGTAGCTACACTGGAAAATTCCTAAAAGATAAATTGAAAAACTAGAGATATTTTAATTATAGTTATTTAGTTTGAATTTAAAAAATAAATTTTTTAGGTTAGTTGTATCAATTAAATTTAAAAATCAAATATAAAATTACGATAGATATAGGTTAAATTGTAAAGCTAAAGAATTTACGTTAGTTATTTAAATTAAATTGACAAATATATAAATAATTTTAGGGGAGTATACAAATAAAAAAACTAAATAATTAGTTGATTATACAAATCAAATTAAAAAACTAGATAATTAAATGTAAATAGCACCAACCAAAGTTGGTGTTGTTTTTTGCAGAAAAATGTATAATATGAGGATATTTTTTTGCAAAAAGAATATTTTGCGTTAGAAATTATTAGAAATTACAATTAAAAGGATTATTAAGTTTTATTGTAGGTTGTTTTTAGAGTTTTAAGTGACAAAAAAGTACAAAAAATTATCGTTTTGGATAGTAGTTTTTTATGTAAAATAGATGTAAAAATGTTCATCAATTAATATGATTGATGAACATTTTGTATTAACATTGTATCAAATTTGGTAGAAAATGTCAATATAAATGGTCTTTGTTATAGTAAATTAGGCATTTATATTAAAACTTATAAACATTAATTATTTTTTTTTGTAAAATAAGTTCATCAATCATATTAATTGATGAACAAAGTTTTGCAAAAAACAATAGTTTTTACGTTGCAAATTAATAGAATATGGAGGTTTTATGGATAGGACGCAAATTAAATTGAGTGCAAAGCAAACTTTGTTAAACAATTTTGCAAAAGTTGCTATGCCAGTTTGGGCGGGTCTGTTATGGTCACTAATAATAGGTGCATTAATTGCTGTTTTGATTGTTATGTTTTTAGTAGCTTGGTATATCGGGTTAGTGCTTTTATTGCCAGTTGTAATTGTAATAATTATGTTTGTATTAAATTTAAAGTTACGACAAGCGGAATATTACTTGAAAGTAGTACATGGTGAAAGGTTAACAGATTTAAGATGGTTTTTTGTTATTTCGGGCAATTTTAACAATATTTGGAAAATATTTAAAATTCAGTTGTTAAGTGCTATATACAAGTTGTTCCTAATATTTTTCCCTAATTATGTTGCAACATTATTTTGGTTTGATGATTTTATGGTTGTAGAAAATACAAGGGATAATTTTAAGGAACTTTATGTTAAAATACCTAGATTAACTAAAGGGAATGTATTTGAACTTGGCTTGGCAAAATTATCTTTCTTTTGGTGGGATTTTTTAGTTATTATAACTTTGGGAATAGCAAATATTTTTGTTAGTCCTTATAAAAATTTAACTAGAGCTAAAATTTACAACTATATGTTAGATAATAAAAAACAAGACGATAACTTGAAAAATGCATTAAAACAATTAGTTTCCACTGGTCAAATTAATTTTATGGCACAAAAAAGTAATTGTATGGATGAAAGTAGCATAGATAGTGAACAATTTGCTGATATTGACGAAACTGAGAATGAAGAACGCTTGGTTTTAGAAAGAATAAAAAGCCAATTTGATAGCATAAAAAATGTATTTGCACATTGCGAAAAAATTTTAAGTAAATATTTCATATTAGATAATAATTATAAAGATATTTTTACTTGTGAAAATTATGATGAATTGTTAGAAATATTACAAGATTATACGTGGGATATGAATTATTCTACCACTATGCAATTTGAGAAAACAGATTGTGCAGATTTAAAAACTTTGCTAAAATTTTATAAAAAATTAAACAAACAGCTTAAACAAGTTGAATATAATCATTTGTGTAATGTAAAAATTAGTAAAGTAGTTACTGATAGAATTAGCATACTTGAACTTGAAATTATGAAAATTAAAAAGTTTTCATTTGATACAATTTTTGGTGGCAGAGTTAATAAACTTAAAATGTATGATAAAAAATATTCAACACGTAGCAATGCCAAAAATTTTGTAGAAAATTGTAACATACAACTTAAGGCTGAAAAGAAGAGTTTTGTAATAACTGCGTGTGTAGCTTTGGCAACTTTCTTAATGATAATTGTAATGTCAATAGGTATTTCATTAGGTGTAGCACCACTTAATGAAGTAAGTATTGATGGTGTTGTTTATAAGAAAACGTCATATTATGGCGTTCCTTATTACTTAGTTAGTGAAACAAAAAATAAGAATATAATAGAAATTAAAGAGGAGGTTAGAGGCTTGCCAGTTAAAGAAATTGGAAAGTTTGCATTTTCAGATTGTTATAATATTACAAAAGTAACAATACCTAGCAGTGTTAAATTAATTGGAAGTAGTGCATTTTATAATTGCAGTAGTTTAACTAGTGTAATATTGCGAAAAGGACTTGAAAATATTGGTAGTAATGCATTCGCTCAATGTTCAAGTTTAAAAACTATCACTATACCAGAAAGCGTTGTAAATATTGGAAATGACGCATTTAGAGATTGTCAAAATCTTGAAAATGTTAAATTTAGCAATAATAGCAATCTTAAAACTATTGGTGATTATACTTTTTTTAATTGCATAAATTTAAGTGAGATTGCTATTCCATATAGCGTGACAAATATTGGGACAAGTGCATTTTCTAATTGCACAAGTTTAAATAAAATTACTTTGACAAATGTAAAGATTATTAGAGACAACGCATTTTACTGCTGTATGAATTTAACTGAAATAGTAATTCCAAAAAGCGTGACAAGTATGGGATATAATGTATTCAAGGGGTGTGAAGAACTTACAATACAATGTGAGGTTTCATATAAGCCAACTGGTTGGCATACTTATTGGAACGGCGATTGCCCAGTAGAGTGGGGATATGTAGGATAAACATTAAATTGTGTGACAAATTAATAATTTAATTAAACAAAAAGCAATGGGTTAGCCATTGCTTTTTGTTTTGCCATAATGAAAAGCTTACTTTTACTTATAGATATTTAGTAACATTTATTATACTTAGCATTTAGTAATATGTAAGTGTATTTAATTAGTTTATGTTAATTTAATAAAAGCACTTGTGATAAAAGCAAATTGAATAAGCGATTTTAATAGCAATTTAGATACGTAAATAATATGGGAAGCAATTTGTGGTAGATTAGACTTAAATGAGTTTATTAAAAAACAAACAATTTAAAATATTTGTATAGTTTGCTTTTAATATAATTAACAATTTAATTTTGTTAATTTAAAAATTGGGTTAAAAGGAAAGTGTATGAAATGTTTTTTTTGATTTTTTCAAAATTAAATTTGCGAGCGTTTTATTTTTACAATTTGATTTTAAGATTGAAAATTTTTTATTTTTAATAAGTTGCGTAGAGCAGAGCGTTAATTTACTTGTAATCATATTTTCATAATAGCATATGATTATTTATTCATATTTAAAAAACACTCCGAAAATCGATATTAAATTAAATAATTCCCAAAAAAACATATTTTCTTTGGGAATTATCAGCATATCACCATATGCAGACATAATCAAATCAGCATATTATCAGTTATTCATTTTTTAAAATCTTAATTGTGATGATATGGTAGTTTTTAAAATATATTTTTTGGTGCGTATTTTAATAAGCCTAATCTTGTTTGAGCGTCTTGTTGTAGTGATAAACTTATTGAAAGTGCGTCTTGGTAATTTTCCGCATATATTGCACCATACAAGGTAGAAAGGTTTGTCATAAAATCTTTTATCTCATTGTGTGGACACGTCAGTTCCAGTACATTCCTACGTTTTTGCCACCAATCAATACTTTCTTTTGATAACTCTTTTGCGTTTTCGTATTCCTTATTTTCAAGTAGCTTTTGTACTTGTTCGCATCTAGTAGTTATCCCCTTAAAAGAATTGTTGATATAAACTTCGTTCAAGATACCAAATGTCAAAATAAGCACAACTACAATTACAGCTATAACAAATCTATTCATTTACTACCTCCTCAACATTTGTATTTATAGCGGGCTTTTTGATTGGCTGTAAAAATACGTTTTGATTGTTATCAACTGAAGCCATCAGCACATTTTTTTGTTTTAAATCAAATTTTTTAAGCAATTTTGTAATAAAATCTTTGCTTACGCCAGATAATTGTACATTTTGCGATAGGATTTTACCCTCACAAATAAGCATATAAGGTATGCTTTTTGGGTCTGTGGTAATTCCCATATCACTTGGAGTAAGCGGTGCATTTTCCGCTTTTGGTACAACTGTTAGGTCACCATTTGTCTCAACAATAGCAAATTGTACTTCGCTAGGTGAAAAATATCCGGCACCTCTAAGTGATTCTAAAAGGTCGTTGATAGTCATATCAAGCTTGTTTATTGCATCATAGTTGATACCTTGTGAGTCAATAACAATTATAGGTTTACCATTGATTATACGTCTGAATTTGATAGAGTGTTTGATAATCTTTGTTAGTATCAAATGTATAACAAACAGTGTGAAAATCGGTATTAAACCATAAAAAACTGGTACTGTTGTATCTGACATAGGTATACAAGCCAGCTCTGCAGCAACTAATGTTACTGCAAACTCAAAGGGTTGTAATTCTCCCAACTGCTTTTTGCCCATAAGTCGCATTGCAAAAAGCAAACAAAAATAAATTATAATTGCACGAGTAAATACTATTAACATATTTTTAGTATTTGAATACATTTGCAAATTATACGAGTTTAGAAAAAATACTTAATTTATTTCTATAGTTTTTATTTAAAACTTTACAAATAATTCTTTGCTTCAACTATGTCTAAAAAATGGTACTTTTTTAATAAGTAATAATTAAATTAAAATTTAATTTGCTTTATTTTCTTTTTTTAAGCCTTTATACTTAATAAATTTAGGAATAGCAAATGAAGCAAATATGAAAGTTATAATTAATGTTGAAATGCAAATTCTCAAAAAGATGTTAACCTCTTGATAGCTTAAGCTTATTATTCTAACTAAGTAACCAAGCCCTATACTTGCAAGACAAGATATTCCGCAAACAATTAAGTACTTTACAGAAATGTTAGTACTCTTTTTTAGATTGATAGTATTTAAAATCAAACCAATTGTGTGATATACAAGCAATGCAACTGGATATGCGTAAATACCGATAGGCTTTGCAAAAATTACAAGGGTAATCACTAGCCCGATTGAGCAGAAAATGCTTGTTGCAAAAGTCGTTTTTTCTCTGCCTAAAGTATTTAATAAGGAAACAGATAGTTGATTTATAACAAGAGGTACAATAATCATTGCAGTTATAACTAACATTTTTCCAGCTTCGCTGTCATTGTAAAACATTACTGCAATGTCCTCACCAGAACTTATAAAAATAGTCATAAGGAAAGCTGATACTAAAGAGGTAAATATCATTGCGTTTTTAATTTTGTTATTTCCTGCACTTTTACCTTGTTTTGCGACTAAACTTGCAATTTCTGGAATCATTATTACAAGTAAACTACCAATTATTGTGTTTGGTGCGAGTGCTATTGGTAATACCATACTGCTCATTCTACCATAGTCAGCTGTTGCCATATCAATACTCATACCTCCGTGTACTAGTAGGCTAGGCAACATAAGTGCAACTACTGAACTCATTAATGAGGCAATTATTCTAGTAGTAGTTATAGGTAGTGACGCATTTGTAATCTCACCAGCAAATTGAGGTTTTTTCATTTTGCCACCAAAGGCGATAAACATAATAACAATAATTATCATACAAAATACATCACCTAGAACATTTGCCAATGCAAAAGCATTGTATGGTTCGCTACTATAAAATTTTGTTATCCATATAATAGCTACGCCTACCAGTAAAAATGCTTCATCGGCAAATTCAAGCAAAGAGTAGGTAGTGTATTTTTTCTTGCCCCAAAACCACGCACGGAATGTAGCATAAATTGCTGTGGATATTAAAGTTGGTGAGAGTATACGAAAAACTTCTCTACATTTTGGATTAGAAAAAAGTAGATTAAGCGAACTTGGCAATAAGTTGAAAAACAAACATATTGTGGTGGATATTCCTGCCGTTATTAGTAGTGTTGAGGTCAACATACTATTAGAATGGTCATATTCACCTAGTGCATCATAATGAGCTATTTTGCGTGAAAGAGTAACAGGGAAGCCACTTGCCGCAAAACAAGCGAACATCATAAATACTGAACTTGCGATTGAATAAATACCAATATTCAATGCACCAAAAATTCTTGACAAATATATGTGAAATATAAAGGACACTGCTCTAGTTATTATACTTATAGATGTGACCTTAAAGAAAGATTTTACAAAAGAGTTAGCCATATTCCTCCAATTAAAAAACAATGTTTATCCATATATCATATTATTTTGCTTGCAAAAATAGAATAGAAAGGTAGGAGGTTAATGTATGCAATATATTTATAAGGTAAAAAAAGATGATAGTTTAAAAGATATTTGTATCAAATATTCAGTATTTGCAGACGATTTGTTAAATAGTAACAACTTAGAGGAAGAGGATATAAAAGAAGGAGTGTTGCTATATATAAGCGTTCCCAATGGCAGAAGATATGTAGTAAAACCTTTTGATACGATAGAAAAAATTGCAGATAAATTTGAGGTAAATTCTGAGGATATTTTGGAATTTAATAATATAAAACAATTATTTTTAGGGCAGATTATTTTTATTCCATAATTTTGCTGTTGTTAAATTTTTTTTGTAATAATAACAATGGCTTGGTCATATGCTTTAGCGTGGAGGATAGTATGGACAAGAAGTTAAAGTTTGATAAAAGTGATTTAATTGATATAGTAAAAAGTAGCTTGATTGCAATAGTAAGCTCCTTAGTATTGATTTTAGTTTTTGCTATGATAGTCAAGTTTGCTGGGATTGAGGATAATTATATTGTAGTAATAAATATGATTATAAAAAGTTTAAGTGTTGTGCTTGGTATTTTGTTTGGAATCAAGCAAGCAAAGCTAGGTGCAATAAAAGGTTTAGTAAGTGGTTTATTGTTTGTGCTGTTATCATACATACTATTTGCTATCATTAATTTGGACGCAAAAATTGATGTTATGATGCTGATAGATAGTGCTATTCTAATAGCAGAAAGTTTGATAGCTGGAATAATAGCGGTAAATATTAAGGATAGGAAGGATAATCATAGGTGAACAGCTGTTTAAGGCGTTTGTTGCGTGATGATATTTATTGGGCGGTTGAAAAGTTTAGTAATATATCTGAACTTAGGTTAAGGCGTGGCAAAAATATAGTAGTTTATACTATTGGTGCAAGGAATGTAGTGCAATATGTTTGTGAGCAAGAGGACATTGACTATGTGCTTAGGATTGCTACTTCTCGTTCCTTGTATGCAGTTGAGGAGAGTATTAAGCACGGCTATATCAGTTGTGAGGGTGGTATAAGAATCGGTTTGGTTGGTGAGGCAGTATTGGACAGTGGCAAATTGAGAAGTATAAAAAATATAAATTCGCTTGTAATTAGAGTTGCAAACAGTATTCAGTCCTTGCCTCAAGAGGTGTTGCCTATTATTGAAAACTTTGATAACACGCTAATTTTATCACCGCCTTATCTTGGTAAAACCACTATGCTTAGGGAGATTACAAGACGACTTTCTAATAATGGAAATGACATATTGGTAATTGATGAAAGAAATGAACTTTCTGCAACTATAAATGGTGAGAGTAACTTGGATATGGGAACTAATACTGACATAATGGTAGGTGTCCCAAAAATAGATTGCTATGAGGGTGCAGTTAGAACAATGTCGCCAGATATTATTGTGACAGACGAGATATTTGGTGAGAAGGAAGTAGATGCAATACTTGATACTGTGCGTAGTGGTGTTAAGGTAATGGCTACTGCACACGGCAACGATATAGATAATTTTTTGACAAATAAAAGTTATGCACCACTTAAAAATGTGATTGCAAATTATCTTTTACTTGGGGATAATGTAGGGAAAGTCAAGGAGGTGCGGTGCAATTGTTCGGGCTAATATTTGGTGGAATAATATGTATTGCAGTGTCGTTTGTGGGGCTGATAATTAAACAAAAGTATAAGGCGAATAGTGACTTTATGTCTGCATATGTAGATTTTATCGGCTACGCAAAAACGGAAATTTCCAATAACAAGACTCCTATTTTTAATATAATAGATAACTACTCGGCAAAAGAAAGTAATATTTTTACAAAGGTTTTGAGTGTGATAAGTTGTAATCTTAAAAAAGATATTATGGATAATAACAGCTATCCAAAAGAGTGTGCTTTAGTAGATAAAAAGAGAATAAAGTCCTTAATTGTGGATATTGAAAGTATTGGTAAATATGATAGTGTGACAGAGGTTAACAAGCTTAAAAGCATAGAGGAACGCACTCAAAAAGAGGCTTTAAAAACAGCAGAGAAGTATAAAAAAGATGGAGTTATGGCATTTAAATTGTCTGTGCTAATTGGCATTGCAATTATGATAATTTTATGTTAGGTAAAGTATGGGGATAGATATTGTATTTAAGATTGCGGGTGTTGGACTAATAACTTGGATAATCAATAGTGTGCTTAAAAAGGCGGATAAAGATGAGATAGCATCTTTTGTAACAATAGCTGGATTGATTATTGTACTTTCAATAATTTTGGATATGATAGGTGGTTTGTATAGCAGTATAAAATCACTTTTGCAGTTGTATTAATGGATATTTTTAAGATTATAGCGATAGGTTTAATAGGGGCGATAATAGTTGTTATGCTTAAGTCGATTAAGTCAGAGTTAAGCATAATGGCAACTCTTGCAACGGGCATTATTATAGTAATTATTACACTTACATATATTGGTGATGTTATAATTGCTTTTAATCAAATAGTGGACAAGACTGGTCTTAATAGTAAGCTGTTTTCAGCATTGTTAAAGATTGTTGGGATTGGTTATTTGACAGAATATTCTAGCGGAATGTGCGAGGATATGGGCAGTCCAAGCCTAGGTAAAAAAATACAGTTTAGCGGAAAAATTGCAATATTTTTAATGGCAATTCCAGTAGTGACAGCGTTGATAAATACAGTTGCAAATTTGTTGAAATGAGGTTAATATGCTACAAAAATCGGTACTAAATAGAAAAATAAGTGTAATTTTGCTAGTAATTATATGCATTTTTATGCTAACAGCTATTATAATGACAAACGAAAAATTGAGTGCTGAAAATTTAGCGATGGACGAGCTACAAAAAGAACTTGAGGAAAATGTTGATAAAAGTTTAGAGGATATTGATTTTTCCGACTTGGTTCAGTTTGAGAATAGCTTTAGCGGTTTTACATATGAGGGAGGAATAACACAATTATTTAAAGATATTTTATCAGGTGAATATAATGGTGGCTTTGCGGATACTTTCAATTTAATTATCAATATGCTTGGAGTATCTTTAAAAGGTTTTTTACCACTCTTAGTTACTTTGATTGCAATCGCTGTAGTTTTTAGTATTGTAAGTGGCTTGACTTCTGGCTTTATGTCCAACTCTACAACGGAAATTATACATTTTGTATGTTATTCTGCAATGATAGTTATACTTATGACGGAAGTTACTTTTTTGATTACGTCTAGTGTAAAAACTATTAAAAATATGTCCGCATTTATGGAAGTAATTTTTCCTATTATGCTAACTTTAGTTACAGCCTTGGGTGGAATCGCAACAACTGCAACATATAGTCCAATGATGACAGTTTTATCTGTAGGTGTAGCAAAAATAATAAGTAATATAGTGTTACCTTGTTTTATTGCAACAATGGCATTATCAATAGTAGGTTTTATCTCAAAAGATATTAAATTGAATAAGCTGACAAAGTTTTTTAAGTCTGCTGGTGAGATAATTATTGGTGTTGTGTTTGGCTTGTTTACTACCTTTGTTACTACGAATGGCATAAGCGGTGCAATTACTGATAACATATCTATCAAATCGGCTAAGTTTGCAATAGCAAGTTATGTTCCAATACTGGGTGGCTACTTAAGTGAGGGGCTAGACTTAGCTGTCGCAAGTGTAATGCTTGTTAAAAATGCAATAGGTGTGGGTGGTGTGATTTTTATGTTATCTATTGTACTTGCACCCGTTGTTAAAATTTTAATTTTTTCATTAGGTCTTAAACTTGTAGCTGGTATTATTGAACCAATCGGTAATAAAAGAATGAGTGAAATTATTTATGTAATTAGTAAAAATTTGACTTTGCTAGTAGTTGCAATTTTGGGTATGGCATTTATGTTTTTCATTATGATAATTTTGATTATGCTAACTTGCAATGCAGGTATTTGAGTAGTAATTTATATCAAAATATGCCAAAAATCGGTACTAAATTGTTAAAGTTAATTGTTCTGGTGTAGAAAAGTGTTGTTTGGGTGGTAATTATGAATGCTTGGTTATTATCAATAGTTGGAGTGGTGTCGCTTGGGGTATTGCTTGAAATATTGCTTGCAGATGGTCATACCGCAAAATATATAAAGGGCGTTTTTGCACTGGCTGTAGTGCTAGTTTTGGTAAGCCCTTTGCCACAATTTTTTAAAAAAGATTTTGACATAAGTAAATTTTTTGGTGAGGAAATGGTTACTCAATCAAGTTTTTTAAATGGTGTGAATGAAAGAAAAAATAGTGAGAGAGAGGAAAGAGTTTTAAATGCGTTAACCTCACAAGGGGTTAGTGTGGAACGAGTTAGAATTTATTATTTACGTAATGATATAGATAATATTGATGTGGTTAAAATTTATGTGAAAAAAGATGAAAGCAAAGATAATATAATTAAAATAGTAAGGGCTAAGTTGTCAGTTGAGGCTGAGCAAATAAAAATATATTTATCAAGTTAAAGAGGTGAGTATGGAAAATAACAATATTGTTGACAAACGTGGTAAAAAGTCGAAAAAAATTGAAGAAATTTTAAAAAATAAAAAATTTCAAATTATTTTTGCAGTAGTAGTTCTATTTGTAGTTGTGGTGGCATATGTTGGTTATGTAAATGTGAAAGACAAGGACAAGCAAGTAACGTTAAGTGACGGCAAAGAACTTACAACACAAATACAAGACGTTATAGGAAAAATAAAAGGGGTAGGTGATGTAAAAGTTTTGATAGTGTATGACGGCGGTGAGCAAATCGAAATTGCACATAAAACTGATAAAAGAACAGACAGAGTAGAAGATGATGGAAGAGTTACTGAAACAATCGAAGAAACAACTACACCAATTTTTACAAACGGAAATGAACCTTTGATTATTGGTACTAAGAGAGCAAAAATCGACGGCATTGTAGTAGTAGCTCAAGGTGGGGACAACCCCAAGGTAAGAGTGGATATTATGCAAGCACTTTCAACCTTGTTAAAAATTGAATTTAATTGCATAAAAGTATTTGGTATGGAATAGAATATATTAGAAATCGGAGGTTGTTATGAAAATTAATTTGACAGAAAACAGAAAGAAAATCTTAGTACTTAGTTGTATGGTAGTATTGCTTGTAGTTGCAGGCACATTGAGCATTGTGCTTAACTTAAATGCTGGTAAAGCTAATGATGGTAACAGTAATCTTGATGGCACTCAAAGCACATTCTTTACAGAGTTGCAAAGTGATAAAGAACTTAGAAAAAATGAACAAATCGCACTTTTAGATGCAATTATCAACAATGATAACTCAACTCAAGAAGCAGTTGCAAATGCAGAGAAGGAAAAGCTTGCTATCGTTGCTAACATTAAAACTGAAATGGCTTTGGAAGCAAAAATTAAGTCTAAAGGTTTTAACAATGTTGCAGTTATGATTGGCAACTCAAAAATCAACGTGTTTGTTGATAAGGCTGAGTTGTTGCTTGAGGAAACTTCAGTTATCTGTTCATTGATTATGGAAGAAACTGAGTTTACAATTACAGATATTATTATCAACACAGCTGTTTAAGCTTTAAAGTTAGAAAATAGTTATACATAGGCGGTGCAATTAGCACTGCCTATTTGTGTATATAATGGTAAAATGCAAGTTTGATAATATTAATAATATAAGAAACTTAAAATTTTAATTTCAAATAATAATTTTAGATTTAAATATAAGTATAAATCACTTTTTTAGTTTTTTTTGTGGATAATAAGAGAATAATATGCTTAGATTGTATAGCTTGATTAAAAAATATTCATTTTTTTATTAGCAAAATGGAAAAATTTTGTATAAATCTTGATTTTATATTTTATTTATGTTAAAATATATCCGTATATTATAAATAAAAATTTTATTTAAGGAGAGTTATGGACAATACACTTAATCAAAATACTTATATAAGTTTAATTGCTTCAATTATATCAAATGCGACATCTAAGGCAAAAGGCGTTGCATCTGTCAGCACGGAAAGTGGTATTTCAAATAAATTTACTTCTAAAAACGGCTATGACGGCATTGAGATTGTAATTACTCATTCTAATATGGTTGTAATATCTTTGTCAATCAATGCTTATTTTGGATATGCATTGCCTGAAATAGTTAGTGAATTGCAAAATTCTATCAAAAAAGACATAGAGGAACAAACAAGTTTCAAAGTTAAATCAGTTAATGTCAATGTGATTGGGGTGGTATTTGCGTAATGAGTAAGGACATTGTTAAAAACGACAAAATCTTTAGTAGACGAAAAGCCAGAGATTATGCCTATCAATTGATATTTAGTTTTCTTTTTAATGGCGAAAAGGATGAACTTTTATTGCAAAGAATATCTGAGGATAAACATATTTTAGAAGATGATTTAGAATATATTACCTTAACTTATGATATGTCAATAGACAATATTGAGGAAATTAAAGCTACTATAGAAAAATATGCAATCGGCTACCAATTGGATAGAATTTATAAGCCCGATTTGGCTGTGCTGATTCTTGCTATTTGTGAAATGAAATACAATACAGAAATTCCTCGTGCAGTTGCAATTAGTGAGGCTGTTTCTATTATAAAAAAATATTCCACAGCAAAGAGTGGACCATTTGTAAATGGTATTTTGGCTAGTGTTTATAAGGAGCTTAATAATGAATCTAATTAATGGTAAAGAGGTATCTAAAACTACAAGAGAAAAGGTTGCCGTAATGGTAAAAGAATTTATTGCACAAAAAGGTAGGATACCTTGTCTTGCGGTTATTTTAGTCGGTGAAGACCCAGCCTCACAAACTTATGTTAAAAATAAGATTATTGGTTGCGAGGAGGTTGGAATGAAGTCTCTATCTTTTAGACTGCCAGCAACTAGCACAAATGAAGAAGTTTCCAAAATTATAAAAGATTTGGCAAGTGATGAAAGTGTTGATGGTATTTTAATGCAATTACCTTTACCAAAAGGTCTTGATGAAAGATATTTGCTGTCATTAATACCAGATAGTAAAGATGTTGATGGTTTTAGTCCAAATAATCTTGGTTTGCTTGCTATGAACACCCCTCGAACAGTAAGTTGTACACCTTTTGGCGTAATGGAATTGCTTGCTTCAACTGGTGTCAACTTAAATGGTAAACACGCGGTAGTTATTGGTAGAAGTAATACTGTAGGCAAGCCTATGGCAATGTTGCTTTTAAACGCTAACTGCACTGTGACTGTATGCCACTCAAAAACACAAAATATGGCAGAGATTACAAAACAAGCGGATATTTTGGTTGTGGCAATTGGCAAACCTAAATTTGTTACAAGCGATATGGTAAAAGATGGTGCAATCGTAATTGATGTGGGCATTAATAGAGTGGACGGAAAGCTTGTTGGAGATGTTGATTTTGAAAATGTAAGTAAAAAAGCATCATACATAACCCCTGTTCCAGGAGGTGTCGGACCAATGACGATTTCAATGCTTTTATACAATACTTTAATGTGTGCTAAATATGAGTGATTTTGTTTCTGTTACCTTGCTTACGGGGTATATTAAAAACATATTAGGTGCAGAGGAAATGTTGCATAATATCAAACTAGTGGGCGAAGTTTCAGGGCTTAGATGTTCTGGACCACACGCTTATTTTACCCTTAAAGACGAAAATGCACAGATTCAATGTAACTGTTTTAGTTATGCAAAAACCTATCTGCCTAAAAATGGTGAGAGTGTTTGTCTTGTTGGCAGTGTGGATTTTTATCCGCCAGGAGGTAAACTATCTTTCAATGCACGAAAAATTGAGCCGTTGGGACAAGGCTTACTTGCCTTACAATTAGAGCAACTACGACAAAAGTTGGAAAAAGCGGGGTACTTTGATATAAAACATAAAAAGCCTATACCAAAGTATCCAAGTAATGTTTGTGTGGTAACTGCAAAAACGGGTGCTGTTATTCGTGATATTGTAAGCACTATTCGTAAGAAAAATCAATTATTGAATATAGACGTAATTGATGTTAAGGTTCAAGGTCAGTTTGCGGAAAATGAAATTATTACTGCTTTGACATTGGTTGATAGTATGAATTATGATGCAATAATTATTGCTCGTGGTGGTGGCTCAATGGAAGACTTAATGCCTTTCAATAGTGAAAGATTGGTATATAAAATCTTTGAATGCAATACGCCAATAATTTCAGCAGTCGGACACGAAACAGATTTTACTTTGTGTGACTTTGTTGCAGATATAAGAGTTCCTACACCAACCGCAAGTGGAGAGTTGGTAGGTTATGACGTTGAGGAATTGAAAAATGCATTACTTGCATATTGCGATATTTATAAAAAGCATCTTGGTAATCGTATTGCCTATGCGGAAATGCAATTAAATTCCGCAGTAAAAGCAATGGTAAGTAAATTGCACCTTAATATTCTTGAGTGTGAAAGTAAAGTTAAAAACTTGTCAACAAGCCTTGGTAGTATATTTAAAGTTAAGTGTTTGGAGGGTGAACACGCAATAAATAAAATTATGGCTAGAATAGATGCCAACAATCCTATTAGGATATTGGGACAAGGGTATAGTAAACTTTACAATTCAAGCGGAATTGCTACTAATATTGAAAAAGTAAATATTGGTGACGATATTATAGTTTTAACAAATGGTGGCAAGATAGATGCAAATGTAAAAAAAGTAACTATAAAGAAACAGAATTAAGAGGATAATTATTATGGAATTTGAAAAAGTATTGCAAGAACTTGAAGAAATTGCAAAAAAAATGGAAGATAAAAATACTACTTTAGATGAGAGTTTAAAGCTTTTTGATAAAGGAGTAAAAAAGAGTAGTGAGTGTATAAAAGTTTTGAATGAAACAAAAGGTAAAGCGGAACTTTTGATTAAGGAACTAGATACTATTACAAAAGCAGAACTAGTTTTGGAAGAAAAATAAATATTAAGGCAAATATTATTTTTTATAAATTTTTAAAGTTGTTTGCAATAAGTAATAGTACATTTAAGGTGTTTAATGAGAGAATTTTTGAATAGTAACAAATTAATATTTGAGGAATATTTGAAAGAAAAACTTTTAAAGTTGCAAAATGTTCCGCAACCTATTGGTCAAGCTGTAGAATACGCTCTTGACGGAGGTAAAAGGCTTAGACCTATACTTTGCGTGCTTGGTGCGGACTTTATGGGGCAAGATTTTGACTCTATCAAAACTTTAGCTTTGGGAGTTGAATGTATTCATAATTATTCCTTATGTCACGATGATTTGCCGTGTATGGATAATGACGACTTAAGGCACGGAAAAGCTAGCACCCACAAAAAGTTTGGTGAAGGCATTGGAGTACTTACTGGTGACGCTCTATTAAACCTTGCCTTTGAATTTATGCTTGAAGGTGAGCATAATGAAAAGTATTACAAAGCTGTAGCATATATCTCTAAAATGAGTGGTATCTATGGAATGGTTGGCGGTCAGTGCATAGACATTTGCAATGACGAGTATAGAGAAAAAAACCTTGATGAAGTAATTAAATTAAACACTTTAAAAACGTCGTGTCTATTTAAAGCGTCTTTGGTAGGGAGTAGTATTAGTCTTGGTGCTAAGGCAGAGGAAATTGCAGATTTAGAAATTTATTGCTCTAAGTTAGGACTCATTTTTCAAATAGTTGACGATATATTGGATATTACTTCAAATGCAAAAATTTTAGGTAAAAATATTAACAGTGATATAAAAGCAGATAAGACGACATATATATCTATTTGCGGAATAGACAAAGCACGAGAGGATATAAAGTTGCTTGAAAGAGACGCAATTGAGGTTTTGCAGAAGTATGGAAAACGTGCAGATAAATTGATAGACTTTGCAAAATATCTGACAAATCGCAGTATGTAGGAGTTTGATTTTTTGGTTTGATAAACTTAAAAGTTTATTTACAATTAATTGCAAATGTTAAAAAACACACCGAAAATCGGTACTAAATTGTAAAATGAGGGGCTATGGAGTTAAAAGATATAAAAATGCCAGCAGACATCAAGGGGATGGATATTGCTGAGCTTAAACAACTTGCACGAGAGTTAAGACAAAAAATATTGGACACTGTTATGGTTAATGGTGGACATTTGGCAAGTTCGTTAGGTGCGGTGGAAATTATTCTTGCTATGCATTATTGTTTTGATTGTCCTAAAGATAAATTTATATTTGATGTTGGACACCAGTGTTATGCACATAAGCTCTTAACGGGAAGATATGAACAATTTTCTTCTTTAAGGCAGTTTGGCGGTATAGCTGGTTTTCCAAAAATAAATGAATCAGAATATGATTGTGCAAATACTGGACACTCAAGTACAAGTATATCTTTAGCTTGTGGACTTAGCCGTGCATTATGGCAAGACAATTCCTCTAATATTACGGTGTCAGTAATTGGTGATGGTGCTTTGACTGGTGGATTAGCCTATGAAGCACTTAATGATTGCATTAATTTAAAGAAAAAACAAATTATTATTTTAAATGATAATTCAATGTCTATTTCGGAAAATGTAGGTAGTACCGCAAAATATTTGTTAAGATTGCACACCTCAAATGCCTATAACAGATTAAAGGCTAAAGCTTACAATATTGTTAGAGGCTTTAGGATTGACAATGCAGCTCCAGCAATGAGATTTTTGTATAAGGCAAAAAATAGTGTAAAATACTTTTTACAAGGTGGTATGCCTTTTGAGCAGTTTGGCATTAGGTATTTTGGACCTATTGACGGACACGATTTAGAAGATTTGATAAATATTCTAGAGATTGCGAAAAAGGAAGATGAAAGCTGTATTATTCACGTTGTAACTAAAAAAGGTTACGGCTTTAAGGAAGCAGAGGATAACCCAGCTAAATTCCACGGATATAGTCCTAAATGTGGTAGCAAATGTGAAGATAGTATTTCATTCTCTGACGCATTTGGTGAAGCTATGAAAAATATTGCAAGCAGTGATAGCAAAATTTATGCTGTAACTGCCGCAATGAGAGAGGGTACTGGACTTTTAGGTTTTTCTGAAATGTTCCCACAAAGGTTTAGTGATGTAGGCATTGCAGAAGGTCACGCCGCTACAATGTGTGCAGGTCTTGCCCTTGGTGGATATAAACCTTATTTTGCAGTATATTCTTCATTCTTGCAAAGAGCGTATGATAACTTGATTCACGATGTATGCTTGCAAGACTTACCAGTTACTTTTTGTATAGACAGAGCTGGTATTGTTCCAAATGACGGGGAAACACATCAAGGTATTTATGATGTCAACTTTTTGAGACTAATTCCAAATATGACTATAATTGCTCCAAAGAGTGCAACAGAACTCAATGAGGCAATAAAGTGGTCAGTGAATTTTAATCATCCATTGGCTATTAGATATCCTAAAGGAATGAGCCTTATTAGTGGGGAAGTAAAACCGATTGAACTTGGCAGTTGGGAAGTGCTAAAAAAATCTACAGATAAATTGGTTATTTTGGCAGTTGGTGCGTTAATGGTTGGGCAAGCAATAAAAGTTTGTGCAAAACTTGAGGAACAAGGTATTAATGCAGAAGTTGTAAATTGTAGGTTTGTTAAACCAATGGATAGAAATTACTTATCCACACTTGGTGGTAAATTAGTAGTAACTCTTGAGGATAATCAACTTGCTGGTGGCTTTGGAAGCAGTGTACTTGAGTATTTTAATGAAAATAATATTACTGCAAAAGTTGTACGTATGGCAATAAATGAGCAGTTTTTAACTCAAGGTAGCATTAAAGAATTACTTGAAATGGTTGGTTTAGATGTGGATAGCATATTAAAAAATTGCATTGCACATTATAATGCTTTTATGAGGACAGAATTATGAAAATAGGTATTTGTGTCAATAAACATAGAGATTTTGAGTGTGCTACAGCTTTAAAGTTTATAGATTGTGCTACAAAAAAAGGTTTGCAAGTGTTTGTTGCTAGTGGTGTAGAGGAATTTATTAAATTGCCAAGTTATAGCTTAGACGATGTTGCCAAAAAGTCTGACATTATGGTTGTTTTTGGTGGTGACGGAACTATGCTTTCAGTGGCAAGGCGAGTTGTAAAACATGAAATACCATTGCTTGGAGTTAATAAGGGCAATCTTGGTTTTTTGACTGAGTGTGAGGATACTGGTTTTGATAGTTTGGTTACAAGATTAATAAATAATGACTTTAGAATTGAAAAACGTTCAATGCTAAAGGCTGATGTTTGTGGAGAGGAATATCTTGCACTTAATGAGATAAGTTTGTCAAGAGGGATGTCAAGCAGAACAATAGATATATCTATCACTGTTGACGGAGGTCTTTGTGACATAGTAACTGGTGACGGAGTAATAATCAGTACGCCAACTGGCTCAACAGCCTATGCAATGAGTTGTGGTGGGGCAATTTTAAGCCCAAGTGTGCGAGCAATTGGAGTAACGGCTATCTGTCCACATAGTTTAAATTCCAGACCAATGGTAGTGGGTGACGAGAGTAAAATTCTTTTACATACGCAATGTAACAGCGTGAATGATATTATGGTGTGTGTAGATGGTGAAAATGTAACTTTAAAAGATTGCGATAATCTTGAAGTGTTTGTTGAAAAAAGTGACTTTTACACTCAACTTATACGATTAAATGACAGCAATTTTTATAGTAAATTAATTCAAAAGATGTCTGGCTGGAATAAGTTAGGTTAAGGAGATAGATATGAAAAGAAATAAGCGACAATTAAAACTTATGGAAATCATTAATAATCACGATGTGGAAACACAAGGTGAACTTATTGAATTATTGCAAACTGCTGGATTTCCAGTAACACAAGCAACAATATCAAGAGATATTAATGATTTAGGTATAACAAAAATTATCGCACCTAACAGACGATATAAGTATGTTTGTCCTAAAGAAGAAAAAGAGGACTTAACGAATAAATATAATAGCTTGTTTAAACAAGCAGTTGTAGAAGTTAAATCAGCTCAAAATATTATAGTTATAAAAACTATAATCGGCTCAGCAAATAGTGCAGCTGCGTTTATAGATAATTTAAATATATCTGAGATTGTAGGAACTTTAGCTGGTGATGATACAATTTTTTTGGTTGTTGAAAATGAACAAGTTGCGGTAAATGTTAAAAAGAAATTAAATAGTTATTTGCAATAAATTATAAAAAATCATTCAAAAATCGATACTAATTTGATATTTTTAAGTAAGAACAAGTAATTTTAGGTTTATAGTGTAATGCAAAAATTAATTGCACTTGTGTTTGGAGGTGTTTATGTTACGCACACTGACAATTAATAATATAGCTTTAATATCTTATGCAGAAATAGACTGGGGGCAAGGTTTAAATATCCTTACGGGTGAAACTGGTGCAGGTAAGTCAATAATTATTGATTCACTTAACTTTGTGCTTGGAGATAGAGCGGATAAGTCACTTATTCGTGAGGGTGAGGAGGAAGCTTTAGTTGAGGCTGAGTTTGATGAAATCAATAGCATTACTCAAGAGATATTAAAAGAGTATGAAATTGATTTTGAAGATGGCTTGATTTTGTCACGTAAAATGACTATAGATGGTAAAAATATTTGCAGAATCAATGGTATAAAAGTAACTGTCAGTGCGTTAAAGAGTATTGCTTCTTCTTTAGTAGATATCTATGGTCAACACGAAAATGCTATTTTACTAAATAGTGATAATCATATTAATATATTGGATAATTTTATTGGTGATAAAATCACTTGTGCAAAACAGGAGTATTTGCAAGCATATAATAATTTTAAGCAAATACGATTTAAACTTAATGAATATAATAAAATGACTGATGTTGACATTCGTTTTGAAATTTTGCAAAAGCAACTTGAGGAAATCAATGAAGCAAACCTTGTTGTCGGTGAGGAAGAAGAGTTGCAGAAAAAATGTGATATGTATGATAATCAAGAGGCGATTGTTAGGGCATCAAGTAACGTTTATACCTTGCTTAATGGTGATATGGAAAACAATGCTTGCGACAGTATACATAGTGCGATTAGGGAATTATCTAAAATTGAGGAATATAACTCAGACATTACAGAATACATTGCACGACTAGAGGAAGCAAGAATTGAAATTGCGGATATTGCATCAAGTGTTGATAGCATTAGTAATAGTGTAAGTGTAGATGAATTTGAGGCACAAAAGGATATTGCAAGACTTAGTGTTATCCATAATATAGAGGGTAAATATGGTGATACAGAGGAACAAGTCTTAGCTTATCGAGATAAAATCACAAGCGAAGTAGAGGAATTGTCAAACTACAGCTTTATGCTTGAAAAGTTGACAAATGATTATAATTTAGCTTTAGAAAACTTGGAACAAAAAGGTATTGACTTAAGTGATGTTCGCAAAACTTACGCTACTAAGTTTGAAAATCTTGTTGTAAGCGAATTAAAGGAGCTTGGTATGCCAAATACTGGTTTTGCTGTAGATATTGTCACATATAATGATATTGAAACTATAGCACATAAAGCTAGTACAAATGGCATTGACATTGTGGAATTTTTGATTTCACCAAACTTAGGTGAACCGCTTAAACCACTAAGAAAGATTATAAGTGGTGGTGAAATGAGCAGATTTATGCTTGCAATCAAAAAAATAACCGCACAAATTGATGGTGTTAACGTAATGGTATTTGATGAGATTGATACTGGTATTAGTGGCAAAATTGCTCAAGTAGTTGCAAACAAGTTGTATGATATATCTAATAGCAAACAAGTATTAGCAGTTACACATTTACCACAACTTGCGTCAATGGCTGATGTACACTTTTTAATTTCTAAATCAACAGATAATGGCAGAACAAATACAAATGTAACTTTACTTAATAAAGAAAAATCTGCTGTAGAAATTGCAAAAATGATTGACGGAATAGAGGCAAGTGAGTTTGCAGTATTGCACGCAGAAAAGCTGTTAGATATCGCAAAACAATATAAGGAAACTCATAATTAATATGAAAGTTTATTTTATACTTATAAATGTAATATTTTAAAAACATTAAAGTTTAAAAAACAACAAATAATAAATTGTACTTTATGCCATAAAAAATATATTTGGATATCAAAATAACTTGCGAAAATCGATACTAAAATTTATTAAATATATATTTGCTTGTAAAAATATTTTATAATTAATAATTATATATGACAAAATATACCACATAAATGGAATTATTATTGATAACTATTTTATACTGTCAAAGTATTGGTATTATAATAAATTTTATGTTATTTAATTTTACTTGAAAAAATTTATTTTGACTAAAGTCACTTATGCAGATATCTTGCTGTATGGAGTTGTTTCAAATTTGAATAGTCTGTTATAATAAAGAAATAGCATTATATATAAATGATGTAAAGTTTGATTTTTTTCAAATTGATGACAGCTACCAACAAGCAATTGGTGGTTGTAAAAATATATTCAGTCCGTCTCAAACTACTATTGCAGTCCATACTAGAAGTATCAAGTACTTATCATTTAAACAAGTTATTTCAACTTTGTGATAGTTTTAAATATTTTATTTGCTTAAAATATTAATTAAATTTATAATATTTTTAATTGGTTTAAAATGCATAATCTTTTATTGTGAATTAACCAAACATTAAGTCAATAAAAAATTAAAATTTAAAAAATTGATTTTTAAATTTTTGAATAAAGTATTATACATAATATGCTACTGTGGCTCAGTTGGTAGAGCAGCTCACTCGTAATGAGCAGGTCGGCGGTTCAATTCCGCCCAGTAGCTCCAATACCTCTAGAGTGCCAACGGCACTCTAGAGGTATTTAACTATCTCGGCAGAACTGCTGGGTAGCCTGCTCATTAAAACGGGGCCCCCAAAAAACTGAGAAGTTTTTAGGGGTGAGAAAAGGTCGGCGGTTCAATTCCGCTTTAGTAAGCTCCAATACCTCTAGAGTGCCGTTGGCACTCTAGAGGTATTTAACTATCTCGGCAGAACTGCTGGGTAGCCTGCTCATTAAAACGGGGACCCCAAAAAACTGAGAAGTTTTTAGGGGTGAGAAAAGGTCGGCGGTTCAATTCCGCTTTAGTAAGCTCCTATACCTCTAGAGTGCCGTTGGCACTCTAGAGGTAATTAACTATCTCGGCAGAACTGCTGGGTAGCCAATTTGTTCAAGTTATAGCTTCTCAATAACATTATTAATTATTGGAAAATTGTAATATATTGTTTTATTGAAAAAGATTTTGCTTTTAAAAGCATTAGATTTAAATTAATTTTAGTTTTTTAATAAGTTTTTATTATTAATATTAATAAAATAAATTATCTAGGATGAATTTTTTACTTATAAGAATGATAAAAATACAATGGATAATAAAATATCATCAAGCGTATTGTAAACATTTAATGCATATAAATCATATATTATAGTAAGATAAAAATAGATTTTTGCTGACATATTTATTAACATATAATTTATATAATTAATAAGTAAATTACTACATATTTGGCTCTTGTTATGGGGGGCTGTATGTAGTAATTTTTTTAGGAGTTTAAAATAATGCTTATACCAAATCAATAAAATGTAACTTACAATGCTATAATTCCTAATGAGGGAGCAACAGCTGGGCAATTGGCAAGCAATACCGTAAATATAGAAAACTTATTTGAATCTATATTAAAGATTAGTAGTTCTGATAAAACTTTAGCAAAAGAGGGCGAAATAGTCCACAATAAGGTTGTTATAACAAATAATTCGCAAACAAAATTATATAATAACTTTTTTTCAGTGCCTCAACCGAATGGTGCAAGCTTTGTTGAGGGAAGTGTTAAAATAAACGGAGTTGCATATCCAGATTATGACCCAATAAAAGGTTTTGTTTTGCCCGATTTAGCTCCAAATGAGATAGTTATTATTAAATATGAATTAAAAGCAAACAAGCCAATTACGACTAATACTATAACGCATTTTGGGGAAATACAATATTCTGCGAAAGACCCAATGAGAGGTGATATTAAATACACTGAACTAACTGATAATATTGAGTTAGATATTGTTGATAAAGAAATTGTAGTGGCAAAAAATGTGGATAAAGAATTTGCGGTTAAAGGTGAAAATCTGCATTACACTATTAATATAACTAACACTGACAGTATCGCAAAAACTAATGTAATATTTAAGGATTCTATTCATAATGGCACAGCATTTATATCTAATAGCGTTAAGATAAATGGCGTAGGTTATTCAGTTTATAATCCTAATGTAGGTTTTATTATCCAAAGTTTGGAGCCTAATGAGGTTTTAATTATAGAACTTGATGTTAAAGTAACTGAAATTAAAACAATAGCTAATTTTGCAAGTGTAACATATGATTCTGGAACTAGTCAAATTACAACTTATAGCAATATGGCTCAAACAATTATCAATAAATATAATAATGACAATATAGATTATTATATTATTGTTTGTGATTGTTGCAGAAATTGTTGTAATTGTTGAAACTATTATAATTGTTGTAGTGATATTAAATATTAAAATTTATTAAGATATACAAAATAAAAATTGGTGAACAGCAATACTTTGTAAAAAGCGTGCTGTTCATTTTTTATTAGACTTAAAAGTATATATGGAAATTGAAATAATTCCTTGTTTTTTATTTAAAATTTGTGAATTATTTAGTAAGTCCAGTTATTTTATATTTTAAATTGCAATTATCTTAAAAATATGTTATACTAAATTTAATGTTATTAAGGAATGAGATAATATGGATATTGAAAGATTAAATAAATGGGCAGATTTATTACTTGACACTGGTAAGAGAAATAATTTAATCAATTTTAAAGATTCAAAGTCAAGTTCAGTACAAGTTATTGCTCCTAATTTTGAAACACTTTTTAATAAAGCGGACGATGGTTATACTTTTGAAGTATATGACCCGAAAATAGAGAATGAGGATAACGAATGGCAAACAGAAAGTAATTTGTCATTAGCTGAGTATTATAGCTGTTATAGTGAAAAGTTAAAGAAAAATCAAGTTTTATTATATAATTTGAGTGGCAAGCCAATTAATGCCATTAAAAATATCAAGAAGAGAACAAAAACAATTATTGAGGAAACTGGTGTTAATACTGCGTTTTTGGCATTTGGTTTTATTAAATGGACTGAGGTAGAAATTTCATCCTATGAGATGCACGCACCACTTTTGCTAATGCCGATTACGATTATAAATAACTCTGCATCTGAGCCGTATTATTTTAGACCAATTGATGACGAAATCATAGTTAACCCAACCTTTGCTTACAAATTAAAAACAGATTATGGTATTGATTTGCCAGAGTTTTCTGGGAGCATAAATGAATATATAAGTGAAGTTGAAAGTCAATTAAGTAGATTAAAATGGCAAATTGAACTTGATGTTAAAATAAGCATATTTTCTTTCCAAAAAATCAATATGTATGAAGATTTGAAAGAAAATGCTGAAAAAATTGTCACAAATAAATCAATTATGGCATTGCTAGGACATAGTGATACTTCTAATGATTTGCAGAATGAGGATGAAAGGTGTGATTTGCAAAAATTGCACAATGTTATTGATGCGGATTCTAGCCAATCAGAAGCAATAGCACTTGTAAAAGCAGGAAAAAGTTTTGTTTTGCAAGGACCTCCAGGAACGGGTAAAAGTCAAACAATTACTAATATTATTGCGGAATGCTTGAATGACAATAAAAAAGTTTTATTTGTTTCTGAAAAGCTTGCGGCATTGAATGTTGTGTATGACAAATTGAAAAAAGTTGGCTTAGACGAGTTTTGTTTGGAATTACATAGTCATAAGGTAAATAAAAAGTTAGTAATAGAAGAATTAGTTAAAACTTTAAAATTACCAAAAAGTAAGCTTTCTGGGAGAGCAGAGGCGGAATTGCTTGCACTTAACAATGCTCAACGTGATTTGGATAGCTATGCAATAGAGTTGCACAAAGTACGCCCTACAATTAATACAACATTATATCATTTATATGAGTTATTTGCTAAATTTAGGAATGCTTTAGATATTGAGTTTTTGATTGGTGATATTAATCAAAAAGGTGATGAATATTTAGCACAAGCTGTACAATTGTTGACTAGTTACAAGCAATATATACCTTCAATAGGTGTTGATTATACGCAAAATGTATGGTATGGATATTCTAATATTAATGCTGAGTATGACCAAGTAATGGCGTTTAAAGCAGATTTGAAAAGTGGTATAGAATTGTGTGCAAAATTGCTTGAACTTATAAGTAGCATTAATAAACAATACAATTTTAATGCTAAAAATATTGCACAAATATTAGCTTTGCAAACTTTCTTTGATACTGCAAAAAATAGCGGTTTTTATACTCCACAATTGTTAAATAGTGATATTGATAATGTTATTGAAAGTGTTAAAGATTTGCAGAATAAAGCAAAAATATTGATTGAGCAAAAAGGTAAACTTGATATTAACTTTGACGATGACATTTTTAAAATGGACGGTCATTTGTTGCATAAAAAATTTGTTAAACAATATAATGGTTTGCTATCAAGAATTTTCTCTAAAGAATATAAGAATATAATTAAAGATATTGAATTGTCCTTAAAAACTAATACAAAAGTGAATTATAAGTTTGCTTTACAAGTGCTAGCAGATTTGAGAGAATATCAACAAAAATTACAGCAGTATAAAGTTGATAGTGAAAAAATTGAGGGGTTGTTTGCAGAAAATTATAAAGCTGAGTATACCGATTTTGATAGTTTGATAAACGAGCTTAAAGTTATAAAGTTACTTAATAGTCTAGACATATCTATGCAATACTTTGAGGATATGACAGTTGACTCATTGTTACTAGAACAAAAGAGTTTTAAGACTTTTGCATCAAAAATTAAAGACATTTTTGATATCTATGGAAGTATTGAGAGAAATTTGTATAATTGTTATGAAAAAACAATTTTTGACATTGAACAGATAAGTTTAGAGGTGCTAAAAAATAGATTTGATAGGCAATTAAATAATATAGATAAGTTAAATAACTGGTGCAATTTTTCAAAGCTACTTAACAAAATTCAAGAATTAAAATTGATTGATTATATTGAATATTGCATAGCCAATCAAATACAAGACCTGAATATTGTACTATGCTACCAAAAGCAGTTTTATCGTGAATGGATAGAAAATTTGCTATATAATATTACAGAGATTAAACAATTACCAAGAATACCTCACGATGAATTGGTAAATTTGTTTAAAAAGAAAGATAAGCTATCATTTAAAGTGAACATAGCAGAAATAAGAGCGAAAGTTTCTGCACAAAAGCCAAGTATTGATATGATTGCACAAGGCAGTCCTCTTGCGATTTTATTGCACGAAGCCAAGAAAAAACGTAAACAAAAAGGTGTAAGACAACTTTTAAACGAAACAGACGATTTAGTGCAAAGAATAAAACCTTGCTTTCTAATGTCACCACTTTCTGTTAGTACATTTTTAAGCCCTAATATAGAGTTTGATGTAGTTATTTTTGATGAGGCATCACAGATATTCCCACAAGACTCAATTGGTGCGATTTATAGAGGAAAACAGCTGGTAGTTGTTGGTGATTCCAACCAAATGCCACCAAGCAATTTCTTTAATAGTATGAGCGATATTGATGACGATGAACAAGACGATTTATCAGACTTTGAATCTGTGTTGGATGTTTATTCAACTATTTTGCCACAATGCAGATTAAAGTGGCACTATCGTAGTAAGTATGAACAATTAATTGCTTTTTCCAATAAGAATTTTTATGACAATGAATTGATAACTTTTCCATCACCTAAAAGTGATATAAAACAAAGAGGAATTGGCGTTGATTATCACTATGTGGACGGAGTTTTTGACAGAAAAAGCAAAACAAATATGGCAGAAGCGGAAAGAATTGTAGACCTTGTTTTTGAGCATTTTGAGAGTTATCCTAATAGGAGTTTAGGTGTAGTTGCATTTAGCATTTCTCAACAAAATTTGATTGAAAGATTGATTTTAAAACGCCGTGCACAAGATTTGTCAAAGGAGGAATTTTTTAATTCCGAAAAAGACGAACCTTTCTTTGTGAAAAATTTGGAAACTGTGCAAGGTGATGAGCGTGATACAATTATATTCAGTGTCGCATATGCAAAAGATTCTGCTGGCAAGTTACTATTAAACTTTGGACCTATTAATAGAGTGGGTGGCGAGAGAAGACTTAATGTTGCGGTTACACGTGCAAAATGCAATGTTCAGTTAGTAGCCTCTATGCATTTTACTGATATAGATTTATCAAGAACAAAATCAGTAGGTTCAAGATTGCTACGTGAATACCTTGATTATGCAGAGAATGGCGAAATCGCATTGGAGCGTTCAATAGTTTTGAATCAATTTGAAGAATATGATTCTGAGTTTGAAATGGAGGTATGTGACTTTTTGCGTGAGAAAGGTTTTGAGGTTGATACTCAAGTCGGTTGCTCATCTTTCAAAATAGATTTAGCCTTAAAACGTCCAAATTCTTCAGACTATGTTTTGGCTATAGAGTGTGATGGAGCAAGTTACCATTCCTCAAAAACTGCAAGGGATAGAGATAGGCTAAGACAAGAAATTTTGGAAGGTATGGGTTGGCATTTTTATAGAATTTGGTCAACAGATTGGTTTAATAACAAGCAGACGGAAAAAGAAAGATTATACAATGTTGCTATGTCTGCTATTAATTATCAACAAACTAATAATACAAAATCAAATGAAAAGCCAGAAATTAGTGCTGAAGATTTTAGTGAGCAAAACAAAACTATTCCTTTTACATTCCCTGCTTATAATAAGGCTGACGAAAATGCAATATCTAAAATTTATATGTATAGAAATAGACGTCAAATTATACTTAAAATACTTGAGGTTGAGGCACCTATGTCAGAGGAATGGCTATTGAAACGAATTCTATTTTTGTACAGACGTGAAAAACTTACAAGTGTAGCTTGGCAAGAATTTGACAATGATATGTTAGGCTGTAATAGAGCGGGAATAATTCGCAAAAACAAATTTTTATATTTGGTTAAAAGTGACCCTCCAATGCTTAGAGTTCCAAAAGAGGGAGAAATACCTCGTGAAATAAAGTACATATGTTTGGAAGAATTGGCAAATGGCTTATTAACTTTACTGAAACATAACATATCTGCCGAAAAAGATAGTTTATTTAAATTATTAGCTCAACAACTAGGCTTTAGCAGAGTAGGTGATGCAATTAGCTCAAGGTTTGAAAAAGCACTTTTGCTTTTAAAAGACAAAATAAATATTGATGGTGAAGTTGTGTCAATAAAAGACTAACCATAAAAAGTAATTAGGCTGAATTAACTTGCTTATCAAATAGTTAAGTTTTGAGGCATCACTTGTTGCACGACTTTGGAAAGTCGAAAATACAGCAAAATAAAGCTGTGTAACTTTCAATAGGTTTTTTAAATTGTGAGTAATTTAAAAATTATATGTCATAAATTTGAGTAGACTCAAATTTAAATAAAAAATATAGTTTTTATCTTGATAAAACAAATTTGACACAAGTTGAATTGACATCAACACTATCAAATACCATTGAGTTAGCTTGCTTAAGTATTCCAAAAATAAAAGTATTATTAACTTTTAAAACATAAGAATCAAACAAAAAGAACGCTAAAAGCGTTCTTTTTTGATTGCTGTTTTATTTTTTAATAAATATTCTTAACGTGAATACTATAGCCTTTAAGCAAAATTTTTATGCCTTTTATTAATTGCCATTTAATTGCTTATTTGATTAAAAAAGTAGTATGTTTTAATCGTTCATTACGTCAGATAAGATTTCCATTACTTTATCATAGCAACCACCACAACCAGTAGAGCAGTGAGTAATATCCTTAACTTTTTCAAATACACTAAGTAGATTAGTTATGTTGTTGTGTTTATGTAATTCGTTAACTATATCCATATAACTTACTTGATTGCAATTGCATACAATATAATCACCATTAGCTAAAGTGGTTTTCTTTTGCGTACTGCAAGCCACTTTTGCTGTATTTTCCACTTTCCATAAGCCGTGTAAATTGCAATATGCGTAAACAGCTATAAGCTCGTCATCTTCGCATATAGCAAAAGTCACTTGAGGTTTACTGCCAGCTTTTAATGCTTTCCTTTGATTACCTTGTTTTGTTTGGATAGATACCCACTCAATCAAATGTTCGTTAGTCATTGGATGTTCAACATTGCCAACATTTACAATAACTTTGTTGCCATCAATTTTAAATTCTGGCAAATGCTTTTCCGTAGATGCATCAACACTGCCTGCAATGATTTCATTCATTTTCTCACCACAGCATAATACTGGTACACCGCTTTCTTTTACTATTGCAATGATTTTACCGCAATGATTGCATTTCAAAAATTTTTGTTCCATAACTTCTCCGTAAAATTCTAGTTTTATTTTTTATTAACTTAATCACTTTAAGGTTTTTTAATCACCTTTAACGCATTTAATTATACCATAATTTGGGAATTTTGTCAATTTACAAGTATAAAATTGTCAAAATTTATCCGTTTATTATATATTCTTTTTATTATTAACTTTAAATGTCGTTGTTGGGATAGAGTTGCAGTGTACATAGTCAATCTCAAAATCACCATATGTAATATCTTGTGGATTGTCAGTTACTAATCTTTTGCCATTAGGTACAATCGCTTTCCAAGGATTTTCACCCACTACACCATCTTTTCCACCAATCTCTGTAGATAAAAATAGGTATTGCTCAATGCCAGATACATTGCCAGTTCTGTTATAACTCGTTGTCCATACACATTTGTTATCTACATAAAACTTGTATATGTTTTCGTCCCAATATAGTCCGTATGTGTGGAAACTATCATAAATTTCACCAACATTTTCTGTTAGCCAATTCATACTAAACGTGCTTGTGCCAGTGCTTCTGTTATAATCACCAATATGCAAAGCTTGTTGTACAACTCCATTATTCTTACGACCATATGCTGGTGCTTCCATTATGTCAATTTCTCCACCATAGGTTTTAGCGTCCAAGGCATCTTTACCAGTAGGTGCGGTTGGTATATTATAAGGCATCATCCAAAATGCTGACCAAGTACCATAAAATTTTGGTAGCCTTGCTCGTATTTCAAAGTATCCATACTTTTGTGCCAAAGCTCTATCGCTTATAATTCCAGCAGAATGCCATTTGTCCCCAACTTTTTCAGTGCGAATTTTAAGTACATTCAATTGCTCATTATTATATGTGATAGGCTCAACAATACATTGGTCCAATGCCCAGTATCCGCCTTTTCGAACAATCGGTTCACCATATTTTGTGCCGTCAAAGTTGCCAGATGGCTCAATACGCCAGTTGTCAGTATCTAAAGCATTGCCGTCAAACTCGTCCCACCATACAAGATTTTCTTTTGTTTTAATAGATTCTAAATCAATTTTGTATTCCTCGTCTACTAAAAATCAAGATAGCGTAAACGTTATAACAAATACTACTGCAAATACCACCGTTGCACAAATCATTAAAATTTGTCTTTTTGAAAGAATTTTCATATTAACCTAACAATACCTTATTGTATATATTATAAAGTATCTAAAGCTGTAGTCAAGCGACACGTAGTGGCATTTGACATCAGCAAATGTTAATTCAAGCAGGAAGTGCTTGTGATAACAAGCTTTATTGCTACAGCAATATAAAATTTTTGCTTTAGCTAAAATTTACTTCTCATATTTTATATTATCAAAAGCTGTAGTCAAGCGACACGTAGTGGCATTTGACATCAGCAAATGTTAATTTAAATTGTGTCTACTTGATTTATTAAGCAAGAAGCGTTAGCTTTTGCTTAATTTGAGTTTTCTCAAATTAAATGACACATAATTGATAGGGTATATTTAATAAATTTAAAATGTAAATGGAGCGGAATACTGGCATTGTTAGATATTGACAATGTATAAGTAAAGCGTTAGTATTTTTAATTCACTCAATAGACGAGGAAATTCTTCTACCTGAAAGCAATAAAGTATCAGTACTCAATATTTTAAACTCAGAGGAAAAATAATCAAGTTCAACAAGTAAGTTAGAGCAATATCACAGAGGGCAAATTATAAACCACGGAAGATGAAAGCGTGAGAGTAGCAGTTTAAGTGGCAAAATAAAGTTTATTTAAAGATACAACTTGAATAGAAATATTATTAAATAATTAAATTGATTATTTATGTTATATTTTTTGCTATTTAGGAATGCTTATATTTGTAAATTGATTGTCTGTTTATTAAGGTGATTGTGCTGGTGTTTTACAAATACATAGCTACTTTTAAATTATATCAATAAATGTGTAGGCATAATTAATGTGGTAGTTGTTGGTGTATTACATATGGCTTAGAGAATTTTAATATATAACTTTTAAATGTGTAGGCATAATTAAGGTGATTGTATGGGTATTTTTCTCAATTTCTAGGTGATTTTTAATTTATAAATATAAAATTATGATACATAAAGAAAAATCGCTTTTGCAAGCGATTTTTTGTTTTATGGCATTTAAACACTTTTTTTTCGTTTTTTAATTAAAGAATTGAAAATATTTTTTCTGCGTTCTTTTCTTTAGCACGTTTGTATGTAATGAAAATATCAACTAATGGCCAAATTCCGCAAGTTACCCAACCAAAAATTAATTTAGCAATGCCTACACCAGTATCACCAATCATAAATCTATCAACACCAAAGCAACCTAAAAAGATTGAAAATAACAAAATGTGTGTTGGATTATGAAGATTCATAGCAGCAATATCACTCATTAAACTATCGTCTGCAGTTTCCAATTTTTGTTTTAGCAAAATTGCTTTGTCCTCTGGAATTTTACCATTTAGGCTCATCATTAATTGTGCAACATTCTCTTTAGTCATAAGACCCTCCAAATATTCTATTTTGTATTATATCATACGATATGTATTATTATAATGCAATTTTATAAAAAAGTCAATACAATTTGTTCAATTTATGAACTTTTTTTATTCATTTTGTATCATATATAATATATACATACAAAGGTGAAATTATGTTTAGATTAAAAGAACTAAGAGAAGAAAATGGCTTAAAGCGTAGTGAACTTGCTCGTGATTTAAAAATTAACGCTGGAACTATAGCAAATTACGAAAATGAGATAAGGGAAGCACCATATGAATACCTAATTTTATTTTCAAATTATTTTAATGTGACGTTGGACTATCTTTTAGGGCGAGAGCCTTATGAGGAAATATCTATGCCACTTGCGGGTGCTTTAAATAGCAATGAAAGAAAATTGATTTCTAATTATAGACAACTTGATTATAAAGGAAAGGACAGAGTTTTAGAGTATATTGAACTTTGGAAACACAAGCAAATTTATGATTAAAATATTGTTCAAAAAAGGTACTAAAACTAGTACCTTTAATTTTAAATATAAAAGTTATTAAAATAATTCCAATATCTTATTTATCAATTACATATATTCATTATTTGCAAAATATACATTTTTAACGGAAAAATGGTTGCGGATAGGTGAGTAAAATGCTTTTATCACGCACAAAATACGTTATAAAATATGCAAGCACTATAATTGCTATTATTATAACTACACTAACAATGCCAATTTTGTTTTTTATCAATCTTGCGTGACATAGGAACAAAAACACAAATGGAAATGTTATAAACAATGGGTGCAGAGCAAATGCTACCAAAAATTGACCTTGAAAAAATGCTACTATAGCTCTTGTCATTCCACATAATGGGCAAGGAATTTTAAAGATTTTAAATAGTGGACAAGGCACAAATATTACGAAAAGTGCTAAACAACCAATAAATAATAAATGCATTAGCAATGTTTTGATAACTTTTTTCTTCATTATTCACCACTCAAAAATTACTATATTATCGGAAGTTATCGCAAAGCACCCGAAAGGGTATTTTGCAGTAACTGATGTTAATTCAAAAAGTGTCGACTTGATTTGTCAAGTAAAAAGCGGAAGCTTTTGTTTAATTTGAGTTTTCTCAAATTAAACGACACATAATTTATATTATCGGAAGTTATCGCAAAGCACCCGAAAGGGTATTTTGCAGTAACTGATGTTAATTCAAACTTGAAGTGCTTGCACTAGCAATACAAAATTTTAAGCAGGCTTAAAATTTACTTCTCATAGTTTATATTTAGTATACAGCACATTTTGAATATTTGTCAATACAAATTGTATGATTGCAAAACTTTAAGATAAAATTTGTAAGGCTTTTAATTTAATGTTTTTTCTAAATAAATCATATCTATAAGTTGCTTCCTGTTTTCAATAATAGTATGGTCATAATTATCCTTGAAAAAATTTTTAATTGGAAAGCATTTTGAAAAACCACATTTTTCATAAAAAGGTATTGTATAGTCACTATCTCCAGTGCCTACAATAACTTTAGTAAATTGATTTTTGTATTTATTGCAAATAAAATTTATAAGTGTTCTACCATAGCCTTGCTTATGGTGAGTAGGTAATACTGCAAGATTTTTAATTTCCAAAACTTTCTCTTGTAATTCGCATACTACTATTTCGCCTTTTATTCCGCTATCCTCAAGCACATACATAGTTGAATTGTCAATATACTTGTCAATCATACTTTCTTGTTCGTCAGCAAGTAGTAGCAGTGAGAGATATTCTTTTTTATTTGTTATTTGATAAATTTTCATACTTTCTCATTTAACTTTTTAATATTTTATAATTAAGAAATTCTATTGTCATTAAGCTCTAAATAAATATATAAAAATAAAAAGCACTCTAAACAACTATCATATAAAAGTTATTTAGAGTTGCATTTTGTTGCTTATTTTTAAATTATTTTGTAATAATTCCTTTCTCAACTAAGTAATCTTCAGTAATTTTTGTCGCATCAAGTATAAACTTTACGCAAGGACGAGTAGCGTAGTACTCAGCAGTTCTTTCAGATGGTACATAGTCCTTTGTGATATTTTTCATATTTTTCAACAATTCACCACAAAGTAAGCTTCCGTTCATTTCTTCAAATTGGTCAGTTAAGCTACGAACTTTTTCATAAACATCTTTTTTATCGTCAGCTACATTACCTAAACTATCTTTAAGTACACCCAAAACCATACCTATACCGCTAACAGCACCGCATAAATTCCTTGTTTTTGCAAAACCACCACCAAAAGCACTGCTTATTTTTAAAAGTAGTTCCTTGTCGATTGGCAAATCGTCTGCAAATGCCATAATAACTGCTTGAGCACAATTATATCCTTCTTTAAAGCACTCATAAGCCTTCATTTGTCTATCCATTATTATTTTTCCTCCAATTGTTGTAGATAGTTAAAAATTATTTCTGCCACTTTTTCAAGTGATAATTTTGATGTGTTTATTGTAATATCATAGTTGCTAATATCACCCCAAATTTTGTCAGTATAACCATTATAATATTGAGCTCTATGTTTATCCGCTTTAAGGATATATTTATCAATATTTTTTACATCAGTTATACCATATTTGTTTACAATTCTATCACGTCTTGCGTCCATATCTGCGTGTAAGAATACTTTTACTAAATTTTCTTTTCCTTCAAGCACATAGTCTGCACAACGTCCAACGATAACGCAAGGTTTTTCCGCAACTTCTTTAATAACTTCGCTTTGTGCAAAATAAACTTTGTCATTAATAACCATATCTGTGTATGTTGTACTATAAAAACTACCAATTCCAGTAGAGTATCCAAACATACTTGCAAATTTACTTGTAGCTTTTTCATCAAATTCCTTATAAAATTCTGGATTGACACCATTCTTTTCCGCAGCAAGTTTAATTAAATCGGTATCATAGTAGCTTATTCCTAATTTTTCCGCAAGTAGTTTGCCAACTGTTCTACCACCACAACCATATTGTCTAGCTAAAGTAATAACAAAATTATTTTTCATATTTCCCCCAATATTTTAAAGTCGTTACTAAAAAGTAACTAAAAATGACAAGTATTATCTTCTATATTATATAATTTAAACTAAAGTTTGTCAATATCTATTTGTTAAAAAAGTTGATTATTTATTGGTTTTTTTAAGTTTAATAAAATAAATTATAAATTGTCATTTAATTTTTATAGCAGTAAAATTATATGCTTGGAAATTGCTAAAAAAGTATAAAGATACGCAAATTTTTTTTAAATTTTTATTGTAATATATGGAAAAATGTGGTAAAATAAATATATAAAATTAAAAGGCGGTAAAAATATATGTTATCATTACTATCATCTGCTGGTTGGGACAACTTTGTTGCTGGATTTAATTCATTTATGGATACAATGACAAAGTTTTTTACATCTGGTTTAGGTAAAATTGTGTTATTCATTATTGTTGCAATAGTTGGGTTTATTGCTATAAAACTAATTATTAAAATGTTAAAAAATATGGGCAAGAAAGTTAAACTTGACCAAACTGTTTACAAATTTATTGTCACTGTTATCAAATTTGTACTTTGGGTACTATATGTTTTAACTTTGCTTGCAATTATTGGTGTGCCAATCACAAGTTTAGTTGCAGTTATTACTGCATTGACTTTAGGTATCACTCTTGCTATTCAGTCAAGCGTATCAAATCTAGCAAATGGTATAATTCTACTTGCAAACAAACCATTTAAAATTGGTGACTTTGTTGAGATTAATGGCATTAGTGGTACAGTAGTGGATATCAGTATTTTCAATACCAAACTTCGCACTGCAAACAATGAGGTTGTTACAATGCCACATAATGTGACTATTAATAATCCAATTGTTGATTTTACAAGTCTAGAAATGAGACGTATTGCACTTGATGTTTCAGTTAGTTATGATAGTGATGTGAACAAAGTAAAAGAGGTATTATATCAAGTAATTAAGGAACAAGATTTGGTATTGCAAGACCAAGCAAATAGTGTAAACCTTTCAAAAATGAATTCAAGTTCAATTGATTTTTCTGTAAAAGTATGGACTGCAACTGAAAATTATTGGGATTGCTTCTTTGCTTTAAATGAAAGCGTGTTTAATAAATTGAATGAGAATGATATTGAAATTCCATACAATAAGCTTGATGTGTTTATAAAAAATAATGAGCCAAAGCAAATTGAGTTTAACAGCTCTAAGACTAAAAAAGATTAATTTAATTGTGTAAGCTTGCAAATTAATATAAGCATTCTAGCTAATTTAATAATTTAAAAATAATAAACAAGTATTATTTAACAATATATTTTGTTCAAATAATTATTCATAAAAATAATTAAAAAATTTGTAATACAAAAACATACTATTTGAAAATAATAGTATGTTTTGTTCTGCTACTTTTAAATTATAAAATCATATAATATATTAACAATTTACAACAAATAATAAAACTTTATAAAAAGCAATGATTTTATTGTTTATATAATTTGTAAAATAAACATAATGCTTTTAATTGACATAAAAGAAATATAATACATTTTGATTGCATAGAATAGTTATGTAGATATGAATTTTTATTATGCTTAAGCTTGTAAAAAAATGAAAAATTATTAAAAATTACTTGACAAATGTATTGTGTAAAAGTATAATATAGTTAGAGTTATAAGTTAAACTCTTTTTTAAATGGTTTTTGGTTCGCATATGCGAACTTAAAATAAAATAGTTACGTAGTCTTGTAAGAGTACAAAATCATTTTTGCTATAACTTTTTAGAGTTTAATTTTAAAAATTGCTATGACATTTGAGAGAATTAAAAAGCAATTACAAATTTTAAAATATTTATTTTATTTAAATGCATAAATAAAATAATGAACTTTAAAAATTGTTACAAGTGTTATATGTTGTATTAGCAATGCTATAATGACAATTTTTAATAAAAAATAGTGTTTAAAATATAAAATGGAAATAAATATTTTGATATCGGAATAAAAATTTATTTAAATAAAAAGTAATGGAGGTAGAGTATGCCAATTGTTTTAGCACCAGTAGATAAGGAACTGGTAGTTATAAAAATTGTGTCTAATCAAGATATTAAAAGGCATCTTGAAGATTTGGGAATTATAGTAGGTAGTAGCATTAGATTAATAAGCAAAAATGGTGGTAATGTCATTTGCGAAATTAAAAATGACAGAGTAGCTTTGGATACAGAGACTGCAATGAAAATATTTGTGGCTTGAGGTGGCAGTATGCAAAAGATATTAAGCGATTTTAAAATTGGTGAGAGGGGAATTATTAAGTCTGTGCAAGGTGAAGGCAAGGTAAGACGCAGATTATTTGATATGGGTGTTACACCAGGTGCAGAAGTTTTGTTAAGAAAAAAAGCACCTTTAGGTGACCCGATTGAAATTAATATACGTAACTATGAATTAACTTTGAGGAAAGTTGAGGCGTCTTGTGTAACTTTGGAGGTTGTTGAATGAAAGCTCAAGATAATAAAAATGAAATTATGGTTATCCCTAATTCAAAGCCAAAGCGTTTTGCATTAGTAGGTAATCCTAATTGCGGAAAAACAACATTGTTTAACAATTTAACTGGTAGTACCGCTCATACTGGTAACTGGCCGGGTGTTACAGTTGATAGGCGTGAGGGTGAGTATAAAAAGTGTCCAGAACCAGTTTATATAGTGGATTTACCAGGCATATATTCCTTATCACCATACACACCCGAGGAGGTTGTATCAAGGAATTTTATACTTGATGAAAAACCAGATTGCATTATCAATATAATTGATGCAACTAACCTTGAGAGAAACTTGTATCTTACAACTCAAGTTATGGAAATTGATGTTCCAGTAATAATTGCATTGAATATGATTGATGAGGTAAAAAAGAGCGGTGATACCATTGATGCAGAAGTGCTTGAGAAAAAAATAGGTGTACCAGTTGTAGCAATATCCGCACTTAAGGGTGAGGGAACAACTGAGCTTATGGATAGAGCATATGAGATTGCATCACAAAAACGAGAGGGTTTTACAGTGCTTGAACAATCAAAGTTAAGCCATTTGATTAATGATGTTGCCATTGCACTAAAAGGGCAAGATATTGAAAATCCGTTGTTCCACGCAGTAAAACTTGTGGAAAGTGATGAACTTGAGGTCGCAGCACACAAGCCATTGCTTGAGATGATTGATAACTTTAAAGCAACATTTAAAGACGATATTTTTGGCGTAGATTTTGAGGCACTTATAGCAGATGGTAGATATAAGTACATATCAAAAAATTATTCTACCGCTTTGACAAGAAACAGCAAAACTGATAAGTCTAAATTGACTAAGTCTGACAAAATTGATAGGGTACTTACTCACAAAATTTGGGGCATTCCAATGTTTTTGTTAATATTGTTTACCATATTTCATTTGGTATTTAGCGAAAACTTTTTGTTTATCGGTACAGCTTTGGGGAAAGACTGGGTAAGTTTGGATGGAACAGCTTTTGCAGGGGTTTTTGGTAGTGGCGGAATTAACTCGCCAGGTGCTATTTTGCAGGGCTTGACGGAAGTCCTTATGACGTGGATAACGGATAGCGTTGCGGGGTGGCTAGTCAATGCACCAGCTTGGGTGACTGGGTTATTATGTGATGGTATTTTGGGCGGTCTTTCTGCAGTATTATCATTCATACCACAAATTTTATTGTTATTGATGTTATTCTCAATTTTGGAGGATACTGGTTATATGGCAAGAGTTGCGTTTATTCTTGACAGAATATTGCGTAAATTCGGTTTAAGTGGTAGAGCATTTATGCCAATGATTATGGGCTTTGGTTGCTCAGTACCCGCTATGATAAACACAAGAACTTTAGCTGATGAAAACGAGAGAGTTGCTACAATACGTGTAATACCATTTTTCAGTTGTGGTGCTAAGTTGCCAATTTTGACTGCAATAGCTGGCGGAATTGTTATGACTTGGGGCATTGGTAATGCGGATATTATAACTTATTCTATGTATGTGATTGGAATTGTTACTGCAATAATATCTGTAATATTAATGAAATCAACTACTATGAAGGGGGACGCCGCACCATTCATAATGGAATTGCCAAACTATCGTTTACCTCAATTTAAAAGTCTAATGTTGCTTATGTGGGATAAAGCAAAACATTTTATCCAAAAGGCATTTACTATTATTTTGGCATCTACAATAGTAATTTGGTTTGTGTCACACTTTAGCTTTGATTGGAAATTCTTGGCAGATAACGAAATGAATAATAGTATTCTTGCTGGTTTTGGTAAGCTGTTACAGCCATTGTTTACTCCGCTTGGCTTTGGTTCTCAATTGAATGAATGGGGATGGGTATTTATTGTATCTGCAATAACTGGTTTAATAGCTAAAGAAAATGTAGTTGCAACCTTTGGAACACTAGCTGCTTGTATTGGTGCTACTATAGTTACTGGTGCAGAAGGCGTGGCAGAAACTGCACTTATGATTAGTGCTTCAGGTATAACAATACCAGCCTTGATAGCATTTATTGCTTTTAATATGACAACTATCCCTTGTATGGCAGCAGTTGCCACAGCAAAAGCGGAAATGGGTAATAAAAAGAAATTTAAGTGGACACTTGTATTTTGGATAAGTACTTCATATATTGTGGGAACAATTATCTACTTGGTAGGTAGTTGGTGGTGGACAATATTTATTGTGCTAGCCGTTATAGCGTTAGTAGTCACTGGAATAATTTTATACAACATTAAAGGAAAATTATTTAAATTTAAACGTAAACCTAAAAAGAAATAATGTTGTTTTATGAGGTGAATATGCAAGTTATTGAAATTGTTGTAATAGTTTTAAGTATATTATTTGTTCTTGGTGTTGCAGTTTGGGCTTTTGTAAGAAAAAAACAAGGCAAGACAACTTGCGGTTGTGGCGAGTGTGATGGTAATTGTGAAAAATGCAAACAAGCCATTAAAAATGCAAGAGAGCAAATAGAAAATAATAAAAACAATTAATGTTTTGAGGCATATTAAATAAAAATTTTTAGCTAACAATATTAATTTTAAAATTATTATGCTATTAGGTGAAAATTGTTTTAAAGACATAGCAGTTAGCCATTTGTATATTTGAAATTCAAAAATGTATAAATATTCATTTTATAGTCATATTTATGCTAAAAACATTTATTACTAAAAAACGTATTCAAAAAAATGGAATACGTTTTTTTTGTTGTTTGTATAGTAAAATACTAAAAATATTAATTTAGGTATGATTTTTATAGGATAATTTTGGTAAAAAACAGTTTAAAATTTATTTAACCTAATTTTTGGAAATTTATTCATATTATTATAATATTTTATACTATAAATTTTGTATTTACTTGACTTTAAATTGAAAATATATTATAATTTATCTAATAGTGTTAGATATTAGGTGAACAATGGTTGATTTAGATAAAGCAGTGTACGATTTTAAAAATATGTTTAATTTTCAAGGCAGTATGAATATTATAAGTTTGTTGGAAGAAGCATACAAAGGCAAGCTTATGATATTGCAGTTACTTGAATGTAACAATGGCAGTCTTTTTTCAGGCGAAATTGCTAAAAAGTTAAATGTTTCAACAGCAAGGGTAGCTACTGCAATAAAAAGCTTGCAAGAAAAAGGTTATGTATTACGGAATCAATCTAACGATGACGCAAGAAAAGTGCTAGTTACTATAACAAATTTGGGGGAAAAAATACTTTTGGAATATAATCATCAAGTTGACAGCGTTTTAAAAAATCGTTTGAAAAAATTAAATGAAGAGGAACTAAAAACATTTATTGACATTGGTGCTAAATTATTTGAGCCATAATATTTATAAGTAAAATGTAAAGTAAAAGCTTTGAATTTGCATATTATGTTATGAAATGGTGGAGTAAAAGTTTATAGGTATATCTTGGGCAGTTAGTGTTGGAGTTAAAAATAAATATAAATTCGTCAAAAGTTTGAAAATTAAAAAATATTACGTTTGAACGCAAAAATAATTCTACAAAAGAAAATAGTATATATAGTTTGAAAGGAGCAAATATGTTAAAGCTAAATGGAATTACCAAAGATTATTTAGTTGGTGACAATAAGGTACAAGCACTTAAAGGTGTGGATATTGCTTTCCGAAAAAGTGAATTCGTTTCTATTCTTGGACCATCTGGTTGCGGAAAAACTACCTTGCTAAATATCGTTGGTGGTTTGGATAAGTATACATCAGGTGAATTGTTTATTGATAATATCAGTACAAAAAATTATCAAGATAGAGATTGGGATACTTATCGTAATCATAGGATAGGTTTTGTCTTTCAGTCTTACAATTTGATTCCTCACCAAACTATTTCTGAAAATGTAGAATTGGCACTTGCTATTTCTGGAGTGGAAAAAGCAGAACGTGTCCAAAGAGCACACGAAGCTTTAGATAAAGTAGGCTTAAAAGGTCAATACAATAAAAAGCCAAACCAATTATCTGGCGGACAATGTCAAAGGGTTGCTATTGCAAGGGCAATAGTAAACAACCCTGAAATTTTGCTTGCTGACGAGCCTACTGGTGCTTTGGATACAGTTACTTCCGTTCAAGTAATGGACTTAATAAAGGATATTTCAAAAGAATGCCTTGTAATTATGGTTACTCATAATCCAGAACTTGCGGAGCAATATTCAACACGTATTATTAGATTACTTGATGGTGAAGTTGTTGCCGATACCGCACCTTTTAACGGCATTGAGGAAGAAAAAGTGGTAGCAGATACAAGTAGTGCTAGTCAACAATCAAGTGACAATGAACAAGTTGCAGTAACAGATAACTCTGACTTAAATGAAAAAGATTTATTAAAGGCTAATGATGTAGAGAATAAACAAATTAATAGCGATAATACAAGTGTTGAAGATAGTACAGAAAAACAAGAAAAAAAAGAAATGTTTGGCAACTTGATTTATGGCGAGGCATTGGATATTGATGATGATAAATTAAATGAAAATTTAATTATCGGCAGAAGACATATTCCAAATCAATCTATTCAAGAAACTGAGGATAGTTTGGATGACTCTGATAGTGAGAAAATAGATATTAAAAAAGAAAAGAAAAATAGTAAACATAAAAAAGCAAAACTTTCTTTTTGGGCAGCTTTTAAGTTGTCTTTGAAAAACTTGCTTTCTAAACGTAGTCGTACAATTATGGTGAGTATAGCTGGTTCAATTGGTATTATTGGCGTATCACTTGTACTTGCATTGTCTAGCGGTGTACGAACTTATATTGATGATATGCAAAATAAAATGTTGCAAAGTAACCCCGTGGCGGTTAGTGAACAAGCATTTGATTTAAATGCGTTAATGAACGGAATGACAAACAGCGACAAGAGCGAAATTATCAAAAAATCTATAGAAGATGGATACATCAATGTTGAAGAGGTAATTAAAAGTCTTGTTGAGCGTAGTGAAAATATGTCAGCATACCAAGTAACAAACAATATTACTAAACAATATGTTGATTTTGTAAAGGCAATGCCTAAAGAAAATTATGCTGCTATATCTACTGAATATGGTTTGAATTTATCAAATAACTTGTATACAGAATTTAAATTTGACGGAGCTACAAAAAATATATCATTATCTGCCGCAAAACAAACTTATAAATCTGTGCTTGAAAGTGCTGGCGTTGATAGCAATACACAATTGAAAAACTTTTCTGAATACTTTAATTTGGCAAATGAAAGTTTTATGCAAGCACCAAGTGATAATAACTTTATATTATCACAATATGATATAGTATCTGACAAAAAAACAAGCAAAGTAGCAACCGCTGCTAATGAAATTATGATTGTTGTAAATGACGATTCAGCATTGTCTGACTTGTTACTTGCTCAATTTGGTTATTTTACTCAAGAGGAATTTGTAAATATTATTAGCAAGGCATTTAAAAGTAGTGATTACAAGGAATCTTTATGGAAAGAAAAGTTCAGCTACAACGACTTAATGAATAAAAAATTCGTTTGGTATCCTAATGATTCTATTTATAGCCTTGACTTGAATGCAAGTACAGCTGATTCTCTTAAATGTAATTACAATCCTTATGTAAATCCAAAATGGACTGGAAAGGAATTAAAAATTACCGCAATTTTGAAACCTAAAGAGGGTGCTACTAGTGGTGCTTTGAAAAGTGGATTTTATTACACACAAGCTTTAGCAGAAGAGGCAATTGTTAATGGTCGTAAATCACAGCTTGTTGAGGCTTTGAATCAAGTTAAAATGGATACTATTACTTGTTATAAAACTGAAACTGGTTATGAAGGTATGCCAATTAAATACAATTATTCTTATTGGATAAAAGGCAAAGAGTATAGTGGCAATGTGGCTGTCGTAGGAAAGGAACTTGATTTGACATCATATATCGGCAGTATGCCAAGCTTTGGTAATTTGCCTAATATTGGTGATGTTAATATTTCATCTTTGCCAAAGATTTATACGCTTTCAATAAGAGAGTTGGGGGGTCTTGACCATCCGTCTGCTATCAAAATTTACTGCACAAACTTTGCTCAAAAGGACTTAGCAACAGCTTATCTTGACATATGGAATAGTGACCAAGACATAGAGCTAAATAGAAAAATAATAAAAGCAGAAGATAGAGAGGAAATGACATACACAGATAACTTAGCAGTAGTTATTAATATGATTAACACTCTTATTGGTATAGTTACAGCGGCACTTATTGCATTTACAGCATTGTCACTTGTGGTATCTACAGTAATGATTGCAATTATCACTTATGTATCTGTTATTGAAAGAATAAAAGAGATAGGTGTAATCCGTTCGCTTGGCGGTAGAAAGAGAGATGTATCAGCTTTATTTAATGCAGAAACATTTATTATAGGTAGCGGTTCTGGTGTAATCGGTTTGCTAATGACTTATATTCTATCTGTTGTAATAAACCAAATTGTTGGACATATTTTTGGCATATTTACTTTGGCATCATTGCCAATATGGATAGCTTTGTTAATGTTGCTATTAAGTATTGGGCTTACAATGATTGCTGGCATTATCCCAGCAAGCTTGGCTGCAAGAAAAGACCCAGTAAATGCTTTACGTAGCGAATAATTATTTGATATTTCAAATAAAATTCTCACCATTAGAGTTCTCGCAAAATAACTTTTTTGTGGGGGAATATAAATGACTTTCAGATAATTTTAAATTTTAGTTCATAATGATGATAATTATTTGATATTAGAATTAGATTAAAAACTAATTTAATTAATATGAATTTAATAAAGCAATAAATACAAAAACCACTAAAGTTTGTTATAGTGGTTTTTGTATTTATTGTCATTATTACAAAATCAAAATTTAAAGAATTTATATTTTTATTTTTCAATAAAAATAAACAGCCTTTTGTAAGAGATTGCAGAGAGATGTTTTTGTGTTATTAAAATATTTTATACGGGGGTTATAAAAAAGTTAATATGTTTTTTTGCAAAAGTTTGTGCAATAGTTTGATATATAATAAAAAATATGTTATTATATTAACAGAAGCTGTTGCAAAGCGTAATGAAACTACATATTGCAGTAGCTGATGTTAATTCAAATTGTGTTTGCTTGATTTATCAAGCAAAAAAGCGTTAGTTTTTGTTTAAATTTGAGTTCGCCCAAATTTAACAACATGTAATTTTTATATATGGAGGCTGTTATGGTAAATTGCTTTGTTTATCGACAATTTAGTTTGAGTTTGCAAGGCATCATAATGCCAATATTTTTATGACTTTTCACGCCATAACGCATTTTAATGTGTTGTGGCGATTGTATTTTAGGAGGACATATGGCAAAAGTTGGTATTGTTATGGGCAGTATTAGTGATTTAGATGTTGTTACACCTGCTGTTGACATTTTAAAAGATTTTGGTGTTGAGGTTGAAGTTAGGGTTATGAGTGCCCACCGCACACCTAATGAGGCACACGATTTTGCACAAAATGCTATTGATAATGGCATTGAGGTTTTAATTTCCGCTGCGGGTAAAGCTGCTCACCTTGGTGGCGTGCTTGCAAGTTTTACTACCTTACCAGTTATAGGATTGCCAATCAAAAGCAGTACTATGGACGGAATGGATAGCTTGCTTTCTACAGTGCAAATGCCAGCTGGTGTTCCGGTTGCGACTGTTGCGATAAATGGTGGTTTAAATGCAGGTTTACTTGCTGTGCAAATACTTGCAATTAAATATCCAGAACTTGCAAAAAAACTTGCTGACTATAAAGCTGATATGGCTAAAAAGGTTATTGAGGCTGACAAAAAATTACAAGAGAAATTAAACAAGTAGTTTATTTTGTAATTTAACTTAATTTAAAAGTAATTTTACTTAAAGAGGATATTATTATGTGTATTAGTAATTGTGAATGTAGTTTGGATAAACCTCAAGACGAGTGTGGTGTGTTTGGTATATACTCTCACGACACACAGGATTTGGCTAGGACAATGTATTATGGTTTGTACGCTTTGCAACACAGAGGTCAAGAGAGTTGCGGTATAGCGGTTACATCTGGTTTGAACATTACTTATTATAAAAACTTAGGTTTAGTAAATGAGGTGTTTAATGAGGACGTAATGCAAAGTTTGCCACAAGGTGACATTGCTTTGGGACACGTTAGATACTCAAGCAAAGGGTTAAAGAATGCAATCAATGCACAACCAGTTGTGTATACTGGTAGATTTGGAATGTTTGCTTTGGCAATGAATGGTAAAATCACTAATGCCAACATTTTGCGTGAACAACTTATTGAAAAAGGCGTTACTTTCCAAACAAATATAGATTGTGAAGTTATAGCAAACTTGCTTAATATTTACACGATTGATGGTGAATGTGACATTGCAAAGGCAGTTAATGAACTAGAGGGAAGTTTTGCTTTAGCAATTATGACAGCTAACAAGTTGTATGCAATCCGTGACAGATATGGTTTAAGACCTATGGTTGTGGGACAAAGTGTAGATGGATACTTTATATCAAGTGAGTCTTGCGGACTTGATGCGATTGGTGTAGACCTAATTCGTGACGTAAAACCTGCGGAGATTTTAAGTATATCCTCAAAAGGTTTAGAGAGCGAGTTTTTTGCAAAGGCAGAAAGACGACCTTGTATTTTTGAGTATGTATACACTGCAAGAGCGGATAGTTTTATTGATAATAGAAGTGTATATGAGGCAAGATATGAGTGTGGTGCAAGGCTTGCTAAAAAGCTAAATCTAAAAGCGGATATTGTTGCGGGCGTACCAGATAGTGCAAATGTTGCGGCAAGAGGCTATGCGGCTGCTAGCGGAATACCTTATATAGATGTTTTAGAAAAGAATAGATATGTAGGTAGAACATTTATTCAACCTAATCAGTTTATGAGGGAAAATAGCGTAAAAATAAAACTTAATCCACATAAACACAACATACAAGGTAAGGAAATAATTTTGATAGATGACTCTATAGTTAGAGGTACTACATCCAAAAAGATAGTTGATTTACTAAAAAAGAGTGGGGCAAAGGCAGTACATATGGTAATTGCATCACCAATAGTAAAGCACCCTTGCTATACTGGTATAGATATTGAAACATATGAGGAACTTATCGGTGCTACAAGGAATGCGGACGAAATAGGCAAGATTATAGGTGCAGATAGTTTGCATTTTATGGATGTTGAGGACTTAATTGCAAGTTGTTCAGCTGGGGAATATAATACATTCTGTGCAGCTTGTTTTGATGGAAAGTATCCAGACGATATAGAAAATAAATTAAGACAAAGAAAGGAGATTTAAGAATGGCGATTGATTACAAGTCAGCAGGCGTTGACGTAGAGGCAGGTTACAAGGCTGTAAAGCTAATGAAGGAGTATGTAAAGTCTACATACAATAATAGTGTATTGGGTGACTTAGGCAGTTTTGGTGGCTTTTATGCTTTAGATGACAAGCCAGACGGAGATTGTTTGGTAGCTGGTACTGATGGTGTTGGTACTAAATTGAAATATGCTTTTATTTTAGATAAACACGATACTATTGGTATTGATGCTGTTGCAATGTGCGTGAATGACATTGTTTGTCAAGGTGCTAAACCATTGTTGTTTCTTGACTATATTGCACAAGGCAAATTGATTCCAGAGCGAGTAGCTGAAATAGTTAAAGGTGTATCTTGCGGTTGTGTAGAAAGTGGTTGTGCATTGATTGGTGGTGAAACTGCTGAAATGCCAGGCTTTTATCCAGAGGACGAGTATGATATAGCTGGCTTTGCTGTAGGTATTGTTAAACGTAACAAGATTATAAATGGCAAAACTATCAAATCTGGTGATGTATTGATTGGCTTGAGGTCAAGCGGTGTACATAGTAACGGCTATTCTTTGGTTCGTAAATTGTTTGGTGAGGATAAGGCAAAGCTAAATGAGTATAACGTAACTTTAGGTTGTACTCCTGCTGAGGTTGTGTTGACACCAACTAAGCTTTATGTAAAACCTATCCTTGCATTGATTGAAAAGTTTGAAATTAAAGGTATTGCACACATTACTGGCGGTGGATTTATTGAAAATATTCCACGTATTTTGCCAGAGGGATTGGCTGCAAAAATTGATGTTAAAAACTACAATGTACCTAAGTTATTTAAAGCATTGCAAGAGATTGCAGAAATCAGTGATGAAAAAATGTACAATACTTTCAATATGGGTACTGGTATGGTACTTGCTGTTGATAAGAAAATTGCTAGTGATGTAATTGCAGAACTTAAGAATTTGGGCGAAGAAGCTTATGTTTTAGGTGAAGTAGTTAAAGGAAATGGTGTTATTTTATGATAAAATTTCCATTTTATGATGAGGAAGATGACGAGTTGTTAGAAGATGTTCGTGAGCCAGAAGTGCTTTGTCCTAAAAAGAATATTGCTATTTTTGCTAGTGGTTCAGGTACTGATATGCAATCTGTCATTGATGGTGTTAAAAGCGGTCAAATAAATGGCAGAGTAAGGCTTGTTGTTACAAACAAAACAGGTATTTTTGCAATAAATAGGGCAAGACGAGATGCTATTCCTTGCAAGACATTTACTTTAAAGGAATATGGTGACCACGAAACACGTGATAAGGCTATTCTTGAAGAACTTAAAAAATATGAGATTGATTTAATTGTTTTGGCGGGGTATTTAAGCATTGTTACACCAGTAATTATCAATGAGTATGAAAGACGTATTATAAATGTACATCCATCACTTATACCAAAGCATTGTGGTATTGGTTATTATGGGATGAAAGTACATCAATCGGTTATCAAAAGTGGTGATAGATATAGCGGTTGTACTGTGCATTTTGTAGATAGTGGTGCAGATACTGGCGAGATTATTGAGCAAGTACGTGTAAGAGTTGCGATTAATGATACAGCAGAGAGCTTGCAAAAGAAAGTTTTGGAACAAGAACATATATTATTGCCAAAGGTAGTGGCAAAACTATGCAGAGAGGAGATAAAATAATGAAGAAAAGAGCATTAATTAGTGTATCAGATAAAACTGGCATTGTGGAATTGGCTAAGGAAATAGTTAGTTTAGGATATGAAATTATCAGTACTGGCGGTACTGCAGTAGCATTAAAAAATGCAGGTATAGATGTAATTGGTATTAGTAATATTACAGGTTTTCCAGAATGTCTTGATGGCAGAGTGAAAACTTTGCACCCAAATGTTCACGCAGGACTTTTGGCAATGAGGTCAAACAAAGAACATATGGAACAATTGGAAAAATTAAATATTAATACTATTGATATGGTTATTGTAAACTTATATCCATTTAAGCAAACTATTATGAAACCAGGTGTTGACTTGCAAACTTGTATTGAAAACATTGATATTGGCGGACCTACAATGTTAAGAAGTGCGGCTAAGAACTATCAAGATGTTGCTGTTATGGTTGACCCAAGTGACTATGAAAAAGTTGTTAGTGAACTAAAAACTAATGGTGAAGTTAGTCTTGATACTAAATTTTATTTAATGTATAAAGTATATCAACACACTGCAGTATATGATACTATGATTTCTACTTTCTTGAGAGAGAAGTTGAATATCAAGTTCCCAGAAATTGTAAGCTATGCTTATGAAAAAGTTCAAGATATGCGTTATGGTGAAAATCCTAATCAATCTGCAGTATTCTATAAGGAATGTTTGCCAGTAGCTGGCAGTATTGCTGAAGCTAAACAATTACACGGAAAGGAATTATCTTACAATAATATCAATGATACAAATGGTGCATTAGATTTATTGCGTGAGTTTACAGAGCCAACAATCGTTGCTGTTAAGCACGCTAACCCTTGTGGTGTTGCATCAAGCAAAACAATTGCAAAGGCTTTTGAACTTGCTTATAATTCTGACCCAGTTTCAATTTTTGGTGGTATTATTGCGGCAAATAGAGAGATTGACAAGGCAACCGCAGAGCAAATTAATAAAATATTTATTGAGATAGTTATTGCACCATCTTTTAGTGCAGATGCTTTGCAAATTTTGGAACAAAAGAAAAATATTCGTTTACTTGCTTTAGATAGCATTAATGCACCAATCAAGTCAACAAGTTATGATATGAAAAAAGTTTTAGGTGGTCTATTAGTTCAAGACTATGACACTATCGTTATTGATGATAGCAAGTGTCAAGTTGTAACAAAGACAAAGCCTACAAAAGCTCAACTAGAGGATATGCAATTCTTAATGAAAGTTTGTAAGCATACAAAATCAAACGCAATAGTAATTGGCAAAGACAATACTACTTATGGTATCGGTGCTGGTCAAGTTAACAGAATTTGGGCAACAAAACAAGCTATTGAACATAGTTTGCAAAATACTAATGGAGCTGTGCTTGCTAGTGACGCTTTCTTTCCATTTGGTGATGTTGTTGAGTCTGCACACCAAGCTGGCATCAAAGCTATAGTACAACCAGGCGGTAGTATCAGAGACCAAGAGAGCATAGATTTGTGCGATAAGTATGGCATTGCAATGATTTTTACAGGTGATAGACATTTTAAACACTAAGGGGGTAAAAATGGATGTTTTAGTAGTTGGCAGTGGCGGTAGAGAACACGCTATTTGCTACAGCTTAGCAAAGAGTAACAAAGTTGGTAAATTATATTGCTTACCTGGTAATGCTGGGATTAGCGAAATTGCGGAATGTGTAAATATTAGCGTAATGGATACTGATGGTATAATTGCCTTTCTAGATAACAATAAAAATATCGGTATGACTGTTGTAGCACCTGATGACCCACTTGCAATTGGACTTGTAGATATGCTTGAGGCAAGTGGTCACAGAGCATTTGGACCATCAAAATCTGCTGCTTTGATTGAAGCAAGCAAGGCTTTTAGCAAATGGTTAATGAAAAAATATAATATTCCTACAGCTAATTATGAGGAATTTACAGATTATAATGAAGCTTTAGCATATGTTAAAAAGCAAGAGTATCCTCTTGTAGTTAAAGCTGACGGATTGGCACTTGGTAAAGGCGTTATCATTTGCAACAATGTGGCAGAAGGCGTGCAAGCTGTTAAAGAAATGATGGTTGATGGCAAGTTCAAAGATGCTGGCAGTAAAATTATTGTAGAGGAGTTTTTGGTTGGTCGTGAGGTAAGCGTACTTTGCTTTACTGACGGAAAAACTATTGTTCCAATGGTTTCAAGCCAAGACCATAAGAGAGCTTATGACAATGATATGGGCTTAAACACTGGTGGTATGGGTACATTCAGCCCTTCTAAAATCTACACAAAAGAGATTGCAGATAAAGTTTATACAGATATTATTATACCTACAATGAACGCTATGAATAGTGAAAATAGAAAGTTCAAAGGGGTATTGTACTTTGGCTTAATGCTTACCGATAAAGGCGTTAAAGTACTTGAGTATAATGCAAGATTTGGTGACCCTGAAACACAAGTTGTATTACCACGTCTTAAGACAGATTTGTTTGAAATTTTTGATGCAATTATTGATGAGAGATTGAGTGAAATCAACATTACGTGGAAAGATGAAGTTGCTGTTTGTGTTATACTGGCAAGTGGCGGATATCCAGAGGCTTATGAAAAGGGTTTGCCTATTACTATTGGTGATTTGGATAAAGATATTATCTTATTCCACGCTGGAACAAGTTTTAAAGAGGGCAAACTTGTAACTAATGGCGGACGTGTTATTGGTGTTACTGCTTTGGGTAAAGACATTGATGATGCACGTAAAAAGGCGTATGCAAATGTGCCTAAAGTTAAATTTGACAAAGTACATTACAGAAAGGATATAGGTATTAAATTATAATGATTAAAAGATTGTTTGTTAAGAAAAAAGATGGTTACAATGTAGCTGAAAGAAAGCTTTTTAATGATATTACAAATGTGCTTGGAGCAAATGTTAAAGATGTTAAAATTTATATTCGCTATGATATTCAAGGTCTTGGTGAGGATATGTTGCTTTCAGCAAAAAATACTATTTTTGGTGAGAACCCGGTTGACATTGTTTATGACGATTGCTTGCCAGAACTTAAAGAACACAAATTGCTTGTAGTAGAGTATTTGCCAGGACAATATGACCAAAGAGCGGATAGTGCAATGCAATGTGTGCAACTTTTAACAATGGGAGCAAGACCTATTATTAAATGTGCTACTATTTATGCTTTTGAGAATGTTAGTGACAAAGATTTTGTTGCTATTAAAAATTACATAATCAACCCAGTTGAGTCAAGAGAGGGTAGCGAGGAATTGCCAGAATCTTTGGAAAGTGTAGTAGCTGAGGTTAAAGATGTGCCAACAATTGACGGCTTTATCAAAATGAATGATAAGGACATTGAAGCATATCACGCTAAAATTGGTTTTGCAATGAGCATTGAGGACTTGAAATTTGTAAGAGATTATTTTATTAGCGAAAATCGTGACCCAAGCGAAACTGAGCTAAAAGTAATTGATACATATTGGTCTGACCATTGCCGTCATACTACTTTTAGTACAGAAATTACAAGTGTTAAAATCAATAGCAATAATCCACATATTCAAAAGGCTTTGGATAAGTATAATGATTTATTTGAAGAGTTCAATGGTAAAAGAACTGATAAATATAAGTGCTTAATGGATATTGCGGTTATTGGTGTTAAAAAGCTAAAACAAATTGGCTTGCTTAACAATTTAGATACCTCTGACGAGATAAACGCTTGCTCAATCGTTGTTAATGTTGATGTGAACGGCAAAGATGAGGAATGGTTGATTATGTTTAAAAACGAAACACATAATCACCCTACTGAAATTGAGCCGTTTGGTGGTGCTGCTACTTGTCTTGGCGGTGCTATCCGTGACCCACTATCTGGACGAACATATGTTTATCAAGCAATGCGTGTAACTGGTGCTGGTGACATTAAAGCCGACTTTAAAGATACTTTAAAAGGTAAATTGCCTCAAAGAGTTATTAGTAAAACTGCTGCAAGTGGCTATAGTAGTTATGGTAACCAAATTGGACTTGCAACTGGTTTAGTTCACGAGATGTACCACGATGGATACAAGGCTAAGAGATTGGAAACGGGCTTTGTTATTGCCGGTGCTCCAAGAGAGAATATCGTTCGTAGAAGGCCTATAGAAGGTGATATAATTGTGCTTGTAGGTGGTGACACTGGTCGTGATGGCTGTGGCGGTGCAACTGGTTCAAGCAAGGCTCACACTGAAAAATCTGTGGAAGTTTGTGGTGCAGAAGTACAAAAAGGTAACCCGCCAACTGAAAGAAAAATTCAAAGATTATTCCGCAAAAAAGAGGTTGCGAACCTAATTGTTAAGTGTAATGACTTTGGTGCTGGCGGTGTATCTGTTGCAATTGGTGAACTTGCTGATAGTTTGGATATCTCATTAGATAGTGTGCCTAAAAAATATGACGGCTTAACTGGTACAGAGCTTGCTATATCTGAATCACAAGAGAGAATGGCAGTTGTATTAGCAAAAGAAACAGTGGACGAGTTTATTAGATATGCAAAAGATGAAAACTTGAATGCTTGCGTAGTTGCAAAAGTTACTGATAATGGTAGAATGAGAATGATGTTTAATGGCAAGACAATTGTTGATTTAAAACGAGCATTCCTTGATACTAATGGTGTTAAACAATTACAAGATGTAGTTATTAACGATAATACAGCAACTTATATTGATAGTGTTAATAATAACGTAAAAGATTTAGTAGAAAAAGGTGATTTTGTTTCCGCAATGCTTAAAGAGCTTGCAAGACCAAATGTTTGCTCAACTAAAGGTTTGGGAGAAATGTTTGACTCAACAATTGGTGCAAGCAGTGTATTAATGCCGTTTGGTGGTAAAAATCAATTGACACCTGCTATTGTAATGGCTGCAAAACCTCCAGTTAGTGGCGTTACAGATACTGCTACTGTTTCAAGCTTTGCTGCATCACCTAATTTATTGGAAAATTCACCATTTACTGGTGCAATTTACAGCATTGTTGCAAGTATTTCAAAGTTGATTGCAAGTGGTGTTAAAAAATCCACCATTCGTTTGACTTTGCAAGAGTTCTTTAAAAAACTTGGAAAAGATGCAAATCGTTGGGGTGAGCCTACATCTGCATTACTTGGTGCTTTATATGCTCAACTAGGTACTGGTTGTGGTGCTATTGGTGGTAAAGATAGTATGAGTGGTTCTTTTGAAAATATTGATGTTCCACCTACTTTAATTAGCTTTGCAGTTGGCATTACTAAGGCTAGTAAGCTTATACATAACGCATTTAATTACTTTGACGGCAACAAAATTTATATGGTAAAATTACCAGTTGATAAATATTTTGTGCCAGATTTTGAAAAGTTAAACTCTTTGTATGATAACTTAAATAAAGTTATTGAAAGTGGTGATGTGCGTTTTGCCACAACTATTGACGAGGGAGGTGCAATCTGTGCCATAGCTAAGTCTTGCGTGGGAAATAAAGTTGGCTTTGACATTAATAAAGCTGATAGCGATTTGTTTAAGCCTTATTTTGGTTCATTTATTTTAGTTGCAAGTGATAGCTTAAAGCTTAATGGCTTTGATATTAAATGTATTGGTGAGATAAATCAAACTTGTACTGCTACTATTAATGGCAATAAAGTTAAAATGGACGATATTATTAAGGCATTTATTGAAAACTTTGACAGCGTATATCCAACAACTGCACCAGCTAGTGGTGAGGCAAAAGATATTATTTGTGCATCAATAAAAAAGAAAAGAGAGCAAAGTCCAATTGCTGTACCACGTGTATTTATTCCAGTATTCCCTGGTACTAATTGTGAATATGATACTGCAAGAGCATTTGAAAGAGCAGGTGCAAAAGCAGATATATTTGTAATCAAAAATAGTAGTGCTAAAGATATTGAGGATAGCGTTGAGGAAATTGTTAAACGTTTAAATAATAGTCAAATTATCGCATTCCCAGGTGGTTTTTCTGGTGGTGATGAACCAGATGGTTCTGGTAAATTTATAGCTACTACATTTAAAAATCCTAAAATAGCTGAGGCAGTTATGAATTTGCTTTACAAGAGAGATGGTTTAGCTTTAGGTATATGTAATGGTTTCCAAGCTTTGATTAAACTAGGTTTAGTACCATATGGTGATATTAGAGAGCAAGTAGCAAACGCACCGACTTTGACTTTCAATAATATTAATAGACATATAAGCACTATTGCTCAAATTAGAGTTGCAACAAACAAGTCTCCTTGGTTAAATGCTTGTAAGTTGTCAGAAGTTTACAATGTAGCTTTATCTCACGGCGAAGGACGATTTGTTTCTAGTGAAGAGGAATTGCAAAAGATTATCAAAAATGGTCAAATTGCAACTCAATATGTAAATCAATCTCAAAATGCAACAATGGTATCACCTTTCAATCCAAATGGCTCAATGTATGCAATAGAGGGTATTATCTCGCCAGATGGCAGAGTACTTGGTAAAATGGGACATAGTGAACGTATTGATAGTAACTTGTACAAAAATGTGGAAGGCAATTATGATATGAAGATATTTGAAAGTGGTGTAAATTACTTTAAATAAAATGTCTTTGTTTTAATTAGTAATTTAAATTTTAAATATGCAATTTTACAAAAAAATCACTGAATTTCAGTGATTTTTTGCTTTATAAATTATAAAAAAATAAAGTAAACCCGTCAAAAATCGACACTAAATGATAAATTTGACAAATTTAATTTATTTTATAATCGTTTTAAATAAATACTACCCTTTTAATTTAAGGGTAGTATTATTATTGATATATTTATTTTATATAATTAACTAATACTATAATTATCTTTTTAGCTTTTTAAGTGTAATAAATTAGTCTATAAAATTATTATAATTAATTTGGATAGTGTGCCAATAATCACATTGTCAAATATTTTAATTAATAACCAATTTAAAAAATTGATATATAAAGTAGACAAAAACTTAAAATTAATTTAAGACAGTATGTCTTTTTAATTCCCCAAATACGAGAACTCATAAAATTGTAGTATTATGTGTATTAAAATTCAATATCAAAAATCGTGTCGCAAATTGCCCCAGCAAATGTAGGTTCGTGGCTTACAAGTAAAATTGCACCTTCGTATTTTAGTAGTGCTTCTTGTAAAGCTTCTTTTGCAGTGACATCTAAATGGTTGGTTGGCTCGTCCATAATTAGTAGGTTACTAGGTTTTTGCATAAGAGAGCATAGCTTGACTTTAACTTGTTCGCCACCGCTCATATTGCAAATTGATTTTGTCGCCAAGTCATTTTTTATGCCAACTTTTGCAAGTTCATTTCTAATTTCTTTTTGACTAAGTTTAGGGTGCATTTCATTCATAAATTGTATTGGAGATATAGTATTATTCCTAAAATCTAAGTCTTGTTCAATATAATTTATTTTAGTATTAACATTAAAAGTAAATTTGCCGTTAATTTTCCTCAATTGATTCATAAGTGTTTTAATTAAAGTTGATTTACCTAAGCCGTTTGTACCTCTTACCCATACCTTACTAGTTGAGGACATATGCAAATTGATTGGTGGCAGTATAGCTTTGCCATCATATCCGACCTCTAAGTCTTTGACAACCAACATATCTTTTGTTACAACCAATGTATAAGGAAAGTCAAAGTGTGCAGGGATACTTGTTACTGGTTTGCTCATTACCTCAATTCTATCCAACATTTTTTTTCGGCTGTTTGCCATACCAGCAGTTGCAGCACGTGCCTTATTTTTATCAATATATTCTTGCATTTTTTTGATTTCACGCTGTTGCCTTTCAAACGCCTCAGCATATTGTTTAGCATTTTGCTCATATTGTGCCATAAATTGATTGTAATTGCCACTATATCTTTTTATAGTTTGATTTTCTATATTGATAATCAAATTGCAAGTATTGTTCAAAAACTCTGTATCGTGGCTTACAAGTAGGAAAGAACCTTTAAAATTAGTTAAAAATTTAGTTAACCAATCAATATGCTCAATGTCCAAAAAGTTTGTAGGCTCGTCAAGTAACATAACATCAAGGTCAGAAAGCAATAACTTTGATAGCATAAGTTTAGCTCTTTGACCACCACTAAGTTTTGATATTATTGTATCATAACCAAAGTTACCAACACCTAAGCCGTTTGCAACCTTTTTAATACTACTTTCAATATCATAAAAACCACTTTTGTCAAGTCGCTCTTGCATACTTGCAGACTTGGCAATCATTTTGTCAAGCTCATCCATATCAGTAGTTTCACCCATTTGAATATATAACGCTTCAAGCTTGTCATTTAATTCAAATAAATGACTGAAAGCAGTTTTCAAATACTCCATTACTGTAAGACTGCGGTCAATATTTGCGTGTTGGTCAAGGTAACCCCATCTAATGCCATTAAGCCATTTGATTTCGCCTTCGTCTTGCACAATTCTACCAGCAATAATGTTCATAAATGTGGTTTTGCCCGCACCATTAAGTCCTACAATGCCACAATGCTCACCATTGTTAATGGAAAGTTCCGCATCTTTAAATAAGGTTTTGCTATCAAAAATATGTGTTAGTCCATTGATTGTTAATATGCTCATTTTGTTACCCTACATATAAATTACTAGCCTAAAATTTTCTAGGCAAAATTTATTTGAAAATTTTGTGTGTAAAATTTTTGACATATTTATAAAAATTTGTGTAAAAGTTTTATGGAAAAATATCAAAAATGTTAACTTAGTCTATTATATAATATATCAATATTAATGTCAAACAAAATCTACAGCATAATAATTGACAAATTTACGAAAAAAGAGTAAAATTGCTAAATAAGGAGAGATAAAAGCTATGAAGGACATAATTATTGATACGCACGCACACATTTTTCCAAGTAAGATTGCAACAAAAGCTGTAAAGAGTATAGGTAATTTTTATGGCATTGAGATGGATGGAAGTGGGGAACTTAACTATCTATTGGAACACGGCAATAAGGCAGGTGTAACACATTATATAGTGTGTAGTTCTGCGACTACTAGTGCTCAAGTTCATTCCATAAATGAGTTTATAGTTAATAGTATTAAGGACAAGCCAAATGTATATGGCTTAGGTGCATTACACCCCGATTTAACGGATAGTGAACTGGATAATGCAATTGCATTTATCAAAACGAATAATTTGATTGGAATTAAATTACACCCCGATTTTCAGCGGTTTAACATTGACGACCCATCCGCATATCATATATATGAAAGATGTGAAGGTGTACTTCCGATTTTGTTTCACACAGGTGACGAAAGATATGATTTTTCAGCACCATCAAGGCTTGCAAAAGTAGCTAAAGATTTTCCAAAATTAAAGTGTGTCGCAGCTCATTTTGGTGGGTACTCAAGGTGGAATGAAGTTGATTGTTATTTGGGTTTGGATAATGTGTTTTTTGATACCTCATCAGCACTTTTTAAACTTACACCAAACGAGGCAAAAGGACTTATTGAAAAACTTGGTGAGGACAAATTTATGTTTGGTGTGGACTTTCCAATGTGGGAACATAGTGAGGAAATGGAGAGATTTAATAAGCTAAATTTGACTAGCGAGCAGAAAGAAAAAATTCTTTTTAAAAATGCCGTAAAATTTTACCAAATAAAAAATATATAATTTTTACTACAAAAACTTGTTTTTTTTATTAATATGTGCTATAATCATAGTAACGAAATTCTGAAAGGGGTTGTTATGCGAAAAACTACGAGTGAAAAAAATGCTAGAGTTAAGATGAAAATGGAACCTAAATGTAACTTTTTGGGCTTCCTAGTTTCTAATAGCGAGATGAGTAAATTTACTCCAAATTTATACGATAATATTTTTATCTTCACTGCAAAGACAAAAGAAGACGCTATATCAGAACGTGCAAAATATAAACAAAATATGATTATAGAAGAGGAGATTGCTCCAGAGGTTATTGAAGAGATTATTGAGCAAGAGCCTATTTATGAAACTGAAGTTATTGAGCAAGAGCCTGAACTTGAGCCAGAGGAAGAGACAATTATTGAAGAGCCTATTGAAGAAATCGTTGAGGAAGAAATTGTTGCTCCTGAGGTTGTGGAAGAGATTGTTCAACCTGAGGTTATTGAGGAAATTAATGAACCAATTGTTGAGGCTGAATCTGTACCATTTATTCCAGTTGTGGTTGCACCAGTTCAGGAAGAGGAAATTGTTGTTGAGTTGGAGCCATTGCCTTGTGTAATCTTGGAGCCAATTCCAGTAATAGAGCTTGCACCAATTCCAGTTGTTGACCTAGAGGCAACTCCACAAGTTGTTGAAGAACAAGTTTATGAACCAGCTGAGTATGTTGAGTATCAAGAGCCAGTTGAGGAAATAGTTGAAGAGCAAGTTGTTGAAGAACCAGTTGAAATTATTGAAGAAGAGCCTATACCAGAAGAACCTATCGTTGTGGAAGAAGAGTATATCGCAGAGCCATTTATGGCAATTATGATACCTTCATCAACAGAGGAAGATGCTGGATTACTTAAAGAAAGATATAAGACTGTACCGCTTGAGAAAAGGCTTGAGCGTGCACCAGAGAGTGTAAGACATTACTATAGTGAGATTAAAAACGAATTATTATCATATGAAAGTGTAAAATCACGTATGTCTAAAAAGTTTGATACATTCAGTATTGGTAGATTTACAGTAGCTAAATTGACTTGTAAAAATGATGTAGTAAAGTTGTATCTAGCATTGGCAAATGATACTATTGATACAAAATACTATACAGAGGATGTTTCAAGTAGTGAAATTTATGACCAAACTCCAACACTACATAATGTAAAATCTAAACGTGGTTTGAAATATGGTATTGAATTGATTAGAGAAATTATGTCATCAATTGGATATTCTAAGGTTGATGGTTATATACCAGTCGATTTTGCTATAGAGTTTGCTCCTATACCAGTTTCAACAAAGAAACAATATATTGCAGACCTTATGACTAAAGAGTGTTCTGTTGATAAATGTAATGTAATCACTAATGAATTAGCATATGATATGTTAAATATCGTTAAAAGTGATGAGTATACTATAAATAAATTCTATCCTGTAAATAAATTTAGAATTTACACAGATGATTTAATACATTGGTTTGAAGACGGCGAGGTTGTAACTATTGCAAAATTGCAAGAGAAAGGTGCTTTACCAGTTATGGAAAACTTATTCCTAGAAGTTCACGGCAGAGGAGTATTAGACCGCAGACTATTTGTTGAGGCTCACTCTTATGATATGGAAGCAATAAAAATGATTTTGCTTACTGATGGTGAGGCAAATCAATATAAATAATTAAAACATAGCTTATTGTTTATAATTATTTTAAATTTATTATCATTGCACCATTAGGTATAATTAAGTATTTATAGTTTGAATTAATATTACTTTGCGTAAATTTAGAGGCTATTAATTGTTTGCAAGCAAAAAATTTGCTTTGATTTATTTAAAGTAATTGAATATGTAAATATATTGCCACTTAACTAATGCCTTAAAAATGCATTGTTTTAGGTAAGTATATCTATTATTAGTCTAAGCTCATAATAGTAAATTCGTTTACTTATATTGAAAATGCAATAAATTTTTTGTAAGTAATGTTATACTAAAAATCTTTGCAATTTAAATAATTTGCTTTATACCTTATAACGAATTTTACTTTGCTTGTATTTAAATGTTGTTTATCAATTTATAATGTTATAAATGTTTTTAAAATAATGGCTTTTCCTAAGCCATTATTTTTTGATTTGTTAAAACATTAATATTTAGTGTTCAAAAGAATCATTTTGTTCTTGATTAAAATTTAGTTTTATTTCAGTATATAGTTTGAATTAACATAATGCTATTTTAGGCAGTGTTTTAATGAATAAAAAATTTGCATTAACAAAGCAAAAGTTGACCTAAAGCAAAACAAATATAGTAATATTAAATGTTAGATGAAACTTATAATATAATACTAAATTTTGTATGTAAGATAAAAAATTTTTTATGCAGTGAAAAATTGAATCAAAATTTTGAAAATTAAATATAACTTATATGTGATAAAAATAAATAGTTTTTATAAAATAACCATATTGTAACAATATTAAAATTTAGCTGTCTTATATATAAAGTTATTTAATTTATATAATATAAAAAAATTAGAACCATAGTTTAAAAAATGCAATTGTATGTTATTGCATTGAAATTAATATTTGAAAATGTCATAAGGTATAAAATCAGTTTTGTGCAAGTGCATTATTTAACAATTAATTTATTGGTTTAATGGTTTATTAACTATCTTTAATTGTCCAAATATTTTGCTATAAACTTATTAGTTTTCAAGTTTGTACTAAATGTCATTAATAATTTGTTTGTAGCTTTATTTTTTTTATATTACAATTTAATATATGTGCATAAACAATATAATATTAAAAACATTTTTTTATAACATTATTATTTAAAATTTGAACTTTTCTATAAATTAAATAGATATTTAATAAAATTTACAAAAAGCAATTTTATATTAATTTATAAATCTTTATCAATATATAAAAGATAATTTTTATATTTAATAGTTGTTATAATTAAAGTTATTTTTTTTATCAATATTATTGCTTAAATCTCTAAACTGAAAAAATTGGAAAGGTGATATTTTATATTTTAGCTATTTATTGTCTAAATTTTTGTAATTACTTATATTTTTAATTCAATAAAATTAACTGAATTTTTAATGTTAAAACAATAAAAAATACTAGATTTATGATTATTTTGCAATGTTTGGGTGACAATAATTTTATTATATGTATTTGCTAATTGAAAATTGTTAAATGTGATATTTATTAAAAATTTTGCAAATTAGTACAATATTGGCTAAAATCAATTAAGTTAAATGTAATTATTTCAATTAAAAACATTGCAAAAGATTAGATAATATGTTAAAATAATAGGCGAGGTGTTTTATGGCATATGTATCAATATATCGAAAATATAGACCATATAATTTTGACGGCATAGTAGGTCAAGAACATATAGTTAGAATATTGCGTAATCAGATAAAAACAGACACAATTGGTCACGCATATTTATTCACTGGAACAAGAGGAACTGGTAAAACTTCTATTGCAAAAATCTTTGCTCGTGCTGTTAATTGTACTAGCCATAATGACGGCTGTGCTTGTGGTAAATGCGATGTTTGTTTGGAACTTGCGAAGCCAAATAATTTGGATATTATTGAAATAGATGCTGCCTCAAATAATGGCGTTGATGAGATAAGAGAACTTAGGGAATCTGTTAAATATCCACCATCTGTTGGCAGATTTAAAGTTTACATTATTGATGAGGTTCATATGTTGTCTATAGGGGCATTTAATGCTTTGTTAAAGACATTGGAGGAACCACCTAGTCACGTTATTTTTATTCTTGCAACAACAGAGGTACATAAGTTACCACAAACTATTTTGTCAAGGTGCTTGAGGTTTGATTTTAGGCTTGTACCTACTGCAAGTATTGCGACAAGAATTAAGTATATATTTGATGATATGGATATTAAATGCACAGATGATGCGTGTCTTGCAATAGCTGAGGCAGGTGACGGCTCTGTTAGAGACGCCTTGTCAATTGCAGATATGTGTGTGTCATATGGTGAAGGTAATATTGACTATAATGTTGTTTTAGATGTTTTAGGTCAGTCCAATCCAAATATCATTATGGATATTATGGAATGTACTCTTAAAGGTGATATTGGCACAGCATTGACTTTGATTGATGGCTTATCCGACTATGGTAAAAGTATGAGTGTGCTTGCTCGTGATATTACTAAAATGTTTCGCAATTTATTTGTCGCACAGAATGTTTTTGATTGTGCAAAAACATTGAGTTTACCAAGTGAAATCATTAATCGTTTAAAAGCAATGACTGGCTATAGTAATGACAGAATTTTGCAATGTATTGATACGATGTCAGTTGTAGAGAGCAATATGCGTTATAGTAGTATGCCAAGAACTCTAATTGAGGCAAGTATTGCAAAATGTGCAGATGAAAAAGCTAATATTGATTTGACTGGTGTCATAACACGCTTAAAGGCGTTAGAAGATAAAATTGCTAATGGTGATTTTGTTGCAAGTAGCACTGTAGCAGTTAAAAAAAAACGACCATTTAATAAATCAGCGTGTTGTGGGTATTTGATTAAAGCTACTCGTGATATGAAAAAATTTGCTCTATATAGTGAACTTACGGAACTTAATAAGGATAATTTTAGCTTAGAGGGTGATGTAGTTAACATAAGACCTGCAAGAGCAAATATGGCAGATACACTTTTGTTGCCAGAGTATTTTGAACTAATTACAAAGTTGCTTACTGAGGAGTTTGAGGGTGTCAATAGTGTAAAAGTGATTGATAGCAATAAAATTGTCAATATTGATGATGATATTGCATATGTAAAAGGTCTTTTTGATAAAGATATAGTTAATATTAAATTATAGCAATATTCATAAATTATAATTTCAATTATTTATATTAGTTTTTTATAATATAAATTGTATTTTTGTTATTCGCTAAATAAAAAAATTTAAAGTAATAAAAATGTAATGCATAGTAAAATATAAAAATAATTGTAAAAGTTATTAATAAAATAAAATAGTATTGATAAAAAACAATAAAGAGAGGTATAATTATGGCAAAATTTGGTGGATTTGGTGGCGGAATGGGCAATATGCAACAACTTATGAAGCAAGCTCAAAAAATGCAAGAGGATATGATGGTAGCAAAGGAGCAACTTGCTGAAACAGAGGTAACAGGCTCAGCTGGTGGCGGTATGGTAGAAATTACTATGACTTGTGATAAAAAAATCTCTGCAGTTAGCATTAAGCCAGAGGCTTGTGACCCTGATGATGTTGAAATGCTTGAGGATTTAATTGTGGCTGCATTTAACGATGCTACAGATAAAGCCGATGCAGAAAGCCAAGCTAAATTAGGTGCTTTTGCTGGAATGGGACTATAATGCAATATATTGAACCTATACAAAAATTAATTGCGGAATTTACAAAATTGCCGGGGGTAGGACTAAAAACTGCCACTCGTTATGCTTATTCTATAATTAATATGCAAGAGGAAGATGCAGAAAACTTTGCAAAAACTATAATGGAAGTTAAGCGTAATGTGCATTATTGTAAATCTTGCGGAAATTATACAGATAGAGATATTTGCGAAATTTGCGAAAGTCGTGATAATTCCATAATTTGTGTGGTTAAAGAGCCTAAAGATGTTATAGCTTTTGAAAAGTTGAAAGATTTTAAAGGCGTTTACCACGTTTTGCACGGCACTATTAATCCACTTATGGGTATTGGTGCAAATGATATACGAATAAAAGAGTTACTTGCAAGGTTAGATGGCGTTAATGAGGTTATTATGGCAACTAATTCCGATGTGGAAGGCGAGGCTACTGCGATGTATATTGCAAGATTGATAAAACCCTTGGGCATACGTGTTACAAGGCTTGCACATGGTATACCTATTGGTTCAGACATTGAATATGCAGACGAAACTACATTATCAAGAGCCTTGCTTGATAGACGTGATATGTAACTACATTGTTTGAAAATGGCATACAAAAGATTGTTGAATAAATATTTGCAAATTGTTTTAACAATTTATTGAGGTAGATAAATGAAAAAGAAAATTTTAATGCTTGTATCATTAATTGGGATATTGGTAGCAGTGCTTTGTGGTTGTGCTACTAATTTAACGCCAGGAGACCCTACAATTTTATATAATCCTAAAAAGGATATGAAAATTGTTAAAGGTGTTGATGCCTACGAATTGTTTAAGCAAGCATATACTACATATCAAAATACAGATAATTATAAAATGGAAGTAGATTTTACTTTTAATGGAGTTGCAGAATCTTTAGTGAATTTGAATTTGTATCAAAATACATTTCAAACGATAATTAGAAATGGTAATGAATATTATGAGTATTATATAGTTGCTGGAACTGGAATGTCAGTGCCTAGTGGTAATGGTGACGAGTTTTACTTTAATAGTAGCACAAATCAATGTAAAGTAAAGTACATAAGAAATGATGGTAACAAAGTGAAACTTGATAAAAAGAAAAAAGTAACTGCTAACTTTACTAAAGTAGCGTGGGGTTCATTTAATGCTGACAATGAAGAGAGTGGCATTAATTCACCCACAGATAAAGTTAATAGATTAAAAAATGACTTTCACCAATATAATTGGTTAGAGGAAAAATATTTATCTACTAAAACTGATAGAAATGTATATATGAAAGATGATAAATACTATTGTACAATTATGATAAATACTTTAACTGGCGATATGAGAAGTGAGCAAGCAACCGTTGTTAAAGCGATTGAGAAAGCAACTGGCGGTAATTATGACAAATTTAATGAGGATACTAGAATGGTTGCCGAGATAGAAAAAGTAGGCAAAACTTATAGATTTACTCAATTTATTTTAATGGAAGATTATTGTGGTGTAAATGAAAAAGTTGGTAAAACTACTGTAAAAGCTTCTCAACAATATTGGCATAAATTTTATTATGATGACGAGAGTATAAAAATACCTGAATTAAATTAAATTTAATAATTGTATGTGAATTGGGGTTAAAATGAAGGAAAAATTTATAAATAAATTAAAAGTTGACACAGCTTTTTTTCTGCTGTCAATTTTAGCAGGCATAATGATTGCTATTGGTGGTATGACATATTTGTACATAACAAGCTTTGATAGTAGTATATGGCTTAAAATTGCTGGTGGTTTTTCATTTACAATTGGGCTTGTGTTTATTATTTTACTTAAATTTAAATTGTTTACTGGACTAAATTGTGATTTGATTTATACAAACTACAAAGATTGGTATAAATTGATTTTAGCTTTTTTAGGTAATTGCGTTGGTTGTTGGATAGGTTCGTTACTTATTTTTAAAACAGCGATTGGACCTGCAGTTATGGAAAGGGCAGTTGAGGTTTCTATAGCGAAGCTTAATACTGAGCTTTGGGTTGTATTGTTATCTGCAATTTTATGTGGAGTGTTTATAACAATGGCAGTCTTAGGATATAGAGCTTGTAAGAATAGCAAAACTGCTGGAATAATTGCAATTGTTTTTCCTATCTTTACATTTACTATATTAGGAGTGGAACACTCAGTTGCAAATCAAGTATATTTTGCACTAACAGCTCTAAGTGGTAATGGCTTTTCTGGAAAAATAGTTTTACATACCTTTATAGTTATGATTGGTAATATAATTGGTGGGATACTGATACCTTTGGTATTTTGGGCAAAAGATAAGTTAACTAAAAAAAATAATGAAATTGAACAATCTGAAAATGAAGAAAAATAATATATTTGCATTTGCAAATATATTATTTTTATTGAAAAAAACAATGCTTAATTACAATATCGTTTTTTATTTGTTAATTGTATTATCGATAATATTTATGTTGAACAATCAATATTTATTTAAAATATAGGTTGTATTTGTTTCCAATTGCTTTATTTTTTCATTTAAATATTTTATTTGGAACAAATCTTTGTGACCATTTTTGTTTAGTTCGTAGCAAGTATAGCCATCAAGCATTGCAATGTTATTTAAAATTTTTATATCCTCAACAATTGCGTGAGTAACATTTTTATCTTCAATAGTAAACCAACCAAAAGGTGTGTTATTTTTGTAAATTATTTGGATAGGTGTATCTGCAAGTTCATATTCGTCAAATATATCTAATATAATATTTTTATTTATTACTTGGTAGCTATTAAACTTTGTTGCTATATTCATATAAATGTCATAAAGCAAGTTAAAATCTACTTTTTTAGCAGTTTTTACTATATATTCGCAATTTTTTTTGTAGTTTAGAGTAATTTTGTCGCATTTTACAAGACTTTCAAAACCATACTTTTTGTAATAGACGTCATTTACTGGTGATAGTAGAATAAAATCATTTTCATTAATTTTTAAATCCTCAATTACTTTACCTAAAAGCTCTTGCATTATGCCTTTACCACGTAGTTCTGGACTTGTGCATACACCAGTAATCAACACTCCATTGTAGCTTTCTTTATTTGAAAACAATGTTATATTTAGACAACCAACAAGAGCAATAGTATTGTTATTTATTTGTTTGGAGTAGGTAATAACTTTATTACGCCTTTTGTTAAAGTAAAAGTCTGTATATTCCTTACCATCATTAAATACAAAATTGTAAAGTTCTTGCTCATTCATACTTACGCTCTAAAATAAATTTTTCATAAATTATAGTTGGGTTATAGCTTAGTTTTGCCTTTCTTAAGCCTTCAATACCCATATCTTCCTCACGATTGACAAATTCCACATTAGTAAAATATCTGCTGGCAGTTAAGTTGTTAATCATAGCATAAATACCTTTATAGGCAATATCTGCTTTTTCAAAAAATACTTGTGCAACATTATGTACTGATATAGCCGATACACTAAATGCACCAATTTTGCCGTCTACTAATAGCAAACCTATCAATAGGCCTAATTCTTTGTAATTATCTAAAGCACTTTTGATTGCAATCTTTTCATTCTTATCTACTTGATGTTCGCTATTTTTTGTCCAATTATCATATAAATTTAATATTTCTTTATAATAGCTGTCATTATATTCAACAAATTCATATTTATAATTTTTAACAAATGAATTTACAAAATTCTTTTTTGAATGAAATTTTTTGCCTTGCAAATTGATTAAATCACTACTTAAATAAATATAATCGCTTGCATTCCTATCAAAACTAATTGTAGCACCGTTAGGTATGCATTTTATATTGTCAACAATTGCTTTGTCAATGCCAGCAAAATAAAAATCTTTACCATTTTGATATTCTTCAATTAATTTATAAATATTTTCAAAGTCCTCAACATTTTTGATTGAGGGTGAGTAAAAGTATTTTTTATTATCCCAAACGCCTTTTAAAATTACATATTCATTATTAAAGGTGATTTGTATATTGTTTTTTGTATTCCATAAATAAAAAAAGTTGAAATCACTAATGCTATTAAGTTTTAAATTTTCACTTGCAAAATTTTCAAATTGTTTTTTATGAGATAAATTTATATCCTCAAATTTTAACATATTAACCTCGTGTTTTGTTATCGCTATGTTTTGTTATCGTTTTACATATCATACCAAAAAAAGTTTCATTTGTCAAATATAAGGCAAGAATTGCATTAAATATAAAGATTAAGTCTTGAAATTTAAGTTTAGATGTGATAAAATAAAAATAGTAAATATTTAAACTGAGGTAACTATGAAAAAAGGCAAATTGTTTATAATATTTAGTTTGATTTGTATGAAAAATTGAAACAAGATGTATATTAATTGATTTTAAAGCGATAGTTAAGACTTTTTGTATTGACTTATATGCTTGGGATGTGTTAAAATATACGTGATTTTATCTATTTAGCTATATGAATAACTTTATAATAAGCGAGAAATGGAAAAAGCAAAAAAGAGTAGAGAAATCTTAATTAAAGAGATAAAAAAATAAATAAAAAGTTAGAATAAATTGTGTAAAAATTTGATGTGAAATTAGTAAGGTAAATTATTGGAGGTAATTATGATAAAAGTAGCAATCTTGGGTTATGGTGGCAGAGGTAGAAACTATGCACTTCTTTGCAAAAATATTGCAAATAAAAACAATTTGGAAGTTGTAGCTGTAATTGATACATCTAAAGATAAATTAGCACTTGCTAAATCTGAATTTGGTCTTGCAGATGATAAATTGTTTAACAATATTGATGAATTCATTGCAGTTCCTAAAATGGCAGATTATTTGTTTATTTGTACACAAGATAAGCAACATCACGAACATTCTATAAAAGCTTTAAATAGTGGCTATAATTTGCTTTTAGAAAAGCCGATTGCTTGCTCTATTGAGGATTGTATTGATATTGCTAGGGTTGCTAATGAGAAAGGACTTAAGGTTGACGTTTGCCACGTGCTTAGATATTCTGGCTACTATGAAAAAATCAAAGAAATTATGGATAGTGGAGTGCTTGGTAAAATTGTATCAATCGAACAGATTGAAAATGTTGCATACTGGCATCAAGCACATAGTTTTGTAAGAGGTGACTGGCGTAAAAGTGAGGAATCAAATCCAATGATACTTGCTAAATGCTGTCACGATTTAGATATAGCAGTTTATCTTGCAGAATCTAAATGTAAATTTGTTTCATCAATAGGTAAACTTAACTATTTCAAAAAGGAAAATGCACCTGAGGGTTGTACTGAGTATTGCTTGGATGGCTGTAAGGTAAAAGATAAATGTCCATATGATTGTGAAAAACTTTACATAAAAAATTTAAGAGGGATACCTTCTTTTGCTTATAAAAATATGTGGCCTCAATCAAGACTAATGAGTGATAGTACAGTTACTATTCCAAAGCTATATGAGGCTTGCAAGAATACCGATTTTGGCAGATGTGTATTTTTATCTGACAATGATGTTGTGGATTATCAAACTGTTCAAATGGAGTTTGAAAATGGTATTACATCAACACTAACTATGACTGCATTCAGTGGTAAGTCTTGCTGTCGTGAAACCGTTATTCGTGGTACTTTAGGTATGTTGCATTGCCATACAGATAAACCTAAATTTATACTTGAGGTATATGGCAAAAAACCAAAGAAAATAGCTAGAAGTGCTGATGCTAGAGGTTCACATGGTGGTGGTGATGGTAGATTAATTAATGCTTTAGCTAATGGCAAAACAAAGACAGATATTAATATGAGTATTGAAAGTCATTTAATGGCATTCTTAGCTGAACAATCAAGACTTGATAATGGAATACCAAAGTTTTTAGATGAGTACAGAAAGTAAATTTGAACAATGGAATATGTATAATAGAGTAGGTCAATTATGAGAAAGAGTAAAATAGTATCGATTTTCGTAGGGATATTATCTTTAATTGCAATTATGGTTGTAAGTTTGACAGGTTGTAATAATAGTAAATATTTTGAGGAAGTGTCTTCTTATAAGTTTTGGGAAAATACGGGTAGTACATCTATCGCACAGACCAATGTTTACAATATGGTTAAAGAACATATGGCAGAAAACAATGGCTCGACAAAGAAAGTTATTAGTTTTAGGTTTTGACGGCACTAGAGTAGATAGTTTGGTGAATATTAGACAAAGTGGTATGTTAGACAAAAATGGTAATGATATTTATTCTGGTGATAATCCTAATGTTAGAGTAAGTGCAATTAATCACATCGTAGATGCTATGGATGGCAAAATGTATATGGCATATGCTGGCGGAAGTAACAAGAATAATTTCCAAGATACATCAACAGCACCGGGTTGGCAACAATAACTACTGGTAGTTGGGGTGTTGAAAATGGAGTACTTGACAATCAAAACGCAGAGAAAGGCACTAATATTAAAAATTTGGATAAAAAGACATTTATGTTAGAATTTGCTGAACAAAATTATAATACTATATTTATGGCAAGTTGGGACGCTCACGCTGATACATATCAAAATGAAATCAAATATGTAAAAGATAATAATGTTTCAATGGAATTTTATGGTTTTGGTGAATATGGAAAATATACTAATGAAAAAGGTGAAGAATTAAAAATTAATGATAATGACATTCACGAAAAATTATTGTCTTGCGTAACAGAGAGAAGTAAGGATGAAAAAGATGTGATTTTCTGTATATACGATTGGGCAGACCATAATGGACATAATACTGGTTTTACAAACACTAACAAACATTATGTTAATGCAGTCCGTACTAATGATGCTTTAATGTATGAGGTTATCAAAAATGTTGAAGCTCGTTCAAATTACCAAAATGAAGATTTGCTAATTATTTTGACTGCTGACCACGGCGGAATTAAGACTTGGCACGGCGAGCAAAATCCAGAGTGCAGAACAACATTTATAGTAACTAATAAGAATAATCTAGTTAAAAAGGAATATTACGGCAAAAATTATGATGGTTATAAGGAAAATTAAGTAATTTGAGGCATTTTTTTGTCCCAATTTCTTGATATAATATATGATGTTTTAAGTTATAATTTTAAGTATAAGTAACGATATTTTTTTATTGAATAAGTTGTTTATATTTTAAGTGCTAGTGTTATAAAGCACATATATGCGAAAATTGTACTTTAAATCCTTTATTATTTAGCTTAGATTACAAATGTCTAATTTGATTTGTTTATAGATTGTAAAGAGGAAAAATATGAGTGATAAGTTGAAATACATTTATACTGCAATTGCAAAGTATATGCAATGTGATGTTGTGCAATGTTTATTACTTGGTAGTGGTGATAATGGTGAGGTATACAAGTGTGAACTAAATAGGGAACCAAAAATTATTGCTATTAAAGTTACAAATTATGCAGAACTAATGATTAAGGAAAAAGAAAATATTAACATAATAAATAGTGCAATTGATATTAAATTGCCTAAAATTTACTTTTGTCATATCGCAGATGAGGAAATTAATTGCAATATAATGGCAATGAGCTATATAGAAGGAGTATCTGCAGATAAAATACATTGGGGACTTAATTTTGCAAAGAAAAAGCAATTTACAAAAGATGTTGTAAACAATTTGATAACCTTACAAAGCGTGCATAACAATAAATATGGTGCAGTAAATGGTGAACAATTTGATAATTGGATAGATTATTATAAGCCTTTTGCAAAAGCAAGGCTTGATTATATTACGCCTCTTGCACAACAAGGTGTTTTTCCTAAGTTGGTAGTTGATATTTTGCAAATGGCATATGACAATTTGGATAAAATTCTATCCGATTGTGGAAAGCCTACATTAATTCACGGTGATTATTGGATACCAAACATTTTAGTTAATAAAAATAGTTTGACCTTTGTTGGTTGTGTTGACCCATTCAATGTTATGTGGGCAGAAAGTGAATATGAAGTATATGCAATGATTTTGTATCCACAATTTAAATTGTATAAGCAATATAAAAAATGTGTTCAAGTAAGTAAAATGTTTGACTTAAAGGCTAGAATGTACTCTTTATTTTCTGAAGTATACTGGTATCAACAACTAGGTAAGGGGCATTTAGGTTTTATGAAGTGGGTTGCTAAGAAACTTTTTAAACAATTGAAAAAGCATTGCGTTTTATAAAATAATAAAATATGTTATACGTAAACGCTTTTATTTAGTTTAAATTTATGTTATATTATAATTAAAGTTATAATAAAATGGTGTTTTGGAAAGAAGGATAATATGAATGTAGTTGTAATTGGTGGCGGACCAGCAGGAATGATGTCTGCTATTAGTGCAAGTAAAAAAGGTGATAAAGTTATATTGCTTGAAAAAAATGAAAAGTTAGGTAAAAAACTTTACATTACTGGCAAGGGTAGGTGCAATATCACAAATGATTGTGATAACAAGACTTTCATAGCTAATGTTTGTACTAATCCTAAATTTATGCTAGGTGCAATCAATAAGTTTGATACAACTTCCACAATAAAATTTTGTCAAGATTGTGGCTTAAAAGTAAAAGTTGAAAGAGGTAATAGAGTTTTTCCTCAATCGGATAAATCATCAGATTTTATCAAAATTTTAGAGCGAGAGCTTGCTTTGCAAAAAGTAGACGTGCGTTTAAATAGTAATGTTACAAAAATTGAGATAAAAGATAATGTAGTTTGTGGCGTTTGGATAGATGAGCAATTTATTTCTTGTGATAAAGTTGTAGTAGCTACTGGTGGAATGTCATATCCTAGTACTGGGTCTACTGGTGATGGATATAAGTTTGCAAGGTCTGTTGGGCATAATGTCACACCTATATATCCCGCACTTGTTGGGATAAATCTGGTGGAAAATGTATCAGAGCTAGCTGGGGTTACCTTGAAAAATGTCACTTGCAGTGTTGTTAGAGATGGTAAAGTTTTAGCACAAGAAAATGGTGAAATGTTGTTTACTCATACTGGTGTATCTGGACCAATAATTTTAACTATATCAAGTCTAATAAACAAAATGCAAGGTAAAATGCAGTTGGTTATTGATTTAAAACCAGCTTTAGATGAAAAAACTTTAGACAATAGATTACTAAGAGATTTTGAAAGTAATAACAATAAAGAATTTAAAAATGCAATTGGGGACTTGACAATAAAAGCCTTGTTACCAATAGTTGTTGAAAAAAGCAGAATCAATCCAAATAAAAAGGTAAATCAAATTACTAAAGAGGAGAGAGCAAAGCTTGTATATACTTTAAAAAATTTGACTTATACTATTAGAGAACTATGTGGGCTTTCTAGTGCGATAGTAACAAGCGGTGGTGTGGATGTTAAAGAAATTAATCCTAAAAATATGCAATCAAAATTGGTTAAAGGATTGTTTTTTGTTGGCGAGGTTTTAGATATTGATGCATTGACTGGTGGTTTTAATATACAAATAGCAATGTCTACTGGTTATGTGGCTGGCATAAGTGAAATAGAATAAATTATAAAATTAAAAAAGATAATACATTTAGATAAAAGAGGTGTGTATGTTAAATATAGCAATAGACGGACCATCAGGGGCTGGTAAAAGCACAATAGCAAAAGAAATTGCAAAAAGATTAAATATCATTTATTTGGATACTGGTGCTATGTACAGAGCAATCGGTTTAAAAGCCGTAAGACTTGGCATTGATACAAATGACCGAGATGGTGTTTTGACATTTTTAGATAACACAGAAATAAAAATTGAATATAATGACGGAGTGCAAGTTATCTATCTTGATGGAGAGAATGTGAGTAGTGCAATTAGAGAACATCACATCTCAAAGGCTGCCTCTAATGTAAGTAAAATACCTGAGGTAAGGCTTAAGCTTGTCACTATGCAAAGAGATATTGCATCTAAAAATAATGTAATTCTTGATGGTAGAGATATTACAAGCTATGTGCTAAAGGACGCAAACTATAAGTTTTATTTAACTGCTACGCCAGAGGAGAGAGCTAAAAGGCGTTACAAGGAATTGATAGAGAAAGGTCAAGATGTACAATATGATAAAGTGCTTGAAGATATTAACGACCGTGATTACAATGATACGCATAGAGATTTTGCACCATTAACTTTGACTAAAGATAGTGTTTATATTGATTCAACTAACTTGGAAATTGAACAAGCTATAGATAAAATTTTGTCTTATATTAAGTACTAATTTAATAAAATTTTAAATTAGTATCGATTTTTGACGGGTTTTGTGAATAGTGTTTAAAATAAGTAGAGGTGTTTGAGTGGAAAACAATAGATTTTATAGAGTGATAAGAAAGATAATCAGACCAATCACTAATTTTTTGTGGCCAGTAACGATAATTAATAAAAACAAATTTGAGGAAGGCAAAGGTATTTATGTTTGCAACCATTTTTCATTGCTTGACCCAGTACCATTTGTTACTGAATTATTTGATTATGATTTTAATGCATTAATGAAAGAGGAGTCTATCCATATACCAGTACTGGGAAAGATACTTTTAAAGATTGGTGTAATTCCTATTCAACGAGAAGAAACAGATTTGCGTGCTATAAAAAAATGTATGTCTGTTTTAAAAAATGACGGGCCATTGATTGTTTTTCCAGAGGGAACGAGGAACAAAAGTGGTAGCCGAGAAATGTTAGACTTTAAAGATGGTGTTGCTATGTTTGCTTTAAAGACAAAATCACCTATAATACCTATGGTTTATTACAAACCGATAAAAACATTTAGAAGAACATATTTGCTAATAGGTGACCCAATTGACTTAAGTGAATATTATGATGGCAATTTGAAAGATGTTAGAGGTGCGGTTACTGGAAATTTAAAAGCACAAATGCATAATATGCAAATTGAATTAGACAATTTGCTTGCAGATAAAAAAGCACTTAAAAAGATGTTGAAAGCTCAAAAAGTTGAGTATAAGCAAAAGTCTAAACAGAAAAAACTTGAGTATAAAAACAAACTTATGTTAGAGGCACCAAAAACAGATAATAAAGAAAAGAGCGAATAAGATTGATTTTTTCTTTTGGCTATTTAGCTAGCAAAATTATTATATAGTTAAGAGGCATTGATATTTTAGCTATGGTATTAAAATATTATTTGATATGACATAATTGACATTATTTAAGCTTTAATATTTTCTTTTTAATATTTATTAAATGTGGTTATCTATAATTAAATAATTAGTCATATTGTGTGCTAATGAAAGAGATTTCATATGAAGTTATAAAATCCAAAAAAATGAGGGAGTATGAAAATAATTGTTGCAAAGACTGCTGGCTTTTGCTTTGGTGTGGAAAATGCAATAAATAAAGCATTGTCTACCAAAGGGAAAATAGTAACACTTGGTGAGATTATACACAATGAACTTGTGGTTAACAAATTAAAATCAAAAGGGATATATCCAATTAATTCCTTAGATGAATATACGGAAGGTACGGTTGTTATCCGTTCTCACGGAGTTGGTCAAGCTGTGTATGAAAGGCTTTCTAAGCAAGGTATTGAATTTGTTGATGCTACTTGTCCATTTGTCAAAAAAATTCATAAAATAGTAAACAATGCTTATTTGCAAAATAAGCAAGTTATTATTACTGGAGAGGCAGAACACGCTGAGGTTGTAGGTATCAATGGTTGGTGTGGTGGCAGTGCAATAATAATTGACAGTGAAGAGGCTACAGAAAACCTTGATTTTATTAATAAAGAGTGTGTTTTAGTGTCGCAAACGACTTTTTCAGCAGAAAAATTTAAAAATATTAAAAAAATAATAAAAAACAAGTGTAAAATAGTTGAAATTTTTGATACTATTTGTTATACTACAAGGGATAGACAACAAGAAGCTGTCAAAATAGCCCAAAATGTGGATATTATGCTTGTTATTGGCGGTAGTCATAGTAGTAATACTATCAAGCTGTATAATTTAGCAAAACAATATTGCAAACAAAGTTATTTGATTACTTGTCTTGAAGATTTATCAAAAGTTGTAAAAAAAGATGTCAGCGTAGGAATAACAGCTGGTGCGTCAACTCCGAAAGAGTTGATTATGGAGGTAATTGATATAATGAGTGATACTCAAGGAAAAAGCAAGGAAATGCTTAATGAGGAAGTTGCAGCTAATGCAAACAATGAAGCAATGAACGAGTTTGTAAGTGCTATGAAAATTGAAAGTGCTTACGATAGACCGCAAGAAGGCAAAAGAACTAAAGTAACTGTTGTTAGTGCTAATAAAGATGGTATTATTGTTAACTACAATGCTAAGACAGATGCTTTTATCGACAAGTCAGAAGTTGAACTTGACGAAAAAGACTACAACCCAGCAAACTATTCAAAGGGTGATGTTTTCGAAGCTGTGTTTATTGCAAAGAAGAGCAAGGAAGATATGGTTGCTATGAGCAAAAGAATAATCGCACAAAGAGAATTAGAGGACCAAAAGGCTCAAGAAATTATCAATGGTAAAGAGTTCACTATTAAAATTGAGAAAGCTGTTAAAGACGCTGGTTTGTTAAGTAAATTAGGTAGTTATACTATATTCGTACCACAATCTCAAATTCGTATTGGTTTTGAAAAAAACTTGGACAAATATGTTGGTAAAGAACTACGTGTTCGTAAAATAGAAGCTAAGAATGGTGATAAGCCATCAAGCAAAAAAATTATTGCTTCTCACAAGGTTATTGCTGAGGACGAGAAGAGAGCTAAAGAGGACGCTTTCTGGAATTTAATGATTCCAAATACTATTGTAAAAGGTGTTGTAAAAAGATTTGCTAAATTTGGTGCATTTGTTAGCGTAAATAAAAATGATTGCTTGGCTCACATTAGTGATTTAAGTTGGACAAAAGTTCAAGACCCAGCTGAGGTTTTGGAATTAAACAAAACTTATGAATTTTTAATTTTAGATGCAAATCGTGAAACTGGTAAGGTTAGTCTTGGTTATAAGCAACTTCAAAAGAAACCTTATGAGGAAGCTCAAGAGAAATACCCAGTTGATAGCGTTGTTAAAGGTACTGTTGAAAGAATTTTTGCTTATGGTGCATTTGTGTCAATTGACAAAGGTATTGACGGCTTAGTTCCAGTATCTGAAATTAGCTACAGCTTTGTAAAGGATGCTAATGAGGCTTTCAAAGTTGGTCAAGAGATTGAAGCTAAGGTTATTAAATTTGAGGGTAGCAAAATTACTTTGTCAGTAAAAGCATTGTTAGACCCACCAGCTCAAGTTGAGAAAGATGTTGAAATAACTTCTGACGATATCAAAGAGAACAACGAGAAACGTGCTAAAGCAAATGCTAAAAAGTTTGAAAATGTAGCTTCTCAAGCTAAAAAGCCAAAGGCTAAAAAGACAGCTACTCCAGCACCAGTACAAGAGGAAGCTAAGTCTTGGACATCAGAAACTGCAGGTGCAACAATGGCTGACTTATTCAAAGGTTTAAATCTTTCTTTTGATAACAAAGACGCTGAATAATTTAAATATTTAAAAATATGTAATTAATCAAAAAAAGTTCCTTTTTTAGGAACTTTTTTGTTGTTAAAAAATCACTATATATCATTTATAAAATTTGTTATATTTAAGATAAGTAAAGTGCAAAAACTATTAAAAGTTTTTTAATTAATTGTTTTCAATTACAAATATTATGCTTTGGTAAAAACTCTAGTCGATTTTAAAGTTTTTATCTAACTATGTGTAACTTTTTGGTTAAATTAGATATATTAATTGTAATTTAGATGAATTATAAAGTTAAATAATATTATTTAAAATTTAAGCTAGTTTTTATAGTGTTTTATATTGATTTTATTCCTTTTAAAAATATAAAGCAATTAAATTTAATTAGTAATAATTTTATATTAATAGTGTAAACAAGTAATTTGAAATTATAATAATTGTAAAATTAAGTTTAATTAATTTAAGTATCTCATAATTTAAACAAAAGCTATATTTTTACAAATTGAATTTGATACATTTAAATGCTTTTTATATCAAAATATATAGCTTAAAAAATATCCCTACAAGTAATTTGTAGGGTAAAGTATTAACTCAATAAATTAAAAATTTCATAATAAACAAAACTAGACACTACAGAGTAGTGTCCTAGCTTAAATTTATAGTAAATAATTAAGCTCTAGCTTTGTCTAAAGCCATACTAAGTCTGCTGATTTTTCTGCTAGCATTATTTTGAGTGTAAATACCATCACTTTTAGCACGATTAATTAATGAAATAGTCTCTTTCAATAACTCTTCTGCCTTAGCAATATCACCTGCTTGTAAAGTAGCATTGTACTCTTTGATTGCAGTTCTAACTCTTGAACGCTTTGCTCTATTTGCTTCGTTAGCTTTATTATTAGTGATTACTCTTTTCTTTTGAGATTTAATATTAGGCACAACAATATCTCCTTTATATCTTATTTCTTACTAATTTTAGCATATTTAATTTTTTTTTGCAATCATTTTGCACTATATTTTTTATATTTTCTATAAAAATGTCAATAATTTCAGTTATATAGGTGGTTAGATATGATAAATAGTGATTTAGCTGTAGAATTTGCGAGTGATATTGTTAAAAAAAGCGACCAAAATCGATGTGAAAATATTATTAAAAGAATAAATGTTACTGACAAGAGCTTATTTAATGATAGGTGTGGTGTGTATTATGATATTGATTGCACAGCAGAGCCTTATATTGTGGAAAATGCTATAGCAGAATGTTTGTTGTCTTACGGATATAAATGCGATAAAATTTTACTTATTGGGCTTGGTAATGCAAGATATATTTCAGATGCTTTGGGTGAGCTAGTGCTTGATAATTTGCCAGTTGCGAATGAAAAAATGGCAAAGTTTAAACCACAAGTAAGCAGAGTTACTGGTATAGAATCACACGATATAATTCTTTCTACAAAAAAGCTTGTAAAACCTACATTGATTATAGCAATTGATTCGCTTGCAACAAGCGATATTGCAAGAGTTGGAAAGAGTATTCAAATAACTAATGTTGGTCTTACACCAGGTAGTGGTGTAGGTAATAGCCGTAAAATCTTAACTGCGAAAAGTCTTGGAGTACCAATACTTGCAATCGGTGTTCCTCTCGTTGCAAGCGTCAATGTAAATAATTCACGCCGTTTAGTTATCCCTATTGATACAGAGGATATTGCAGAAAAATTAGCAAAATCAATTGCAAATGGCATAAGACAAATTTTATCTTAATAAAATATAATTGTATTTAATTATTTACAGTATTCGTTGCTATTTGCACGTGATTTTTTATTAAAGGTGTATATGTTAAAAATAGGTTTGATTGATAGCGGTATGGGTGGACTCAGTGTATTAAAAGGGTTAATAGAAAATAATGTTAATGCAGAATATCATTATTTATATGATAATAAATATCACCCTTATGGCTCAAAAAGTGAAAGTGAATTAGTTGCAATCGGTTATAGTAATATGAAAAAACTATTGGATATTGGTGTTAATATAATTATAATTGCTTGCAATACTTTAACAAGTAGAGCAATAGATAAGTTGCGATTAATGTTTGATAATATTCCTATTGTAGGTGTAGAGCCACCAATAAAACCAGCAACATTGAAGTGCGATAATATCTTATTACTTGCAACTCCAGCCACTTTAAAATCGGATAGAGTAGTAGATATGATACATAATAATACAAATAAAAATTTTTATTTTCCAGATATGTCTTGTCTTGCTAATATGGTGGAAAATAATTACGAAAATAAAAAAATAATCTATGACTTTTTAACAGAAAGTTTAAAAAAATATACAAACATTGAGGGAGTAGTAATTGGTTGTACACATTATAATTTTGTAGTTCCAGAACTAAAAAAATTATTCCCCAATTGTCAAATATTCAGCAATATTGATGGTGTAGTAAAGCGTACAAAATATATTATAAATAAAAACAATTTTGAAAATTCTAGTTATTTGCAAATCAAACTATACTTAACGGGTAAAGATTTGTCCATTGAGAAAAAATACTACATATGTAGGTATCTTGATTTTGGCACACAATTCACTTGCCAAAATCAAGATTAACCACCGAAAATCGATACTAAATTGCAATTTAAATCAATTTGTTATTAGATAAAAATGTTCATCAATTAATACAATTGATGAACATATTTTGTCATACAGTAGCATTTTGTACGGCAATAGTCACAACATAGAAAATAATTCAATTTAATATTGACAAATTTTACAAAAAAAGTTATAATATAAATATAAAATATTCATCAATTGTATTATTTGATGAACAAAATGAAAAAAATTATTAATCAAAAACAAATAAAATAAGGAGTAAAAAATGAAAAAATCAAAGGTTTTATTTACTATTTTTATAGTTTTATTAATTTGTTGTTTGTCATTTGTGCTAGTTGCTTGTGGTGGCAATAACAATGATGATAAGGACAATGGCAGTGAGAATGATGGTAATGGTGGAAATATTGTTGCAGAAATTTTGGAGTATGTTGAGGTAGATGGTGGATATTCTGTTTCATTAAAACTAGATGCTGAAAAAGAAAATATAACAGAAGTAGTTATCCCAGAAACTTATAACGAAAAACCAGTAGTTAGCATTAAAAGTGAAGCTTTTTTTGAATGCACAAAACTAACAAGTGTTACACTTCCAAAAAATTTAATAAATATTGGTAACTCTGCGTTTTTTGGTTGCACTAGTCTTGAAAAAGTTAATATCAAAGATTTATCTGCGTATTGCACAATTAATTTTGAAAATCAAGATGCAAGCCCAATTGCCACTGCAAAAAATTTATATTTAAATGGTGAGTTGGTTACTGATTTGGTTATTCCAAACGACATTGCAACTATTAATAATTATGCATTCAATAATTGCACTAGTATAACAAGTATTACAATTCCAAATACTGTAATTACTATTGGCAAATCTACATTTTCAAATTGCAGTAATATATCAACTGCTACTATGCCAACAACAGCAATTAGCAGTATACCACATATAAATCTAAAAACACTTGTTATTAATGGCGGTGATTCGATTGATAAGTATGCATTAATGAAGTGTAGCACTCTTACTTCAATCACAATTTCTAACAGTGTAAAAACTATTGGTGAGTCAGCTTTTTCTGAGTGTAGCAGTCTTACTTCTGTTATAATTCCTGATAGCGTAACTAAAATTGAAAGTTATGCATTTGAAAATTGCATAAATCTTGAAAGTGTTATTTTAAGTGAAAATATGACAAATATTGGTTGGCAGATGTTTAATGGATGTAAAAAACTTAAAACGCTAAAACTAGGAAATAAAATCAAGGGGATTGGTGTATCTGCGTTTGAAGATTGCACTAGTCTTGAAACTATAACTTATGCTGGGGCAAAAGCTGAATGGATTGCAATAACAAAAGAATCTAATTGGAATAAAAATTCTAGTGAGTTCATAGTAATTTGCACTGATGGAAAGCTTGATAAAAATAACAATGAAATTGAGTAAATTTGCATTAGGTAAAATTAACTAATTTATGTAAAGTTAATTAAAATAAATAAATTAATACCTCTAAAGCTGAGAATTCTAATGTGAACTCTCAGTTTTAGTTTATTGAGTATTAAATTGTTTTTTATGCTATTAGCTTTTAAATATAAAAAAGCCAACAATAAAGTTGACCTTTTATAAAAATTCCAAATACCCTATATTTAAATAAATAGTAGCAAGTGTTCGTATTTGAAATATTATGGCAGAGAGGAAGGGATTTGAACCCTCGAATGCTATCAACATTACACGATTTCCAATCGTGCTCCATAAGCCAAACTAGGAGACCTCTCTATAATGATTTTTTATTTAAAATTTAAAGTTTAAATTATACATAATTTTGAATATTAATCTGTTAGGTAAATACTTTAGTCAATATGCTTTTATATTATTAATTTGATTAAAACTTTTTACATATTAATTTTACCTTATTTTTGATAAAAAATCAAATAAATTTAATAAGGTTTTATTTTAATCGGCAAGTATTTACTTTTTTGTTGTTTAGTGGTATAATAATATTGGATAATGTGAGTTACTTTAATTAGTAATTAATATTAGTCCAAAGTATTTGATTTTATGTACAATTTAAGTTGCATAAATATTAGGAGGTATAAATGAGTATTGGTGGTTATATTGCTTTGATTATAATTGGCTTTATGTTATTTGTTTTCTTTATAGCAACTTTGATAGGGTATTTTGTTTGGAGAAAATCATCATTTATATGTGAAAAATGCGGATATTCACATAAACCTAAATTTTTTAAATTTTTATTTGCGTGGCATATGTTTGATAATTATTTGTTCACTTGTCCTAATTGCGGAGAAACTTGTGCTCATACTCTTGAAATAGATAATTAATTAATTTGTGTAAGGTTTAGCTTATGATTTTAAATACTGGTGCAAGGACAGATATTGCACAATATTATTCAGAATGGTTGTTTAAACGATTTGAAGAAGGGTTTGTTTATACAAGAAATCCGCTATTTCCAAACAAAGTGACAAAGTATGAACTTTCACCAGATAAAATTGACTTGGTTTTATTCTGTTCTAAAAATTACAAGCCTATACTACCTAGGCTTAGAGAGATTACTGATAAATATCGCACATATTTTCACTATACTATAACTGCTTATGGTAGTGAGATAGAACCTTATGTTCCTTCAATTGATAATAGTATACAAACGCTTATAAATCTTGCAAATATGGTTGGTAAACAAAGATTAACTTGGCGTTATGACCCCATTTTGCTTACTGAAAAGTATACTATTGATATGCACGCAAAGACTTTTGATTATATTGCAAGCAGAGTTGCACCATATATTAATAATTGTGTATTTTCCTTTGTGGAAATGTATAAAAAGCTTGAAAAAAATATGCCAGAGATAATTCCTTTTACTGAAAATGATAAGGCAATAATTGCTCAAATTTTAGGTGACATTGCTAAAAAATATAATATAAGTATACAAACTTGTGGTACAAATGGTGATTTTTCTAAATACGGAATAAAAAGTTCAGGTTGTGCGACTTTGGAACTTTTAGGCAAGGCAAATGGTTGTGAATTTAAGGATATAAAGCATAAAGGTATGCGTGAGGGATGTCATTGCATTGAGAGTAGAGATATTGGTGCATATGATACTTGTCTTAATGGGTGTAAGTATTGTTACGCAAACCAAAATCCGCAAAAAGCTTGGGAAATTAATAAATTACATAATCCAAATTCACCTTTACTTTTGGGCGAAATTATGGATACGGATATAATAATACAAGGCAATCAAAAATCTTTTTTAAAGCCTAGTATAGAACAAATAACTTTTTTTGATGAAATATAATTTAGAAGCATAGTCTAAAGATTATTAGTTTCAACTTGAATTTTAACAAATTATATCTGTACATCTGTTTCACCTATTGCTTTGGAATGTCCAATATCCCAAGTTAAACCGAATTTTGGACTTTCTAACAAATAGTCAATTGAGGTTTTTTCATATTCAAGGAAGCCATCAGTGTTTTCAATGGTTATTATTATGTTTGCATTACCAATCCATTTTTCACATAAAGAGCGGAATTGTTTACAGCAATCTAAATACATATTAAGATTTCTTTCATACATATATATTTTCTTTAGGTAATGTCATATAAACTCCGTGATTCATATGCATATTAATTACAAATGGCATACTTTGGTTGCCAAATCTATTTTGTAAGGGCAGTAATTTTTTTGCAATTGATATAGTTTTTTTAATAGTTCGTAAATATGCTTTGCTTACAAATAAATTGAAGCCATAAATGTAAACATTTTCATCTAAATGAATAGTGTAGTATATGCCAGCTTTACTTGCTAAATCAAAAATTTTTTTTGTATCTGCAAGATTTTTTAATTGGTATTTAGGAAAATTCATATTTAACTCAATAAATTTTAATCCAAGATTTTGGCATAAATGTATATTATCTTCCAAAGTGTGATTTTCTATCAAAGTTGGCATTCCAAATTGCAACATAATTTATCACCTCAATCATATGTAATAAATTTATTATTAAACTTATATTTTATACCATAAAATTGATTAATAAGCAATATTAACTTTTATAATTAAGTATAATCATTTTGATAATTTACAGCGAATGCTTATAACTTGTAAACAATTTATTGATATTTAATAGTTGTTAAACTTTAATATGTAAATTTACTTTAAAAACACTTGAAAATCTTAAAAAATAAGGCTATAATTTGTTTAATCATTAAAAACACAAGAGGATAAAAGTATGGTTATTTTTTATGGAGCAAATGGTGAAAAAATTAAAAATCCAAGTGAGGATTTTATTAAAGAATTTGTCAATAAAGAAGCAGAATATTGGCAAGAGGGAAGCGGTGACTCCTCTTTTGAAGTAGATGGCAGTGATGAAACACTTATAATGTTTTATGAAGAGCCTTATGGCTTTTTCATTATGCGTCACCCTGACTATCTAGTTCCTTATGATGAAAATGAAGACACTGAAGTAATTGAACACAATGTTGGTGGTGAACCTATGATGGTACCAGTTTGTTGCTTTATAAGCCGTGAAGATGCATTTAGTATCATATTAGAATATATTAATAATGAAACTTTTTCAGATGAATACAATTGGACTGACCTATATGACATAGAATTTGATGGTAATGATTATTAATTAAAATGTCAATTAATAAAAACTATATATAAGTATAATAGCATCTAAAGCTTTTGTTTTAGGTGCTATTATATTGCTTATAATTTTACAAGAATCTAACATTAAGACTATTATACTTATTAATTAGTTGTGAAAAATTTTAGTCAATATGCTTTAATATTAATTTGACTGAAACTTTTTACACAATTATAATCTTGCTTTGGTCTAATAAATAATTGTATACATAGAATTTATCACTAATTCTGAAATTCAAGTTAAATTTTATAAACAAATATTTAATGAAAATTATTTAAAAAGCTTGCTTGTTACGTCACGTAATGAATTATAATATATATAATAACAATATTTGTGAGGGGAATATTATGGAAAAATACAAAGCAATTCCGCAAGGGTATATGACAGTAGGTGAAGTAGCAAAGAAAATGGGGCTGACAGTTAGAGCATTGCAGTATTATGACAAAGAGGGGCTATTTAGTCCATCTTGTATTAGTGAGGGCGGACGGCGTTTATATAGTGATAAAGACATTATCAAGTTGCATCAAATACTTACACTTAAATCTCTAGGTTTTTCAATTAATGAGATAAAAAATAATTTTACTTCTATAGATACACCTCAAAAAGCAGTAGACACATTAACTGAACAAAGCATTGTTATCAAAGAACGCATAAACGCACTTTCGCAATCGTTGCAAGTAATTGAATTGTTAAAAGCAGAAATTATGCAAATGCAAGTCGTTGATTTTAAAAAATATGCTGATATTATTATCAATCTACAAATGGGAAACAAATATTATCGTTCAATAAAGTATTTTGATAACAATATACTAGATTATTGCCATAAGCATTTTAATAAACAAAATGCTCCTATTTTTATAAGTAAATTTAATATGATTTTAGAGAAAATCGATTGTGCTATAAAAAGTAATATTATGCCAGACAGTGAACAAGGACAGAATATTGCAAAAGAATTTTGGCAACTTATAACAGAGTTCTTTGGCGGTGATATGAGTATGTTGTCGCAGTTAATGAATTCAGTAAATTTGCAAGCCAATGGTAGCGAATACAACCATATGTTTAGTTTTATTGAACCAGCATTAGGCGTTTATTTTAATAATTTGGGAATAAACCCATTTGAGGTAAAAAATGAAAAGTGTAATCGAAATTAAAGACTTAAGAAAAAGTTATGGCACAAATATTGTATTAAAAGGTATAAATTTATCTGTTTATAATGGTGAAATTTTTGCTCTACTTGGTGTTAATGGTGCTGGGAAAACTACAATTCTAGAGTGTATTGAGGGCTTACGCACTTACGATAGTGGGAGCATAAAAGTGAATGGTAAAGTTGGTATTCAATTGCAATCTTCAGCTTTGCAAGCCTATATTAAACCTATGGAAGCTGTTAAACTTTTTGCAAATTGGCATAAAACAGTAGCTGATAAAGAAATGCTTAATTCTCTTGGAATTCCCGAATTTTCCAAAAAGAGATATTCCGATTTATCAACAGGACAAAAACGCCGATTACACCTTGCACTAGCTCTTATCGGCAACCCCGACATTATTTTCCTTGACGAGCAAACAGCGGGGCTTGATGTTGAGGGGCGTGTATCATTACATAATCAAATACGTGAATTAAAATCGCAAGGTAAAACAATAATTCTTGCAAGTCACGATATGGCGGAAGTAGAAGATTTATGTGATAGAGTAGCAGTTTTAAAAGAGGGAAGTATCGCTTTTATTGGAACGATTGACGAATTTACCTCTATGGGTGGGAAAAGACACATTATACATATAAAAACTGATGATGGGCAAAAAGATTACGAAACAGAAAATATAACAGAAACTTTGTTTATGGTATTGTCGGAATATGAACAAAAAGGAATATCAATTTCCGAAATTCAAACGGACAGAGTATCGCTTGAACAAAACTTTATAAATATTGTGAGAGGTGAGGAAAAATGAAAGCTTTTTTATATGGTATAGGTTTACAATTTAAATTTGATATACGCAATAAAGGTATGCTTATTGTTTGCTACCTTGTACCGCTTATTTTTTTTCTATTTATGGGGGGAATTTTTACATCTATTGATACAAATGCTACAAAAACGCTTACTTCATCAATGACAATATTTACAATAATAATGAGTGCTTTATTTGGCTTGCCACCAGCTGTTGCGGAAATATATGGTACAGATGTTAAAAAGGTATATAAGGCAAATGGTGCACCTATATGGTTTGGCGTAATATCGCAGTTTATTTCCTCTTTTATACATACGCTTATTTGTTGTATTATTGTATTTGCTCTTTCAACTTTAATTTTTAAAGCAAATTTGCCGTCTAATTTGTTATGGTATTTTTTATCGCTTGTATGTATACTTGCAGTAACTCTTGCTTTGGGGTGTGTCTTTGGACTTTTATTCAAGCAACAAGCAAAGTTGACAATGATTGCGATGGCAATATTCTTGCCGTCTACAATGATATCAGGCATTATGTTTTCCGCAGAAATGTTACCGCAGTTTATGCAATATATTGCATATGCATTCCCAGCCACAATCGCATTTAAGGCTATGACGAATTTTCAAGTTTGGCATTTACCTGTATTATTTGGCATTTTTATCTTGCTTTGTGCTGTAATTGCTTTATTGTTAAAAGTAAAAGTTAAGAGATAAATATCAAAAGCATACATTATTGCCACAATTATGATAGCAAGTAATTAACCATTTATGAACAAGTTAATAGTAGAGATGAACAAGTAAAAGCGTTTTGTGAAAATATTACTTTTTTAGTAATATTGTTATTACAGAATAAAGAGCCTTGCGAGTATCGCATTATTTCGATGACTCCGTCATTACGGAATAAAAATAGGGTTCCCGCAGAGGCTTTTTATAAAAAGACTTTGTGGGATAAGAGGAAAAACCGTCTGAAAATGACAAAGCAGATATGTGATTAGCATATCTGATTGTCTAAAAGTACAGACTTTTCCGTTGGAGCTACTGACGGGACTTGAACCCGTGACCTCGTCCTTACCAAGGACGTGCTCTACCGCCTGAGCCACAGTAGCATTTTAGGGTTTTAACGCTTTGTGAGAATAAAAAACTAATATCATCATATCGTTTGATATGATGATATTAGTATAATATAAACAAATTTTTTTGTCAAGTAATTATTAAAAAGATTAAATTTGTATTCACTTTCAATATTTACTTTGTTTAAGGGCAGTGGTTAATAATATTAAGATTATATAAAATTAAAAGCTATGTGTCGTTAAATTTGAGAGTACTCAAATTTAATAAAAGCTAACGCTTTTTAATGAATAAATCAAGCTGACACAATTCGAATAAACAATCACTTATGTAAAATAGTCTTACGGGCTATTTACTACAGCTTCCGATAATAAAAATTATGTTAAAATTTAACATTCTAATTTAATAATCTTGTTTTTTTAAGTATTTATACTATAAGTTAAAATATTAAAATAAATACATTTTGTACTTGCTTTATTATGTTAAATCAGTTATTAACCACGTGTAGGCATTTTAAAGTCTTTAAGGGCAACATTCAAATAATCATTGAAAGGTTTCATAGCTTTAAAAATATCTGTTGCTTTTGCGATAAAAGCTTTTGCATCTAAAAGTTCGTCATCAGAAATAAAATATTCCAAGTACCAAGATTTGAATTTTAAAAATTCAGCTTGAGGATGTTCTTTATCATAGCCATTTGGTACATTTTTTAATGCATTGCCTTTAACAACAAAATATTTTTTAAAGTTTTCGTCATTTATAATATTATCAAGTTCGGTTGGATGTTCAGATATGTAATCACGAATCATTTTAGTTGCATCGTTAAACATATCTGCAAATAAGCCTCCGCCTAAAAATGTTCCACCATTTGGTTTAATCATAATGTAGTAACCAACTGGGATAGGTAATTTGCCCATTGAAGAAATGTGAGCTCTAAAAGTTGGATTATATGGTGATTTGTCATTGCTAAATCTTGTATCACGTACTTGTTTGAATGTTAGCTCTTTAGGTACGTTATGCAAAATACTCTTGTCAAAAGTGCCAATAGAGTAAATAAGTTCTTGCAATAACTCTTCAAATTGAGCTGTAGCCTCTTGTCGTTCACGTTTGTTTTCAGCGAACCATTCTCTGTTGTTATTTTTGCTTAAATTGTTTAGGTAATTTAAAATTAATTGTGTATTCATAATACCCCTCCAATATTTTTTTATTATCAAAATCTATCGCAAAGAGTGGTGAACCCACATTTTGCATTAACTTAAGTTAATTTAAATAATAAGTACTTATGATAAATAGTAACTTGTATTTTAAAATTTAGAATTTTTATCATTAATTACTAAAAAATTATTTTGTATTATATCTATATGTGCAGATTTCATTAGAAAAATATATTTCGCTTTAATTTTATTTTATATTAAAAACATACAATTTTATGGTTTAAGAAAGGCATTGTATCCTTGCTTTAAAAAACTTGCAATTTCCTCATCTGATATGTTTGCTCCGCCAGTTGCTATCATAGTAGCTACGCCGTGAGTGAATACTATAAGCATAATGTATACTTCTTTAATTTTTTGCTCAGAAAGACCAAGTTTTGTGGCAAGCTGTCTAGTCGCTTCTTTATCACCAATCCATTCATAAATATCATTAAAGCTATTTAGTCCGTTTAATTTTTGAAAAAATAACAATTTGAAAAGGTTAGTTTCGTATTTAGCAAAAGCTACATTTGCATTTGCCATACTTTCTAAAATATTATTGTAATCAGCACGAGAATATATAAATTCATTATAAAAATTCATTGCTTGCATATTAATTTCTTGTTTTAAGCTTTCCATATTTGTAAAATAGCTATATATAGGTTGCACTGAACAACCAATTTTTTTTGCAACACTGCGAGCATTAACGGCTTCAAAGCCATTTGCTTTTACCATTTGAAATGCAACTTTTAAGATTTTCTCTTTGTCAATTATTTGCTTTGGCATAATTCCTCTTTAATATTACACTCGTTATATAACATTTGTAATTATATAATAGTTATTATAAAATGTCAAGTATTTTATAAAAATAACCACCAAATTAATGGTGGTTAAGTTGTTGATATTTATTCCTAAATTGAATTGTCGTCATTTGATTTGTTATCTAAGTCAATGCTATCTATAGAAGCGTTGTTTTGAGAGCTATCTAAAACAACATTACTTTCGGAATTATCTTGAGTAGCGTTATTTTCGTTAGCTTGATAAACGGGTGGTAGCATAGCAAGGTCTGCCTCTGTAACAACTTGTTTATCAAGGTATCTTGAAACACTTTTGTGTAAGGGGATATAAAGGATAGCACCAATAGTTCCATTTACACTTGCTTTTATTAAGTTGAAAGGAATTATTGCTGGTAGCATTATTTTCATAAGTTCAGAAAAAGGAACTTTCATAAATAAAGGAGTGATTGCCATATTTGCAAGAATCATAACAACTAACCAACAAATTGAACCCACAACTGTTGAAATCGCAAGAGAAGCAATTTGATTAAATTTTTTATGCTTTAAAAAAGCAAATAAAAATCCTGCACTTAAAGTAAATGAGCCTGTTGCAAGAATATGCATCAATATTCCATAAAAGCTACTTTGTGATGATATTGTTAAGCCTTGTATAACACTAACAATAAATGTCACAATTAGTCCAGAAATAGGTCCGTAACTAAATGTTGCAAACATTATCGGAATGTCACAAGCATCATATTCCAAAAATGGTGCCATAGGGAAGATAGAAAATCTTAATACTGGTATGTAGAGTAACACAATCGCAAGTGCGGAAAGTATAGCCATACCAGTGATTTTTCTTGTGTTAAAAATTTTTGCTACATTCATAAAAAAAGTCCTCCAAAAGAAAAAATCATACCGCACTTTGGGTATGAAATAAGAACTTTTTCAAGATGCTAACAATAATTTATAACAAATTTGACAAATAATTAATAATTTAAATAACTATTATTACAACAAAAATGAACAAATCAGTATTTGCACTTGAGTTTAAAACTTTTCTCATCCAGACTATACTGTCGGCATAGGAATTGCACCTATTCAGCATTGCAAGCAATGGTCGTGGGCTATACCACCGGTGAGGAATTACACCTCGCCCCAAAGTTTTCAGTTAAGTAAACTAACTAAAATTAACAATTTGTAATTATTAACATTAATTATATTTACAATATAAGTATACAATATTATATTACAAATTGCAACTATTTTATTGCAATTAATTAAAAAAAGTTATATAATAGCGATATGGAATACATATCAAACAGCGTAGACGATACAAAAAAATTAGCAAAACAAATTGCGGAAAGTTTGCAAGGTAAGGAAATTATTTTGCTTAATGGTGATTTAGGTGCGGGTAAAACTACTTTCACAAAAGCACTATTTGCGGAACTTGGGGTTAGTGATATAGTCACTAGTCCGACTTTTGCGTTTATGAAAGAGTACAATGCAAAATATAAATTGTCACATTATGATATGTATAGAGTAGAAAGTGAGGATGAGCTTTGGGAGCTTGGTATCAGTGATAATCTGTATGAAGATGGAATTGCTGTGATTGAGTGGAACAAGTTTACAGAGTTTCCAGACGATAAAAAGATAATTACAATCAATATTGAAAAATTAGGTGATAATTTGAGGAAATTTGTGATTGAGGAAGGTATCAAATGAATTTTTTGTTGGTAGATAGCTGTCAAAATGAATTGTTTGTTATGTATTACACAAACGGAAAATCTTTTATAAAGACAAGTAATGGCAATAAAAAACATAATAGTATGTTACTGCCAGCGATTGATGAAGTGATTACTAAGGCTGGGGGTACAATAAAGGATTTGCAAAATGTAGTTTGTGTAGTTGGACCTGGTTCGTTTACGGGGATAAGGCTTGGTGTTACAACTTGTAATGGTATAGCTTTTGCAACAAATGCAAATAGAATTGCTATTAACACTTTTGAAAGTATTGCATATAATATTACTAACAATATTTTAGTTGCACTAGATTGCAGACACGATAATTACTATGTGGGTGAGTATGAAAATGGTAAGCAAATTCAGCTTGCCAATTACACAAAATCGGAATTATCCTCATTTGATGGCGAGGTGATTTTGTGGAATGGTGATAGAAATATTCAAAAAATTATAGATTGTGTGTTATCTAAAATAAATGGCAAAGAATATGTAGATATGTTCATTCCGTTATACTTGAAAAAGTCTCAAGCTGAGAGGGAATTGGAATGTTAAGAATGGCTACATTAAATGATATCAATGGTATAAAAGCGGTCGAAAATCGGTGCTTTTCCACTCCTTGGTCTGAAAATATGATAATTTCTTCAATTGAAAATGGTTGCATTATGGTAGTGGCGGAGATTGACAATAAGGTAGTTGGTTATGCTGGGTTATATCCTAGTGGAGATATTACAAATGTTGCAGTCATACCAAATGAGCAAGGCAAAGGATATGGAACTGAACTGGTTAAGGAATTAATCAAAGTAGCAAAAATTAATGATATAGAAAAATTGTTTTTGGAAGTGCGAGTAAGCAATATAAAAGCAATTAAACTTTACGAAAAATGCGGATTTGAAAAAATATCTGTACGCAAAAAATACTACAAGGATGGTGAAGATGCGTTGATTTACGCTTTTGGGGGTGTGTAGTATTAATTATAAGGTATTTGGTACAGGTGATAAATTGATAGTATTTTTGCACGGCTTTGGTGGAGGCTTTGAAAGTTTTGCCGAGGTTGCACAAATGCTTGATGATAGATATAAGTGTTTACTTATATCTTTTTTTGAGAGCGAGCCAGAAAAACCGCTCACAATTTTTGATTATTATGAATATGTAAGGCAAGTTATCAAAATGCAGACAGCAAATGAAATAATCGTTGTAGGACATTCATTTGGTGGCAGAGTAGCTATTAAACTTGCAGTAAATAATTGTTGTGATAAATTGGTATTGGTAGATAGTGCAGGACTTAAACCTAAAAGAGGAATTAAGTACTATATAAAAGTTTATACATATAAAATAAAAAAGAAGCTTAAGTTAAATATTGAGAAGTATGGTTCACAAGACTATAAGACATTATCACCAGTAATGAAACAGACATTTATAAATATTGTAAATCATTATCAAAATAAAGAAATAACAAAAATAAATATCCCCACATTAATTTTTTGGGGAAGTGAGGATAAAGAAACTCCTTTAGAGTTTGCAAAAACATTCAATAAAAAAATAAAAGACTCACGATTGGTTGTAATAGAAAATTGCGGACATTTTAGCTATTTACAATCAAAAGATACTTTTTATAATTGTTTGAGAAGTTTTTGCGGAAAGTAAAGGGAGGTTTTTTTATGCAAATTGTTATTTGTTTTGTGCTGGCATTGCTACTCATTTTAGTTGCAGTGCGAAATGTGAATATAATACAACTACAAAGTTATACTTTAGGTTTTTATGGGGCAGAAATGACATATCAAATTGGGCTTTATATGTCAATTTTAATAGGCGAGGTAATTTGCATAGTTTTATCAATTTTTAAAATTAATTTATGGTATGCTATGTTGCTTGCGTTTGCCTTGCCAATATTAATTTATTGCATATTTGACTTAATTAAAAAATCAAAAACGCCACTTGTAATTACTGCTAGAATTATGCGTTATTTTGTTTTGTTTACAATTATAACTCTAGGATTTTTTGCGGGTATTTATTATCTATCTTTTAAAGTTAATATGAGCATATTTTACTTTGTATGGATTAACTTGTTGTTGACTCCGCTAGTAGTTAGATTAGTGTTTTTATTGATAAGTCCACTAGAAAAAAGTATTCAAAACAAATATTTTAATTGTGCGGTTAAAAAGCTTGACGAGTACAATAATCTTATGAAAATCGGTATTACTGGTTCATATGGTAAGACTTCTGTTAAAAATATTATGGCTACAATATTAAGTGAATCGTTTAATGTTGTGCAATCTCCATTTAGCTATAACACACCAATGGGACTTGCAAAAAGTGTAAACGAAATTAAAAAAGACACACAAGTTTTTATTATGGAAATAGGTGCAAGGCGATTGGGTGATGTTGCAAAAATAGCTAAAGCATTAAAGCCACAAGTTGGTGTTATTACTGGAATTGCAGGTCAACATTTGCAAACATTTGGAAGTGTTGAGGATGTAATGAGAGGCAAATACGAGTTAATTGAGGCACTTGATAGTAATGGTTTAGCAGTGTTTAATGGTGAAAATGCACGCTCAAAAAATATGTATGAAAGGTGTAGTATTCCAAACAAAGTTTTAATCAATATTGATAGGGGGAACATTTGTGCGGAAAATTTAGTCACAACTTCTGATGGAACAGTGTTTGATTTAAAGATTGGAGACAATGTTAGAAGTGTTAGAACTAAACTAATCGGAAGACATAATTTAGAGAATATATTACTTGCAGTAGCTGTAGCAGTAAGCCTAGGTATGGATATTGATAGCATTTCATATGGTATTGAAAAGCTTGAATTTACACCACATAGGCTTGAGGTAATTAAGGCAAACGGAATTACTATAATTGATGATAGTTACAATGCTAACGAGGTAGGAACTAAGGTTGCTTTAGATACTTTATCAATGTTTGATAGCAGAAAAGTTGTTTTGTGCCAAGGCATTGTAGAAGCTGGTAATCAAGAGGACGAAATAAATTACAATTTAGGAGTTAAAATATCTAGTGTGGCGGATATTACGATATTAGTTGGTAAGCTTGGTGAAAAAATTAAAAAGGGACTAGAGGATAGTGGTTATAATCCGACTAGAATAATTATGTATAAAAATTTAAGAGATGCACAAACCGCTTTTAAAGAAACTTTACGTGCTGGCGATGTATTGTTATTGTTAAACGATTTGCCAGATAATTATTAGGAGGTAGATATGATTAAAGTTGCTGTTTTTTTTGGTGGTGACAGTGTAGAGTCCGACATTAGCGTAATTACTGGCATCGGTGCGTTGTCGTCTTTAGATGCCAGCAAATATGATGGTATTGCAGTTTATGTAAGGGATAATAAGTTTTGGGTAGTAGAAAGTAGGAAAGCGTTAAGTGTTAGTACATATACTAAATTTAATAAGTCAGATTTTAAGGAAATTTATATTTCCAATAAGCGATTTGTTTACGCTAAAAGCAAGTTTAAAGAAAAAGTAATTAATATAGATGTTGCATTACTATGTATGCACGGTGGTGTGGGTGAAAATGGAGGTTTGCAAGGTGTGCTTGAAACATTTGGAATACCTTATACAAGTACCGACATTGCAAGGTCTGCTATATGTATGGATAAGACTTTAACTCACGAAAATATGACGAAAATCGGGGTTAAAAATGTTAATTACAAAATAATAGACGATAAGGTTACTGAAGAGCAAGTTGGAAAAATCTTTGAGGAATTTAATTGCAATGTGGTTGTTAAACCTAATAGCTTGGGTTCGTCTGTAGGTGTGCAAGCGGTTAGTGATAGCAAGCAAATTTACAAAGCGATTCAAAACGCTTTAAGGTATGACAAGTATGCTTTGATTGAACAAAAGGTTGACAACTTGATTGAATTTAATTGTGCTGCAATTTTGAGCAATGGTGAGATTTTAATTAGCGATGTTGACATTCCAGTTCGCAGTAAAGAGATTTTGGACTTTGGTGACAAATATTTAATTTTTGACGGCAAAGCAAAACAAGGTAAATTTGAGATTCCAACTGATTTGCGTAAAATGATTGTAAAAACCACTAAGTTAGTATATGAACAACTAGGGCTTTTTGGTGTGGTTAGAATTGACTATTTATATGATAGTGTTTACAATGAGTTATATTTGAATGAGATAAATACTATCCCTGGTTCACTAGCATATTATTTGTTTGCAAATGGCGGACTTGACTTAATGGATTTAACAGATATGTTGATTACCGAGGGCATAAGACGTTATAAAGAAAATTTTGCTTTAATTAAGAGATTTGATAGTAGTTTATTAACTTTAAGTGAAAATAGTTCGCCTAAACTATTGCAAAAATTCCATAAATGATATATAATAACAATATTAATATCTAAGATTGTACTTTACTTTTGCCAATTTGCTGTTTGCACCGCTTTTGGTTTTGGTATTTTGTAAATAAAATTATAGATATTATACTAAATTGTAAATCATTAAGCAAGGAAGGAAATTACTTATGAATAAAATCAAAATGACTACACCTATAGTTGAAATGCAAGGTGATGAGATGACCAGACTTATTTGGGACTGGATTAAGGAAATTCTAATTGAGCCATTTGTGGATTTAAAAACAGAATTTTATGATTTGGGTTTGGTTGAAAGAGATAAAACAAATGACCAAGTTACTATTGATGCATCATATGCCATTAAAAAATATGGTGTTGGTGTAAAGTGTGCTACAATAACTCCAAACACTCAAAGAATGAGCGAGTACAACTTGAAGCAAATGTGGAAATCACCAAATGGTACTATAAGAGCTATCCTTGATGGTACTGTATTTAGAACACCTATAGTTGTAAATGGAATTACTCCATATATTCCTACTTGGACTAAACCAATCACTATAGCACGTCACGCATATGGTGATATTTATAAAAATGTTGAGGCTAAAGTTGCAAAGGGTGGTACTGCAAAACTTGTAATTGAGGATAAAGACGGAAAGAGAGAGATTGAGATTTTTGATTACTCTAAAACAAATGGAATTTGTATGGGTATGCACAATACAGACAATTCTATTGAAAGTTTTGCAAGGTCTTGTTTCAACTTTGCTTTGGAAACTAAACAAGATGTATGGTTTTCTTCTAAGGATACAATTAGTAAAATTTATGACCATAGATTTAAAGATATTTTCAACGAAGTATATGAGGCCGATTACAAAGAAAAATTTGAAAAAGCTGGCATAGAGTATTTTTATACATTGATTGATGATGCTGTTGCAAGAGTGGTTCGTAGCAATGGTGGATTTATATGGGCTTGTAAAAACTACGATGGTGATGTTATGTCAGATATGGTTGCAACTGCTTTTGGTAGTTTGGCAATGATGACAAGTGTTTTGGTTGCTCCAGACGGCGTAATGGAATTTGAAGCAGCACACGGAACTGTTACAAGACACTATTACAAATATCAAAAAGGTGAAAGTACTTCAACAAATCCTATTGCAACAATTTTTGCTTGGACTGGTGCATTTAGAAAACGTGGTCAACTAGATAATAATAAAGACTTAATTGCTTTTGCTGATAGTGTTGAAAAAGCAAGTATTAAAACTATTGAGTCTGGTTTTATGACAGGTGACTTAGCATTAATATTCAAAAATGATGCCGTAAAAGTAACTAAATGTGAGACAAAAGAGTTTTTAAGAAAAATTGCAGAGAATATTGAGCTTTAATAAATTGATTATTGAAATTTAAAAATTTATATTTATTAAAACCAATATGTCAACAAAAAGAAAAGTTTTTATATTTTTTTTAATATGTGTATAATATAAAACTATTGTTTTGCAAAAGCTTGATACAAAAGGACAGCTTGATTTTATAATATCAATAATAAATGAAATTATACAAACAAAAAGGCAAAATTATTTGCCTTTTTGTTGTTTTTGTTAAAGCTGTTAGGTTATTATTTTACTAGCTTTAATGTTTTGCCATTGTCAAAAAATTTATAGTGATAAAATTTATTTTCTGCATTTACAAAAACATCATTGCGTCCGTCAATATACCAAACACTATAGTGAAAAGTGTTGTAAATTTTTGATAACTCATTTTTAATATTTATTATCTTAATATCAAATAATTCATTATAATTTAATTTAGTGAAACTATCTAATGCCTTATGATTAGTTAAAGTTTTTAAAATTTGCCAACCTTTTTTCTCATCTATATTAAATGGTTTAAAACCAAAGTCTAAATATAGTTTTACTGCAAGCCAAGTATGTGTTTGAGTGTGCAATAATAATTTGTCATAGCCTAATTCTTTTGCAAGTGCTATTGTTTTTGAAAGCAAAGCTTTGCCAAGCCCTTTGCCTTGATAATTTACACTTATTCCAAGCCAATCTATAGCACAATTATAGCCATTTTCCTCAATAGGTGATATAGTTGCTGTTGCAATTTTAGTACCTTTAGAATCAGTTATAAAAAAGCAATGTTTAGTTAGTTCATTATATAATCTGTCATAATACATATGAAAAATATCCTCTGCTTCTTTTAGTGAGGCAAATTCTCCCGTTTCCAAATGTATTTTTATCCAGTCGTTTATACAATTGTTATCATTCCAAAACTCAATTTTATAACCTTTAGGCAATGTGTATTCAGTTGTGTTTAAGTTATCAAGAGTCATTATTAACTCATAATATTCAAGTGTTTTTTCAATAGTTTTCATAATAAAATTATATCACAAATTGTGTAATTTGTCAAAATTTTCAAGATATTTGATAATTTATATTGACAATTAAATATTATTGTGTTAATATTAAAACAGATGTTGTAAAACATATGTTTTAGTATTTTTTTATGAGGTAAGTATGCCAAGAAATGCAAAGTTTAATAAAGAGGAAATTATTTTAAAAGCAATTGATATTGTGGAAAGTCAAGGTATAGAATTTTTAACAGCAAGGTCGCTAGGTGAGTGGCTTGGATGTTCCTCAAGACCTATATTTACTACATTTGATAGTATGGACGATGTGATTTGTGGTGTAAACCAGTTTGCAAATGACCTTTATCAAAGCTATGTTAAAATTGGTTTGCAAGAGGAAATCGCTTTTAGAGGTGTAGGTATAGCATATATTAAGTTTGCGAAAGAACATCCTAATTTATTTAAAATATTATTTATGAAACAAATTGATAATAATCCAAGTACTAATAATATTTTAGGGATTATTGAGGATAGTTATGAAGAAGTATTAAATTCAATAACGGAGCATTATATGGTATCAAAGGAATTTGCAAAAGAGTTGTATCTTGATATGTGGATATTCAGCCACGGAATAGCAACATTAATTGTTAATAAAATGTGTGAATTAACTGACGAGGAAATATCAGATAGATTAAATCTAGTTTGTAGGAGTTTAATAATGTATGAGGTGAAAAAATGATAAAAGCTGAGAATATAAGCAAGTCTTATAACAATGGTAAAGTGCAAGTACTTAAAGATGTATCACTTTATATCAAGGATAATGAATTTGTAGTTATACTTGGTGCATCTGGTTCAGGTAAGTCAACATTAATGAACATTTTATCTGGGCTTGAAAAAGCAGATAGTGGCAGTGTTATTGTAGATGGAATTAATTTATTGGATAAAACAGAGGCAGAATTAACTAAATTTAGAAAGGATAATATTGGCTTTATATTCCAACAATACTACTTGCTTTCACATTTAAATGTTGAAAACAATGTTAAAATGGGGGCAAGCCTTGCAAAAAATTCTGAATTTAAAACAATTATAAACTCATTAGGTTTGGAAAGTAAAACAAAGTCAATGCCAACTGAACTATCTGGTGGTGAGCAACAAAGAGTGTGCATTGCAAGAGCACTTGCAAAACAACCTAAAATACTATTTTTAGATGAGCCAACTGGTGCATTGGACGAAAATACTGGACGTGAAGTTTTAAATTACATTATGCAAGAAAAAGTTAAACAAAACTTTACTATGATTATGGTAACTCATAACAATAATATTGCAGAAATGGCAGAAAGAATAATTAAAATAAATAGCGGAAAAATAGTTGAGATTATCAATAATTCAAAACAAAAAACTGCTTATGAAATAGGGTGGTAAAATGATAGTTTCAATAAAAGATTGTTTTAAATTAATTGGTGTATCAATAGTTTGCTTTTGTGCAGTGTTTGTTTGTACTTTCTTTTTAAATTATTACATAGATGTTTTGCCATTAAAAGATAGTATTAGCAGTGAAATAATGCCACTTTACACAGCTCAACTTTCTACTGCAAAATTTACTTGCTCAGTAACTGGTGGTTTTCTTTCCATAATAGTAATAATAATGATGCTGTTTTACATAAAATTGTATATTGATAAGAATTGTAAAACACTCGGAACATTCAAAGCAATTGGTTATTCCAATTATAGGATAGCATTAAGCTTTTTTACTTTTGGTTTAAGTGTGTTTCTAGGCTGTATTGTAGGCTTTAGCGTTGGTTGGGCGTCAATGTCAAACATTTATAAAGATTTGACTATTGATAGCTTGCCTAATGTAACTCCAGCATTCCATCCAACCTTGCTCATTTGCTTGGTAATAATTCCTACTATCAGTTTTTCATTAATAGCTTATGTTTATGCAATAATTGTTTTACGTAAACCTGCATTGTTACTTATGAAAGGTGAACTTACTAAATCAAGGAAAGCAAAAAATAGTAAAAATTTGAAAGAAAGACCTTTTTTACTTGATATGTGTTTTGCAACACTAAAAAACAAAAAATCTTTGGCATTTTTTGTAGCTTTTTCCGCTTTTTGTTTCTCAGCAATGGTTCAAATGGGAGCTTCTATGGAGGACTTAATGTCTGGAACAATGGGTGTGTTGATTTTGGGTATTGGTATAGTTCTTGCAATTATTTCAATGCTTATGGCAATGACATCACTTGTAAAAAACAATACAAAAAATATAGCGTTAATGAAAGCAATGGGTTATACGCATAAAGAATGTTTTATTTCAATATTTGCAATATATATCATATTTTTGCTTTTAGGCTTTTTGATTGGAACAATATACCAATTCGGCTTGCTATATTTTATGTTAAACTTGATTTTTAAAGATGTTGAAAATGTGCCAGAGTATACTTTTAATGTTAAAATATTCTTTATAACATTAGCTAGTTTTATTATCTTATATGCGTTAACATTTGCTTATTATTTGTACAAATCTAACATAGCAACAATAAAAGAAATTATGCTTGAGTAATTTTTTATCATTCTTGTTTTAATTAACTAATTATTTAATATTAATCAAAATAAAGCTACTAGATTACTAGTGGCTTTTAAAATGATTTAGTGTTATTAATTCACTTTTTATTTACTCTTGTAAGTTGTAACTTTCGTTGGGTTAGTCTTTTTTGCTTGTTGGTTATTGTAATTCTTTGGCTTTTGAACAATTTGACTTTTTGCAGTAGTAGGGTGCTTAGGAATTTGATTCAAAGGTTTGTTTACAATAGTTTTAGGTTTGTTTTGATTGCTACTTTTATTTTGGTTAGTTACTTTAACTTGGCTGTTTTGCTTGCCATTTGTAACTTGTTTATTTTGGTTGGTTGTTTTTGTTTGAGTAGTTTTGTTTGAATTGCTATAATTGTTAGGCTTTTTAGCTGAATTATTTTTAACTAGCATATTTTCATTTGAATTTACTTTTACACTAGCATTTGCTTTCTTTTCAAGGTTGGAGTGTTTAGTAAATCTTTTTTCAAGAAAATTTGGAATTACAAACGCACTTGAACGATAATTAAAAAGACCATCTGCGAGCATTCGCATATTTTTTTCGTCAGTAATATATTGCATTTTTTTGCTTTCAGACAATTTATTAATTTGGTCTGTAATGTTAATCAAATTTTGTAGTTGTCGCATTTGTAGTCTACAGCCATACCAAGAATTACCAATCGTAGTTATTGCAGATAAAGATGGTATCAAAATATTGATTAGAGTGGTAACAAAAGTATCATTAAAACTAATTGCAATTAAAATTATAAGTACGCAAAAACCAATCCAAATAGTTAAAAAGAATGGTTGAATTGAAAGATAAAGCTTATAATCAGAATGAACTTCTTTACAAATGTATTCAAATTGAGCAGTTGCAATTTTTGGGTCGTCATTTTCACCATAAAGAAAGTTTTTAAAATGTTCGTCCGGGATACGTTTAGTCCTTCTAGCATATTCTTCTACCATTGTTTGAGAAATAGGTCTGAGTATGGAGGGATTAAGTGTTCCAAACACATAAGATTCGTATTTATCACGCAGTACAGTGCCTTCAGTATGCATACGAGAAACATAAAAACCAAGCACCAATCCAACAACTAATATTACACCAGAAATCAAATTGATAACGGTTGCAACTATTTGTTGAATAGCTTCTGCGTTATCTGCTTTTGGCATCATTTGAGGCAAGTATCTATTAAAAATAGCAGCAAGACAAATGCCAAAAGATAAAAATATCATCAAATATTTGATGTATTTTTCCTTTTGTAAACAATGGTGGCTTGCTCTTAAATAAGTAATAGCTACATTATCATTTTGAAGTTGTACGAATTTGTTTTGTTTCATAGGTAATATTTTACCATAAATAAAAACTTTTGTCAATGTTAAACTAATGACAAAATCCAAAACAAATACATAATATCTCAAAAACACAAAAAATAGTTGAAAATCAACTATTTTATTTATAAAATCAAATTGTTATGTTATAAAAAGTTAAAAGTCTATATCATTTCTTAAACTAATGTATCCCTCGTGAGTAGTTGTGACAATAAAGGTTCGCTTTTATTATCAAAAAAAGCTATATCATTTATTCCAAAATCAGTAATTTCCACGATGTCACCATATTCAGTGGTGTTTAAAATACAAAAGGTTTTAAACTTTCTAAGTTTACTAAAAAGATTATTAGTTGCAATAATTTTATATATCTCACAAGACTGGCTAGTACTAGTACCCCACCAAGCATTAGATTTTTTTTGTGAGTAAATATTTTCTGGTATAAAATCAACAAGAGTAGTGTTATTTGTATCTATCAAAACATATTCAATAAATTTAGTTTTTTGCTCCAAAATGTTTAATATTTTTAAGTAATCGTTATGATTATTTAAATTAATAAATCTGTACATATATTCCTACTATAATTATACCTTTAATTTTGCATAAGCTTTGAATTTTATTGCCGTATGCTTAAAAGTTTATTTAAAATTGGATTGGCTAATTAGCATATAATTTCATTAATGACTAACCATTAAACATAATGTAAATGTTCGTTTTCTTCTGGATACTCAATTCCTTCTTGTTCGCAAAATTCTATAAAAGATTTTGGTATTTCAGCACACTTGTTTGAATTAACTTCCAAAAATTCAAATCTCTCACTTACATTGCTAGTCCACTTGGTAATATGTTTTGGTATACCTCTTTTTAATGTTAAGGAGCAGGACTTGAATTTAGATGTTTTTCCGCCATAAAGACTATCATTATTGCAAGCATAAACTTCAACTTCATCATAATCTTTTTTATCAATAAAAAGAAAACCAGTTAAATATTTAAATAGTAGTCTGCTGTCCATACAACTATATTTTCTATTTGCTTTCCATTTTTTCTTATTTACATTGTATATCCAATCATAATTTTTATTGATATAAACTATTAGATTATTTTTACCATTTCTGTTAAGGATTTTATATATTGTTACTGTTTTGCCGTTCCACTTGAACCACCAAACCTCTCTTATTTCCTCTTGTAAAAAATAATGGATTATACCTACCATTACAATTATACCGAAAAAAGGAATTGCTTGTAAATACAATGGATTTATTATGGTGCAAAATACAATACCAAAAATACTGCCTACTAACATTAATGCTTTAACAAGCAATAAAATAAACCTTTCAAAATTACTTTTTAAGCCATTAGGGTAGTATTTGCCATAAACAAAGTCAAAATTTGCATATGTATCTTTAACTATTTGTTTAGCTTCTTTGCTACCATAAATAAGCTCTTCTGTCAATTCATATTTTGCGTCCAAGTCTTCGTCTGTATTCCAATCATATTCATCATCAAGTTGGAAATCATACAAGTCCTTATCTTCTTCAATGTCAATTAAATCCTCTTTATCAATTAAATTCTTTCTCATTAAATAACACCTCATAATTGGTATTTAGTTGTACATAGTAATTATATAATTAGGTAATCTATAAACACAATAATTTTATTATAGTTAATTTGCCAAAATAAAACAAATTAAATTATTATTAATTAAATGTGCAATAAAATTCTTTTGCTAAAAGAGTATATTTTTTTATAAATTCCGTTTTGGCAGTAGTGTAACCATCTCTATTATGCTCAAACTCTTTCCATAGTTGTAATTTTAATTTTTCATATTCTTTTGCAACCTCAAAATGCTCATTCAAATACTTGCAAAAGTATAGTTCATCAATATCATCTTTTAATCTTATGTGCAAATGAAAAACTTTTTCCGAAAAACCATTTTGAGTATAACCTTTGTTAAGAGATATCCTATTACTGCTCTGTGACATTATTATATAATCGTTATCTTGTAACCGCTTTGCAATTTGTGCGATTTCGCTTTTAACATTTACAACAATTAAAATATCTATTATAGGTTTTGCCCAAATTTCTTTTATTGCAGTACTGCCTATATGATAATATTCTATGCCTTTATGTAAAATTCCTTTTAAATTTACAATTTCCTCATTGTACCAAATTCTCCAATTTGGATTGTGTTCGGCTAAGATGATAGGGAATAATTGCCAAAGCTCTTCAAGCGTCATTTCGTCTAATTTTTTCATAAATTAATTATATCATTTTAAAAGTTTAAAATCAAGTTATTTAAATTTTATCATTATAACTATAATAACAAAACGAACCATTAATTTTTTATAGTTCGTAATATGTATTTATAATAGAGTAGTGATAATTTAAAATATAATAACCATTATTGTAGTAAGCTGAAAATTAATAAAACAATAAAAGTTGATTTTTTAAACAAATCAAAATTTAAAACTCAATTTTTTCTATTTTAAAATCACAATAATATTCTGCAGATATACATTTAAATTTTAAAACACAATAATCTGGGTCAGTTACGCCTTGTTTATAAAACAAGCTATCACCAAATCGCCAAATCTCGTCTTTTGTCGCTTGGTCAGTACAAACTTGCATTTCACCTATTATTGAAACACCTTGATATTTAAATTTGCCACGTTTATAAAAATATACACAAGCCTTGTTATTTTCCAAATATTGCTTTATTTTGTTTGAGGAAGTATTTGTGGAAAAATAAATTTCATTTCCGTCTATTTTGCGAGGTGCAAGCATAGCCCTAATAACTGGGTAACCTTGTTCATTTACAGAACCAATAAAAGCTGTTTTTTGTTGAGATATGAATTGCAAAATTTGTGATTTATCCATAAGTACTTTATCCTTTTATAAAAATATTATTTATACCTTTTGTCTTTTAAACTTTTAAAAAGTAGCATTACTAGTTAAAATTTTTACATCAATTATTGTCATAGAGACTTTTTCATTAGGACTTAGATTGCTTAAAATTGCAACACCTTTTTGTTTGTCTTTTGTAAAACCAATATAGCTATTAAAATCTGTTGTTGCTCCATTATGTCAAACAATGTTATTTTTATTATCTAACAACCACGTCATTCCAAGCATATCTACCTATTTGTTCTAAAATTACTGCTATTTTATTGTTATATTTAATATCGTTATTGTCTTTAAAAACAATTGCATAAACGATATTAAGTATCATCATAATTGCAACAATTATGAGACCGTAATAGTTAAACCAATTCATAAAATAGTTATATCTCCTAGGGTATTTGTAAGCTATTAACTTTTGTAACAAGTATTTATAGAATTATGTTTATTAATTGGAACATACACCTGTCTTAATTAAAATATCTAATCATTGTTGTTTATAAAACGGACATTTTAAATTTAGACATTGAGCATTTTTTGCGGAAAAATCACATTGAGGATTTTCACATTCCATATGAACATTGTATTTTTCTTTTACAAATTCTACTGCGTATGATAGTGAAAGAAAAGCATTGCGTTTACAGCAACGAGCTCCGCCGATTTTACTCATTTTGTTTAAAACAACAGATGTATATTCCATATTATGTTTATAATATTCATCTGTACTCAAAGGTTGAGTCCCGTGTACTATTGACAAAGCCGATGCAACAGAAGCTACAGCACCGCAAACGCCCCAATATGCACACATAGCACCAGGCATATTTATAGTACGTTTCTCAAGTGTATCCAAACTTTTGTCAATATCAATTTTTCCCACAGCATTGTTATATGCGACTAAAAACACTGCACCATCTAAAAAATGATGTTCTGGTCCGTGAATATTAATAAAATCTTTTTTCATCATTTCACAAACAATTTGCACTGGATTTTTTGTCGTATACTTAATAATATCTTGCTTTATTAATTTGTATTTTCATTTAAAGTATAATCAATACACTACCTCGCTATAAGTTGTATTATTTTGAGAATAAAAGCTAAATAGTATTCATTATTTTGTAAAATGTGTATTTTAGCAATTATTTATAATTATAAAAATATTGTTTACAAAGTATAAATTTGTGTTCCACAACATTTCAAAGTCAGCTATGCTTTCTTTACGATTAAATAAATTTGTCACTTCCACATTGGCATTATTTTTGATAGAATCAACCATATAAATGTAATCATTGTCATAACCAACTACTACAACATAATGAGTATCATTTTGATTGCGTATAAAACAAATTATTGGCGTGCCTTGGGTGAGTCTTTGTTTTAATGAATCAATACTTCCGTGATAAGCTTTTGCAGAATAGCCCCGATTTTTGACAGCTTTTACAATGCTATGAGCTGTCATAATTGAAAAATTCCGTTTCATTTGAGAATAAAGTTCTGTGCCTTTTATATTTTCACCTAAATATCGCAAAACATATGCAGTTGCGTAAGCAGAGCAATCATTATGTTCTTGATAATCAATGTAAGTAAATTGCGATATAAAGTAGCTATTTGGTAAATCATTGCTTTTTATTTTGTCAGCTTTAGGTGTCAGAATGAATATGTATAATATAAAACTTAACAAAACTAAAACCAATATAGTGCATATAGCTAAAATAAACAATTTTGTATTTTTCATATAGTCAAAATAACCTCATTAAATCGTGTTCGTTTATAGTTTGTTAAATTCAATATAAATTTAAGCAGACTAGTTTGCTTTTGAATTTTAAAATATAGTTTTTCAATAGCTTTATTTAAATTATCATAAAAAATATATCGTGACTATTATTACTTTTATAAATAAAGTTTTTTAGAGGTTTACTAGTATATTTTGAGTAATCACCATATATTGCAATATGGAATCAGTAATTAATAAAATTTGGAAGTATTTCACCAACAAATCGCTACTATAAAAAAATTATCAATAATTAAATTTTTATATATAGCAATATTTCATATACCAGTTTTGTAATTCACGGTCATCATTACATCAATGGCACTTTGCAACAATATGTGCAACATATTCATTGATTTAATAATTTTTTCAATAAAAATTATCTATTTTTCTATATTTTCATTTGATATTTATCAAAATAATTATATCAAAAAAGTATACAATTGTCAAATATGCACTATATTATTTGTTCTAATAAAAGTGAAAGCTAGAATTTTTTTTAACTATTGACAAATTCAAATATAAATGATATATTAAAATTATTAAATTTAAATATTTAATAATTAGGAAGATTTACAAAGTTGGAGGAAAATTTAATGCAATTTTACGGAAGTGTAAAAGAAATGATAGTAGAGAACAAAAAGTATAGTTGTAAATTTTATATTGAATCAAATGTGAAATTTGATGACGAATTTATTTATATTTGTTTTGATTTAGAAAATAATAAAGTTTCAGATATAGAAAAAATAGAAGAAGACACTATATTTAATTTGAATAAAGATATATTTGATTTTATTTCTCAACATTCAAATGAAAGATTATTAATTGATTTTATAGACGCCAATGAAAAAGATACAAAGGAAATATTTAAAGTTACTTAAAAAAATGAATATTAATATTTATATGAGATGTTGTACAATAACAAAAAAAATGTTTTGAATTTATAGGAGAAACCAATGAGAAATAATTTGGGTATGAGAAATTCTTGGTCAAGTATTGTAAAAAAAATTAACGAACCTATTTGTGATACTAACATTTTAAAGCTTTTAAATAAATATGAAAGTTCAATTGATAAAAATAATTATAATTTCTTTTACAGGGGAGAAAAGCAAATATATGAAACTTGTTTAACACCAAGTGTATTTAGAAATGCAAATGAAAAAGAGGCTTATTTTGATGCTTTAACATATTTTCCAAACGAATTTGTTGGCTTATCCGCATTGAGTCAATTAGCAAAAATGCAACATTATACATATCCGACTAGATTGTTAGACTTGACAACTAATCCACTAGTTGCATTGTGGTTTGCTAGTGCAGATTATTCAACTAAAACAATAAGTTATCAACATGATGAAAAAGATGGTCAGTTTTTTGTTATTGCCACTCGCAAAAAGAACATTTTATCTTTTGAAAGCGACAGAGCATTGTTGTTGTCGTGCCTTGCTAAATTGGATGATGAAGAAAAAAATATGTTGGCAAAATTTCTTGAACACCAGCTGGATAACAATAATCAAAAGTTGGATAATGACTGCATTAAGCAATTAAAAACTAATAATGTTAATGTGTTTCAAAAATATATTTCTGAAGTTAGCAGAGAACGAACAGCTTTTTTGAACTATAGAACAAATCCAAAAGATATTTTTAGTACGTTTATAGTTCGTCCATTAATAAATAATGATAGATTGCAAAAACAAAATGGACTTTTTGCTATATTTGGACTAAATTCAGAATTGTACAACAATAACGATGAATATAAAATATATAGTTTTGTTATTCCAAAACAATGTAAACAAAAAATTGTTGACGAACTTGATAAATTAGGTATTAATCAAGCAACTTTATTTGGTGATATTGAGAGTAGAGCAAAGTATAATGATTTAAAGAAAAATGCGAATAAAGTATTTTAAAACTATTTTTTGATGGCTAAATTAAAAATTTTATTTAAATTAAGATATAATATTATTGAAAATATTTATCATATCAACTATTAATTTAATATAATTTATTATCTAAGGATTTGAAAAAAATAAACTATTAAAATATGATAAAAATTACCCGTTGTTTGTTGCAACGGGTAATTTAATAGTTGTATATAGATTTTTTATTCTGCTGTTTATACTTTCCTCCGCTGAATGAGCTGAAATGTAAAGCTTTTTTGCTCCAAATTGTTTAGCCTTAACACATATTTGCTCAAAAAGCATTTTACCTATCCCACATCTACGGAAAGGTTCAGTAACATAAAGTTCAGCTAAATCAATATATTGCATATCTTTTCCAAAAAGAGAATTCCCTAAAAGTTCAAAGCCTATAATTGAATTATCTAACACAGCCACAAGAGCAGATGAAACAAAATTTATTGCTGAAATGATTTTTTGTGCCATATTTTGGCGTTCAAACAAGTCCCAATTTTCCGTATAATCAACTGGTAATAACGTAATGGTGCGTGTTTGATAAAATAAAACGAGAATAGTGCTGTTTGCACGCTTTCATAGATAAATACTAAGACTTAAAATTGAATTTTTAATTTAGCAAAAAATAATACGAACCACTTTGTTAAAACGGGTTCGTATTATTTATTATTGGCGGAAAGGTTGAAACCTAAATCGAATATTCTACGCCTAATTTAAATTTACTATTCTATTCTCATGTATAAAATTGGATATAAATGTCCTTGTTAATAAAGTTCCGTTCTTTTTATACAATCTTTGCATTTCTGCTTTCCTGTTCCATTGCAATTTTCACAAATAATTTTTCCACTTGTGCATTGAGTACAATTTCTTTTGCCTAATGAACATGTGCACTTATTAGTTCCCATCCCACCGCAATATGTACAAAACTTTCTCCCACTACCAGAGCATATAGTGCAAGTTTTATAAGTCCATTTGCCAGTTTTTGAATCGTAAGTTTTTATTGAGCCAGTACCATTGCAAGAGGTGCAATTTTTTTTACCTAAACCTAAACATATAGAGCAAGTAACTCTTCCACTGGTGTCACAATAAAAACAATCAACCTTACTGCTTCCATTGCAAACAACACATTTTTCCTGACCTAGTCCGTCGCATATATTACATTCAATCTTTTGAGTATCATTGCAAGTTGCACAATCAACAGCCTCACATCCAGCCAATGTGAGCATAAACAGTAATATTAATAGAAAACTTGCTAATTTTTTCATATAAACCTCCGTAAAATAAAAAATGCGTCAACCGAAGTCAACGCACGAAAAACGCAAACTCCGACTGTCGCCAAACAAGTATATATGCAGTGCGGGTAAAAACGTCCACATATTGGAATTTGCTTTTTACCAAATTCATAATATGAACGTTTTTAAAACAGGATATACCCATTCGAATAATTTAAAATAATTAAAAAAAGCCCGCACTCCTAATTAGGGCATATAACTTGTTTGGCATAGTTAGTATAACATATTAATATTTTAAATGCAATAATTTTATAATAACTTTTTAAATTAAAATCTAAAAAGTAGCAATATTTAAAATAGTCAAACATTTCTATCTTACTAAGGTAATATAAGTTGCTAAGTTATTGTAAGTATATTGTCTAAAAAATATATTCTATAAATTACACTTAATTTATTTTTAGTAATTTATAATACAATTTATTGAAACAATTCTTTTGGTGAGTTAGTAGACAAATAATGGCAATGCAATAACCCGACTGATAGTCAGTCGGGGTTTGTTTGCCTTTAGCAGTAACAGCCTAACACACCGCAATTCCAGCGGGTAGCCTTTTGCGAGATGAATGTTAAGAAATTAATTATTTAATGGTATTGCAACTTTAATACCACTAAGTGCCAAATCGCTTAAAATAAATTTTAACAAATCATTTTGTATGCTTTCTGGTAAACTATAAAATACCTCACCAGCTTCAATAATATGATTAGAAAATTCAGTAATTTTACCTTCAAACTCATTATGGCTTTTAATATATTCAATAAAAGCAGTTTTAATTAAATCATTAAACTTCATTTGCATTTTCACTTTCTCCTTAATATTAAAAAATAACCTAAACCAAACGAGATGTTCGATTTAGGTTTTAGGTGGCGGAAAGTTAGGGATTCGAACCCCAGGTGGTGTTACCCATCACTAGTTTTCAAGACTAGCGCCTTAAACCGCTCGGCCAACTTTCCTTAACGCTATTGTAGTATATCAAATAAATATTAGTTTGTCAATGATTTTTATTAACTTTTATGCATTTTTTTTGTTTTTTTTATAAATACCTTATTAAAGTGCTTGTTATATTTATTTTATTATCTTTTTACTTTTTATACTCTGAATGTTCAAGCGGTTTTACATAAGCAGTTTTTTGATTTGTATAGGTTACCATACCTAACTTGCCGTTAGGATTTCTTTTGACGAATTTTTTCATAGTATAATCAACTGGCACTTTATCTGAACCCGTTCCGTTAGAGTAAAATGCAGATAGCTCTCCTGCGAAGGTTATCACATCGTCTTGAGGGGTAGTGCCGTCTGTAAAAATAACTACGTGTGAGCCGTGATAATCTAAAGCGTGCAACCAAATGTCACCACCATTGGCAGTTTTAAATGTAAGTTTGTCATTTTGATAATTATTTTTGCCGACTGCAATAATATATCCTTTGTACTCATAAATGATTGGACTGCCTTCCTTTGCAGACTTAGCCATTTTTGTTTTCATTTTTTTAATTGCACCTATAGCAAACAATTCTTGTTCAATTTGAAATAAGTCAGCTGTTAGATTGCAATTATTTATGGTTTGTTCTATTGTGTCAATATATTTTAAATCTTCCTCAGTTTCTTTAATTTGTGATATGATAATATCAAGAGTGCGTTTTAACTTGTTGTACTTTTTAAAATAGTCTTGTGCGATTTTTGATGGCGAGTATTGAGGATTTAACTCTATCTCAATAGTTTTCATTTCTGGGTCATAATAATCTACACATTGTAGAATAGTATCGCCTTTTTTAACCTTGTATAAGTTAGACGTGATTAGTTCTCCATACTTTTTATAATCATTCATTTTGTCGCATTCAGTTAATTTTTCTTTGGCTTTTTGCAATTTTTTCTGATTACGACTACGATATTTTTTTATCGCATTTATAAGATGTTTTGATTTTTCTCTATGCCTTTCGTCTTGGTCTTTTTTTAGCGTTAATGCTTGAATTGCATAGGATAAGTTGTCAAATTTTTTATAATATAACTGCTGACTTTTATAGCTTGTTACAAAATAATCAAGGCAGTTATCGTCTTTGTCAATACTGCAACAAGGTGAGTACAATTCGCTTGTGAAAATATTAAAAAAAGTATCTATACTATTAGTTAGATTTTCCACGTCAAGTGGATATTTACTTTCGTCTATTTTGCTATGACATATTATTTCTTCAGCAGTCATAAGGCTTATTCCGCCTATACCATTACAAATAAATTTTGCAAGCCCACCACCATTATAGCTATTCAAGTAGTTTATAATTCCGTCTTTATCACTTGGTTGTAATTTTGATTGTTCAGGTAACTTGTATTGACAAGACGGCAATACGCACCTTTTTGTTGCGGCGTCAAATGAGGCTTGTTTGATTGCGTCTGATATTATCATTTTGTCGTTTAATAGCAAAATGTTAGAATATCTACCCATCATTTCTGCAATTAGGTGTAATTTTATAGTATCTTTTAACTCTGTTTTTGATATAATAGTTATGTTTATGATTCTATCTTCACCTAGAATGTCAATATTTTCAATAATACTGCTTGTAAGATATTTTCTCAAATGCATACAAAAAGATGGTGCGGTTATTGGATTTTCCTTTTTAACTGATGTCAAATGTATCCTTGGATTTTGAGCGTTTGCTGATACTACAAGGTTATATTTTTGTCCGAATGCACGAATTGATAAGGTTATTTCATCCTTTTCGGGTTGATAAATTTTTTCAATTTTTCCGCCAGCAAGTGTGGCATTGAGTTCCGCACTTAAGGCTTTTAGTGTAACTAAATCGTTTGGCATATAACACCCCTTTTGGGTATTATACCTTATTTTTTAATAAATATCAATAATTTTTGCAAAATCGTAATAAATTATTGCAATTTAAGATAAAGTATGTTAATATATATGCTAGTAGAAAATTTTAGGAGAAGTTTGAAATGAATTACAACAAAGAGATTTTAGAAAATAGCGAAATTAAATATGTAGTTGAAGCTGATAGCAGTGCTTGGCAAAATGCTATTAAAGAGGCATATAATAAGACTAAACATAAGTTTAATATTGAAGGTTTTCGTAAAGGTAAAGCTCCAATGTCTGTTATCACAAGAATGTATGGTATTGGCGTATTTTTTGATGATGCATTAGACATTATTTTGCAAGATTTATATACTGAATTGCTAACAAAAGAGGCTGATTTGAAGCCAGTTGCAAGACCAAATGTGGATATTGTTGCTATCTCTGATACTGAGCTTAAAGTTGCATTTACTATTACTGTAACACCAGAATTTACTTTGGGTGAGTATAAAGGCTTGACATTGGATAAAATAAATGTAGAAGTAACTGATGAAATGGTAGATGCTGAAATTACAAAAGCTCAAGATAAAGCTGGTGCTTGGGAAAATGTTACTGATAGAGCTTGTCAAAAATTTGATAGCGTTATTATTGATTACTCTGGTAGTGTTAATGGCGTTAAATTTGAGGGTGGTACAGCTGAAAAACAAAACTTAGAATTAGGCTCTGGTATGTTTATCCCTGGATTTGAGGAACAAGTTGAGGGTATGGCAATTGGTGAGGAAAGAGATATCAATGTTAAATTCCCAGAAGGATATGGTGCTGAGGATTTAGCTGGTAAAGATGCCGTATTTGCAGTTAAGTTGCACGAGATTAAAAAGAAAGTTTTGCCAGAATTAAATGACGATTTCGCTAAAGATGTAAGTGAATTTGATACTTTAGATGAATATAAAGCTGATGTTAAGGCAAAACTTGTAAAGACTGCAGAAGAAAAAGCTAAGCGTGATATGGAAAATGCTTTGCTTGATAAAATTGCAGAAAATACTGAAATCAAAATACCTGATGCTATGATTGAAGAGCAAATTGAAGATATGATTCAAGAGTTTGAGTACAGAATAGCATATCAAGGTATGAAAGTTGAAGATTACTATAAATATACAAACTCTTCAAGAGATGAATTGAGATTGAGATACAATGCTGAGGCTCAAAAGCAAGTTAAAATGAGACTTATTTTTGGTGCAATCATTAAGGCAGAGAATATTAAGGCTGAGCAAGCTGAAATCGATGCTAAAATTGCAGATTTTGCTAAGGGTGCTAATAAAACTGTTGACGAGTTCAAGAAGACAATGCATCCAGAACAAGCAAGTTATATTGAGAATGATATTATAATGAATAAAATGATTGATTTCTTAATGGCTAATAATAAATTTGCTTAATAATTTGCTTAAATTTTAATTTTTCACATATGTTTTGAGGTATAGGAGGTTTTGTATGAATTTAGTACCTATGGTTATGGAACAAACTGACAGAGGAGAAAGGTCTTACGATATTTATTCAAGACTGCTTGAGGATAGAATAATTTTTATTACAGGTGAAATTAATGATGCAACTGCTGATATTGTTGTTGCTCAATTAATCTATTTAGAGGGTAAAGATGCAAAAAAAGATATAAACATTTATATTAACAGCCCAGGTGGCAGTGTTTCTGCTGGTATGGCAATTTATGATACAATGAATTATATCAAATGTGATGTTTGCACAATTTGTATTGGTCTTGCTGCATCAATGGGTGCGTTTTTGCTAAGCTCAGGTACTAAAGGAAAGAGATTTTCATTACCTAACTCAGAAATTATGATTCACCAACCACTTGGAGGGGCACAAGGTCAAGCAACTGATATTGCTATACACGCAGAACAAATTTTGAAAATAAAGGAAAAATTGAACAAAATACTTGCAAAGAACACAGGAAAAGACTATCAAACAATAGTTCACGATACTGACAGAGATAATTTTATGAGTGCAGAGCAAGCCTTGGAATATGGTTTAATTGACAAAATTTATGAGAAAAGGGCTTGATTTAGGAGGTTTATGATTAAAGAGTTTGAATGTAGATGCTCTTTTTGCGGACAACCAGAAAGTGTTGTCGGTGAAATGGTTTCTGCACCCGATGGTGTGTTTATTTGTCATAGCTGTGTGCAAAATTGTGAGGATGTTTTTCAAAAAAGAACGGCTAATTCTACACAAGAGGAAAAAGCTATATTTAATTTGTTGACACCACAAGAAATAAAAAGCAGACTTGACGAGTATATTGTAGGTCAAGAGACTGCCAAGAAAGTTTTGTCTGTTGCGGTTTATAATCATTACAAAAGAATTGCCAACAATAAAAAAAGTGATGTTTGTTTGGAAAAGAGCAATGTATTAGTGTTAGGACCTACTGGTTGTGGTAAAACATTAATTGCTAAAACATTGGCAAATATTTTGAATGTTCCTTTTGCAGTTGCAGATGCTACAGCGTTAACAGAAGCTGGCTATGTTGGTGAAGATGTTGAAAATATTTTGTTAAAACTTATTCAAGCTGCAGAGTTTGATGTTAAAAAAGCAGAGGTTGGCATAATTTACATTGACGAGATTGACAAAATCGCAAGAAAAGGTGAAAATGTTTCAATAACTCGTGATGTTTCTGGCGAGGGCGTACAACAAGCTTTGCTTAAAATAATTGAATCAACTGTTGCTAATGTTCCACCTCAAGGTGGCAGAAAACACCCACAACAAGAGACAATTCCTATTGATACTACAAATATCTTGTTTATTTGTGGTGGTGCGTTTGTTGGTCTTGATAAGATTATTGATAAAAGAAAGGATACTTCTTCTTTAGGTTTTGGTAGTGATATTACCAAAACTGACGAGAACTACAGTGATTTGATTGCAGATTTGCGTCCAGACGATTTGGTTAAATTCGGTTTGATACCAGAATTTGTTGGTAGAGTACCAGTTGTTGTAGGTTTGAATGGCTTAGACGAAGAAGCTTTAAGTAAGATTTTGGTTGAGCCTAAAAATGCTATCTTAAAACAATACAAGAAAATGTTCGATTTAGATAATGTTGAGTTAGAATTTACCAATGATGCAATTAAAGCAATTGCTAAAAAGGCTATCGCATTAAAAACTGGTGCAAGAGGTTTGAAGTCTATTGTGGAAAAAACTTTGCTTGACTTAATGTATTCAATACCATCAGATAAAACAATACAAAAGGTTATTATTGATAGTGATTGTATTGAAAACAATGCAGTTCCAACAATAATCAAAGCAGAAAATATAGCATAAATCTTAGGTGGAACATCTCTGGGTTGACTGAAAAATATTCTATTGCAAATTTAAGCTTATTTAAATTAACAATAAAAATATATCTTTTATTTATTAATTATTTGACATTAATATCAATCAGTGAATAACAATAAATTGTACTATTATAAAAGTTTACTACATTAATAAGTAGTTCAATTATTAAAAAGACATAAAAAATATGAACTAAAATAAAATCGCACTTTTTAAGTGCGATTTGTTTATTTTTTTTAAAAACAATATTTTAGTATTAAATGATATTCAATCAAAATATGATAATATTTGCATTATTTTAGTTTTAAAACTAATGTGATTTATTTTAAAATTGAGATTAATATGTTTATTTTTAGTATTAAAATGAAAATATTTACAAAATTATAACTTAAAATTAATTAAGTTAATTTGGTTAATAGGTATATTTATAATAACTCATTTATTTGCTAAGTAATTCTTTCATTTTTTGTAGTGCTAAACCACGATGACTTACTTTATTTTTTTCCTCACTTGTTGCTATGCCAAAGCTTTTTTGTAAATCATTAGAAAAGAAAAGAGGGTCATAGCCAAAGCCGTTGTTGCCTTCGAGTTTTTCTAAAATTCTGCCATATGTAGTACCCCTTGCAGTGATTATTTTACCATTAGGGTAGCATATTGCTATTACACTTGTAAAATTAGCACGTCTATCCGTAATTCCTTCAAGTTCCTTTAATAATTTTGCATTGTTATTTTCAGTATTAGCTTTTTCACCAGCGTATCTTGCAGAATAAACACCTGGTTTGCCATCTAAAGCATTTACTTCTAGTCCGCTATCGTCACTTAGTGCAGTAATTCCAGTTAGTTCTGCAATATATTTTGCTTTAATTATTGCATTTTCCTCAAAAGTTAAGCCAGTTTCCTCAATTTCAACATTGATATTTTTATCGGATAGTGAATATATGTTGGTGAAAAAATCACCTAATATTTCTTTGATTTCTCTAATTTTGTTTTGATTGTTACTTGCGATTATTAAATCATTGATTTTCGTCATTGCTTTTTTCCTCATTAAAGACATCATAAATAATCATATTGTTTTTTTCTTTTAAGGTGGTAACAATAGTATCTAAATCACCACTTGATACATTGATATATTGCATCGCAACCAATTTATCACCATTTTTAGGGTAAGTGTGATAATACATTATAGTTTTGTTTGTATTTTTGTCGTGTCTTATATTTAATATGTCAGAAAATTCTACTTTCTTTTTGATTAAACATAAAGTTGTGACAAAATTATTGTCGTCAATCGTATAATAACTACCAAATTTCATAATAGCAATATAAAAAAGCAATAGTAAAAGCAATACTCCGCTTACAATGTAAGCAACATACTTTGCTTTTATTTTTATTGCTAAAGACATAAAGGCAATGTCACATATTAGACCAACTGCACAAATTGCTATAACAATGTATAGCATCATATCAACTTTTTTATTCAATTTTACTTTAAACTTTTTTTCCATATTAGTATTATAGCAGATTTTAAATAAAAATACTATAGATTTTTGAAAAATTTTTGAATTACAGCTAAATATAAAATAATAATAGCATTTTAAATAAATAATAAACTGAATAATTTTCTAAAATTAAGTTTTTTTAGTGTTTTTTTTTGCAATAACTAGGTATTTTTTACAAATACTCTTGCAAAAATCAAAAAAATATTGTATTATAAAAGAAGTATTATAATTATAATAAAATATTATGCGTTATTTTATAATAATATATGTAAGCTTAAGTTTTTATCTTAAAATAAAATTTTTATAAAACTGCATTTGCAGAGTTGAAAAATCAAAAAGTAAATTATTTGTTGTTAATATAAAGGAGTAAATTATGGTAAAATTAACAAGTGGCAAAAAGTACTTATATAAAGGCAAGTTTGTTGATAGTGATTTTTTAGTTGCACAAGGTGTTACTGAAAAAATGATTGATGAGGCTTATAAGGGTACTATTTCTTATAATATTTTGAAAAATCACAATATAGGTGGGGAAACTTGCAAAGGTGCAGGGCTACAAATTAAGTTTGATGCAATGGCATCTCACGATATTACATATGTAGGTATTATTCAAACAGCTAAGGCGAGCGGTTTGGAAAAATTCCCAATTCCATATGTGCTAACTAATTGCCACAACTCTTTATGTGCAGTTGGTGGAACAATCAATGAAGATGACCACGTATTTGGTTTATCAGCAGCAAAAAAATATGGCGGTATATTTGTGCCACCTCACCAAGCAGTTATTCATACATTTATGCGTGAGAATATGACTGGTTGTGGTAAAATGATTTTGGGTAGTGATTCTCATACTAGATATGGTGCCTTAGGTACTATAGCTGTTGGCGAGGGCGGACCTGAACTTGTTAAGCAATTATTGTGTAGAACATATGATATTACTTATCCAGATGTAATAGCTATTAATTTGATTGGTAAGCCACGTAAAGGTGTAGGACCTCAAGACGTTGCACTTTCCATAATTGGTAGTGTGTTTAAACAAGGTTTTGTTAAAAATAAAATTATGGAATTTGTGGGAAGTGGTATTAATAATTTACCTATTGAATATCGTAATGGCATAGATGTTATGACTACAGAAACTACTTGTTTAAGTTCAATTTGGAAAACTGACGACATAGTAAAAGAATATTACTATGAACACGGCAGACCTAATGATTTTGCAAAACTTGAGCCAGCTGAGCTTGCTATGTATGATGGCGTAGTTGAGGTGGATTTAAGTAAAGTTGAGCCAAAAATTGCTTTACCATTCCACCCAAGCAATGTTTATAATTTAGCTGATGTTATTGCTAATCCTAAAGATATTTTTGCTAAAGTTGAGGAAGATGGCAATAAGTTACTTTCTGCAAATAAAGTTAAATTTAATTTGTTAGATAAAATTACAAAGGACGGGAAAGTTCAAGTGCAACAAGGTATTATTGCTGGTTGTGCTGGTGGTACATATGATAACATTGTTGAGGCAAGTAACATTATTGATGGTAAATATATAGGTAAAAATGAGTTTACAATGAGTGTATATCCATCAAGCCAACCAATTTACTATGATTTAATGAATAAAGGTGCAATTAGCAAGCTTGTTAAAGCGGGAGTAAATATCAAAACTGCTTTTTGTGGACCTTGCTTTGGTGCTGGCGATGTGCCTGCAAATAATGCTTTGAGTATTAGACATACTACAAGAAACTTTGAGAGCAGAGAGGGTAGTAAGCCAGCAAACGGACAAATTTCCTCAGTTGCATTGATGGATGCAAGAAGTATTGCTACAACTGCTATGAATGGTGGTATTTTGACTAGTGCGTTAGACTTAGATTATGACAATACTATCCCTAAATTCTGTTATGATGCAAGTATTTATCAAAATAGATGTTATAATGGTGTTGCTAAGCCTAATAATCAAGATTTGATATATGGTCCAAATATTAAAGATTGGCCAGAAGTTATACATTTAACAGATAACATTTTGTTAAAGATGACAGCAGTTATAAATGACCCAGTTACTACTACAGACGAGCTAATCCCGTCTGGTGAAACTTCTAGCTATAGGTCAAATCCGCTAAAGCTTGCAGAGTTTGCTTTATCAAGAAAAGTTCCAGAATATGTTCCTAGAGCAAAAGAGGTCTACGCTGACGAACTTGCAAGACGAAAAGAAAACAAGTTGCCATTAGAGTATGAAAAGGCTTTAAAAACAGCTAAAATCAAAGTTGACGGCAGTGTATCAATAGCAAGTATTATCTATGCTACAAAACCAGGTGATGGCAGTGCGAGAGAGCAAGCTGCAAGCTGTCAAAGAGTATTAGGTGGTGCTGGTAATATCGCAAGAGAATATGCAACTAAGAGATATCGTTCAAACTTGATAAACTGGGGTATGATACCATTTATAAGTGATAATGATAATTTTGAGATAAATGATATTATTTACATAAAAGATGTTAAGAAAGGTATTGAAATTGGTGCAAAAGAGTTTAAGGCTATTGTAATTAATGGTGACAAGGTGCGTGAAACTATATTGAAAGTTGATAGCTTAACTGACACTGAAAAGGATATTATTGTATCTGGTTGTTTGATGAATTATTATAAAGATAGAAAATAAAGAGGGAAAATTAGTGATGTTTTTTGATAAAAAAATTGAGCAAATGGATAGGGCAGAAATGCGTGCTTTGCAACTGGAAAGACTTAAAAATATTGTAAAGTATGCGTATGAGAGAGTGCCTTTCTACACTAAAAAGTTTGACGAAATTGGATTAAAGCCTGAGGATATTAAAACTTTAGAGGATATTAAAAAAATTCCTTATACAACCAAAACAGATTTGAGAGATAATTATCCATATGGTTTGCTTGCTGTATCTATGGATGACATTGTTAGGGTACACGCCTCAAGCGGGACATCTGGTAAACCAACTGTTGTGGCTTATACTAAAAATGATTTGGATATGTGGTCAGATTGTATGGCAAGGTTAATTGTGGCAGCTGGTGGTAGAAAATCTGATATTGTACAAATATCTTTTGGTTATGGTTTATTTACTGGTGCATTGGGCTTGCACCAAGGTTGGGAAAAAATTGGTGCAACAGTTATCCCAGCATCTTCTGGGAATACAGAAAGGCAAGTTATGCTTATGAAAGATTTAGGTGCAACTGCTTTGGTTGCTACACCTTCTTACGGCTTGTACATAAGTGAAGTTGTAGAAAAAATGGGAATAAAGAAAGAAGATTTAAAACTACGTATTGGTTTATTTGGTAGTGAAGCTTCAAGTCCAGAAATGCACAAGGAATTACAAGACAAATTAGGTTTGTTCCCAACAGATAACTATGGTTTGAGTGAAATTATAGGTCCGGGTGTTGCAGGTGAGTGTGAGTACAAATGTGGTATGCATATTAATGAGGACCACTTTTATCCAGAAATTATTGACAAAGAAACACTTGAGCCGATTAACAATGGTGAGTGGGGTGAGTTAGTTATTACCACACTTACTAAAGAAGGCTTACCAATGTTAAGATACCGCACTAAGGATATAACAAGACTTATCACAGAAAAGTGCGAGTGTGGCAGAACTACTACAAGAATGGATAAAATTCAAGGTAGGTCTGACGATATGCTTATTATACGTGGTGTAAATGTATTCCCTTCACAGATTGAAGGTGTGTTAATGAGTATGCCAGAGATTGGTGGTAACTATGAGATTATAGTTGAAAGAATTGGGCATATGGATAAGCTTACTATCAATGTTGAGGTTAAAGATATTGACTTGCTTGACAACTATTCAAAGCTTGAAGATTTAGTTAAAAAAGTAAAACAAAAATTAAAAGTTGTATTGCAAATAGATGCAGTTGTTCGACTTGTTGAACCACAATCTTTAAAGAGATTTGAGGGTAAAGCAAAAAGGGTTACCGACCTTAGAAAACTTTAGTTTTAAATATAAAATTTATAAAAGCTTGCGAAAATCGGGACTAAAATAGGATAAAGAGGTATTTATGAAAAAAATATTGTTAGGTAATGAGGCTATAGCTAGAGGTGCTTATGAAGCTGGCGTAAAAGTCAGTACTGCATATCCTGGTACACCTAGTACGGAAATAACCGAGGCGATAGCAAAATATGAAGAGATATATGTTGAGTGGTCACCAAACGAAAAGGTAGCACTTGAGGTTGCTATTGGTAGTAGCGTTGCGGGTGCAAGAAGCATTGTTTGTATGAAACACGTTGGTGTAAATGTAGCAGCTGACCCATTGTTTACACTAGCATATACTGGTGTGAATGGCGGACTTGTTTTGGTAGTTGCTGATGACCCTGGTATGCATAGCTCTCAAAATGAACAAGATAGCAGATATTATGCTATTGCAAACAGCATTCCTATGCTTGAGCCTAGTGATTCTAGCGAGGCAAAGGAGTATACAAAGATTGCTTTTGAGATTAGTGAAAAATATGATACTCCAGTAATGCTTAGAAGTACTACAAGAGTTTCACATTCTCAATCTTTTGTTGACTTGGAGGATAGATGTGAAGTTGGCGTAAAACCTTATATAAAAGATATTACAAAGTATGCTATGATGCCATCAATGGCAATAGGTAGACATAAAGTTGTTGAGGAGAGGATTAAAAAATTATCTACAGATAGCAATAGCTTAAGTATTAATAAAACTACTTATAAGTCTACGAAAATCGGTATTATCTGCAGTGGTGTGGTCGCTAAGTATGCAGAGGAAGCAATTCCAGACGCAAGTATTTTAAAACTAGGTATGGTTAATCCATTACCATTAAAAATGATAAGAGAGTTTGCAAATAAAGTTGATAAACTTTATGTTATTGAGGAACTTGAGCCTATATTTGAAACTCAAATTAAAGCACAAGGTATTGATTGTATTGGTAAGGAAATCTTTTCAATTCAAGGTGAGATTTCTGTTGCTATTATTCGTAATAAATTGTTAGGCGAACCAATTCCACAAGCAGATATAGCTTTGCCAGTAAGACCACCGGTAATGTGTCCAGGTTGTCCACATAGAAGTGTATTTTATGTGTTACATAAATTAAAATTAATGGTTACTGCGGATATTGGTTGCTATACTTTAGGTGCAGGACAACCATTAAATGCTGTTGATACTGTTGTTTGTATGGGGGCAAGTATTGGTATGTGCCACGGCGTTGATAAAGCTTTAGGACGTGAACAATCTAAAAAGACTGTTGCCGTAATTGGTGATTCAACTTTTGTACATAGTGGCATAACTGGTGTTGTAGATGCAGTTTATAACCAAGGTAGTAGCACCATTATTATTTTGGATAACTCAACAACTGGTATGACAGGACATCAACCTAATCCAGCTACTGGTAGAACTATACGTGACCAAGTGACTCATCAATTGAATTTGGAACAAGTTGTTAGAGCTTGTGGTGTAAATAGTGTTCAAATCGTAGATGCGTACGATATGGTCGCAGTTGAAAAAGCTGTTAAAGAGGAACTAGCAAAAGATGAGGTAAGTGTTATTATTGCTAGAAAACCTTGTGTGCTTTTGACAAAAGAGGTTAAGTCGCCTTATTACATTGATAGTGATAAATGCAAAAAATGTGGTATGTGTATGAAGATTGGTTGCCCAGCTATTATGATGGCTAAAGATAAGAGCGTTAGCATAAAAGCAGACCAATGTGTCGGTTGTGGAGTATGCGTACAAATGTGTAAGTTTGACAGCATAAAATTAGGAGGTAAAACTAATGGCTAATGTATTAATAGTTGGTGTAGGTGGACAAGGTACACTTTTGGCATCAAGAGTACTTGGTAATTATGCAGTATTAACTGGACAAGATTGCAAACTTTCTGAAGTACACGGAATGAGCCAAAGGGGCGGTAGTGTTGTAACTCACGTTAGAGTTGGTGAGAATATTCTTAGTCCTATTGTTGCCGTTGGGGATGCTGATATTATAATTGCTTTTGAAAAGTTAGAGGCATTGAGGTGGCGTCATTATTTAAAAAAAGAGGGTATGATTGTTGTAAATAATCACGAGATTATGCCTATGCCAGTTATTACGGGTGCAATGGAATATCCTAAAAACATTTTAGAAAAATTGAGTAGTGAATGTAAAACACTTGTTATCAATGCCGCACAACTTGCTTTGGAATGTGGCAATGTAAAAGTAGCAAATGTTATTATGCTTGGTGCACTTGCAAAAAATTTAGGTTGGAAATTTGAAGATATAGCTGAGGCTGTAAAAATGACTGTGCCAGCAAAGTTTTTGGAGATTAATTTGCTTGCTCTGGAAAAAGGCTATAACGCAAAATAAAATAGGTTTGAAAATTAAGTATGTAATTGCTTAATAATTTGATAAAAGGGAAAAATTAATTGTATTACGGAGGACTGTAGTATGTATAGCGATAATATGCAATATCTTTCAAGAGAAGAGTTAGAAAAAATTCAGAGTGAAAGACTAGTTAAGGTAGTTAAAAAAGTTTATGATAATGTTGAAATTTATCGTAAAAAAATGGATGCAATCGGTGTTAAACCCGAGGATATTAAAAGCATTAAAGATATAACTAAACTACCATTTACTGTTAAGCACGATTTAAGAGAAAGTTATCCATTCAACTTTTTTAGTTGCCCTCAAAGCGAAATTGTTAGGGTACACGCATCAAGCGGTACAACTGGTAAGTTGACAGTAGTTGGATATACTCAAAACGACTTAGATATGTGGGCAGATATGGCTGCAAGATGTTTAAGTATGACTGGTGCGGATAATAACTCTGTTGTTCAAGTATCTTTTGGTTATGGCTTATTTACTGGCGGTCTTGGTTTGCACGATGGTAGCCAAAGGTTGGGTGCTATGACTGTGCCAACCTCAAGTGGTAATACTTTAAGACAATTGCAATTAATGCGTGATTTTGGTGCGGATACTTTGTGTTGTACACCATCATATGCTATATATTTAAGTGAGGCAATGGCAAAAGAAGGTTTTACTGACAGAAGTCAATTTAAATTAAAGCGTGGCATTTTTGGAGCGGAGCCTTGGTCTGACGAAATGCGTAAAGATATTGAAAAACGTTTGCAAATTAAAGCCTACGATATATATGGTTTAAGTGAGATAATGGGACCAGGTGTTGCAATGGAATGTGAAGAGCAAGATGGTTTGCATATTAACGAGGATAATTTTTATCCAGAAATTGTTGACCCAGATACACTTGAGCCAGTACCATTTGGTGAAACTGGTGAGTTAGTTATAACTACACTTACAAAAGAGGGTATACCACTAATTAGATATAGAACAAGAGATATAACAAGCTTTAAAAAAGGGATATGTAAGTGTGGCAGAACTCTTGTCAGAATGAATAGAGTTACTGGCAGAACTGATGATATGCTAATTATCCGTGGTGTAAATGTTTTTCCATCACAAATTGAAAGTGTATTGTTTAATATTGGTGAGAGAATATCACCACATTATCAAATTATTGTAGATAGAGTTGGTGCATTGGATACATTTGAAATTCAAATTGAGATAAGTGAGGGTTATTTTAGTGACGAGGTAGGCAAACTACAAGCATTAAAGAAAGAGATTGAACACGAAATGACCTCTAACTTAGGTATTAGTGCAAAAATTACTTTAGTTAGTCCTAACAGCATTAGCAGAAGTGAGGGCAAAGCAAAGCGAATTATTGACAATCGTAAAAATAAAAAGTAATAAAATTATATACAAGTGACTATTATATAAGGGAGATATTATTATGTTAGTTAATCAAATAGCAGTTTTTTTGGAAAATCGTAAAGGCAGAGTAGGTGATTTCGCCAAAGTTTTAGCTGATAATAAGATAGATTTAGTGTCAATGAGTATTGCTGATACTAAAGAGTTTGGTATTTTGCGTGCAATTACACGTGATAATGCAAAAGCAGTAAAAGTTTTGCGTGAGGCTGGTTTTACTGTAACAAGCTCTGATTTGATTGGTATTGAGGTTGAGGATAGAGCTGGCGGTTTGTCTGATGTGCTAGCGTTGCTTTATGCTGGTGGGGTTGAAATTGAATATTTATATTCTTATGCTAGAACAGAGGCTAAAAAAGCAATCATTATGTTAAAAGTTTCAGATATTAAAAAAGCAATGCAAGTTATTCAGAATAACAATATTAAAGTGCTTGAAAACTCTATTATCTAATACAAAACAATAATAAACTATTACAATTTTAAAAACTTAAATTTAAATATTTGTATTAAAATTATAATTTAAGCATTATTGGCAAAATTTTTGTAAGATTAAAATTTGCTTATTGACTTTTGTTTTTAGCTTAACTACATAAGTTTGTATGGTATGTTTTGCAAACAAAAAAACTAAAATTAAATTTTGTTATATAAAAATTAAAGTTACAATTATCAATATATAAAATTTTGGGTTTGGAAAATTCCTTGTCAAGTTAATTAACTGTGCAAAGAAAAATGTATCAAAATATAGACATTAAATAAACTATTGATAAAATTTTTAAAGTCCTAAAGTTAAGAAATAATTTTTAAAGGGGCGATATTATTTTAACAAAATATATTGATATTAATCAAATTAAAAGTAATATTTTAAAAGCAAAACAAGAGAGTCTTTCAGATGTTATGGCAGTTGTAAAAGCTAATTGCTATAGTAATGGTATACATATTGCACTTTTAATAGAAGACTATGTTTGTGGTTTTGCTGTTGCAAATGTTTTTGAGGGAATACGGCTTAGGAAGTTAGGTATAACAAAACAAATTTTGTCTTTATCATTTAGTCGTGAACAAAGTTATTTGTGCATTAAGTATGATATTATGGCGTCACTCTCTTGCCCTCTCAATTATGTTGAAGGGGTCAAATACCATATTGCTATTGATAGCGGTATGAATAGAGGTGGAGTAAAGGGTAAAAATGAACTTTGGGAATTGCTTAAAATTATGGCGGTTCACGATATTTATGGAGTTTATTCACATATTTATTCCGCAAATGAAATTTTGACTAATAGTCAGATTGATAGGTATGAGCAAGCTGTGCGTATTGCAGAAAAATTTAATAGCCAAATTGTTACACATATTTTTGCTACAAATTATAAATTTTTTGCTGATAAATTTGCTACAGATTTTGTAAGGCTAGGTATTGGAATGTATGAAAATGCTGTTGCAGTAACCTCTAATATTATGCAAATTAAAAACTTAAGAGCTGGCGAAAGTGTTGGTTACGATGGTGAATTTATAGCAGATAAAAGTATGAAAATAGCATTGTGTGACGGCGGTTATTATGATGGTGTCATTAGACGCTTTAAAGGTGAGAATATTGCATTTAATACCGATTTTTGTAAGGTTATTGGCAAAATAAGTATGGATACTCATATAATTGATGTATCGGATACAAATGCAAAAGTAGGCTCTATAACTATTATTTATGATACGGATAAATTGTCTTTTGCAAATAGAGCCGAGGCAATGAAAATATCCGAATATGAACTTATGACATCGCTTAAAGGTAGGTTTGAATATGTGTACCTTAACTAAAGAGGAACAGAGAAAAATTGTAAAAGAAAAATTGAATCAAATGTCCTATTTTGATAGGTCGTTTAAAAGTCAAATGATTGTGAGTGATATTATAAACAGCAAGCTTATAAATGAGCATAGTCATATTTTACTTTATAAAGCAATGCTGACGGAAGTCAATATTGATTGGCTATTAGAGTTTACAATGACTTTTGGTAAACAATGTTATTTGCCAAGAGTGAATGGGGATAATCTTGAATTGGTAAAGTATCCTTGTAGATTGCAAAAAGGGGCATATGGTATACTTGAACCAGTGGGTGAAGCCGTTCAAACACATATTGATTTGTGTATAGTTCCAGTCCTTGCGGTTGATAATAACGGCAATAGACTTGGAAAAGGTAAAGGGTATTATGATAGATTTTTCGTAAAATACCCAAATTGTTTGAAAGTTGCAGTTGCATTTAAAGAACAAGTGCTTGATAAAATAAATACTGAAAAACACGATATAAAAATGGATAAAATTTTTGTGAGGTAAAATGAGAGTAGTTGCTGGTAAACATAGAAGTAGACCTTTAATATCACCTAAAAATAGGGATGTAAGACCTACAACAGATATGGTGAAGGAATCTATATTTAATATCATTCAAAGTGATGTAATAGGTTGTAAATTTTTAGATTTATTTGCAGGTAGTGGTGCTATAGGTATTGAGGCTATTAGTCGAGGTGCTGAAAAAGTTGTTTTTGTTGATAGCAGTAAAGAGAGTATAAACATAATTAAACAAAATTTGCAAGTTTTAAAAGAGCAAGCCACTATTATTTTTAGCGATTATAGTACTGCTTTGTCTAGACTAAAAAATGCCGAATTTGATATTATATTTTTAGACCCACCATATGAGTTTAAAGAAATTAAAAGTGTATTTAAGTTGATACTAGAAAACAATGTACTTACTAGTAGTGGAATAATTATTTATGAGAGTTTATTTGATAAAAATGTAAATAAAGATGTACAAGGTTTTAACATTATTAAAAGCAAAAAATATGGCATAACTGCAATAGATATATATGAGGTTGAATAATGGACAAGTGTTTGGTTAGTGGTAGCTATGACCCAATAACAAATGGTCACCTTGATATTATCCGTAGAGTTAGTAATATGTTTGATATTGTAATTGTTGGCGTGTTTAACAATGAGGAAAAAGAGCATATGTTCAATTTGAATGAAAGAGTTCAAATGTGTAAAATTGCAACAGCTGATATGAAGAATGTTCAAGTTTTCGGTTATGATGATATGCTTTACGAGGTTTGTGTTAAAAATAATATTACTCATATTGTTCGTGGCTTTAGAGATAATAAAGACTATGCTTATGAAACAGAAATGGCTGTTTTCAATTTTGAGCATTGTGGAGTTATGACTTGCTTGTTACCATCAAATAAAGCTTTAGATAACATAAGTAGCAGTAAAGTAAGAGAATTATTATACAATATAGATAAAGAAGGTAATAGGCTTAGTACGTACATTAATGATGATGTTTTATGTGAGATAAGGAGGATAAAAAATGCACGATTTTCTTAAAATTTTAAACGATTTGGAGTCTGAAATAAAGGACTCTAGACGTTCAATGCTTGGTGGTAACCGATATATTGATGAGGGTAAATGTATGGATTATATACTTACTCTTAAGTCTCTTCTGCCACAAGATATAAAAGAGGCACAAATTATCCTTGCAGAGAAGGAAAATATCATTAGCGAGGCTGAAGATTATGCAAATCATTTAGTTAATGATGCTAAATCTAAAGCAAATAAAATACTTGATGAATCGGAACTTATTCGTCAAGCAGAGTATGAGGCAGACCAAATCTTAAAGAGTGCTAATGAAGAGGCAGAAAGACTACGTTATGAGACAATGAATTCTGTTATGGACTTGTTAAAAAATTCTGAAAATAAAATGATTGATATTATAAATTGTGTTAGAGAATCTAAAAATGAAATAATAGACGAATTCCAAAATAATAACTATAAAAAATAATTGTTATTAGTAAAAATATCTTAATATGAGTGTATATTAATTTTCTTGTAATATATAAAAGCTATAATTTTACAAATTAATATGTAAGTCTTTAAGAATTTATTAGTATAAAATTTAATGCCAAATAGTTAGATACTTTGACAATATTTTATTGAAATTTTAATTTAGCAATTAAAAACACTTGGTTTTTATCCAAGTGTTTTTGTTTAAAATAGTGATTAAATTTGTAATACAATATATTTTAATTTTGGCTTTAATATGTATTAAGATTGGGAAAAACCATTCAAAAATCGGTATTAAATTATTTTTTTTGCCAAATTTATTTATTTTATCTTGTAATTAAATTACTTTTTGTTGACAATTATTCTAAAACAAAAGTAATATCAGTTTAGTTGTGTTACATTTTATCTTTGAGAGGTGATTATTTGCTGTTAATAAAAAAATATCTATTCTAGTTTTGATTTATTTATTCAAAACATATTTAAATAATATATATTTTAAAATAATACTTTACAAAAAATAAAAATTGTGTTAAAATAATTATATATTTATTATGGGTATATTATTAGATAGATTTGATAGCTTTACATTACTTGTAAAACTTAATAACTCATTTTAATGGTAGTTGTTTACGGCTATAAATTATTTGTTGTGGTTTTTGCAAAAAACAAATTATAAAATTAATATCAATTCAATCTAGTTGAATTTTCAATTTTATACATATAGTTAAACAATGCAAGAATTTTTAATGGTTATGTTGTAGCAGATACGCTTATTAAAACATAAGTTGAAAAATGTTCAATATATAAATTTTATTTTGTTAATTTTAAGTAGGAGATATACTTGTGCAGAATATTGACAGAAAACTTGCCCTTGTACTTGAGGGGGGTGGTGCAAGGGGTGCATATCAAGCTGGTGCTTTAAAAGCACTTTTTGAAGCAGGTTATAAATTTGATGGTGTTGCTGGCACTTCTGTTGGTGCATTAAATGGTGTAATGATTGCTCAAAATAAGTTTGAGGATAGCGTTAAAATTTGGAATGAAATAGATTTTGCAAATGTCTTAGGCATTAACAATATGTATGGTGAGAATTTGATTAATAGGTCGTTTGACCAAGATACTGTAAAGTATTTTTATGGCTATGTCAAAAAACTTATTGGCGGGAAAGGACTTGACACTACAAAAATCAAAAATTTGATTAAAAATAATATTAATGAAGAAGTGCTTAGAAATTCTGGTATTGATTTTGGTATTATGACTTACTCATTAACAGAAAAGCAACCATTATCAATATTTGTTGAAGATATGCCATATGGTCAAGTTGCCGATTATGTAATGGCATCAGCATCTTTCCCGGGGTTCAAAAAAACTGTTGTTGAGGGGCAAGAGTATATTGACGGCGGAATTTATGACAATATGCCAATCAATATGATGATGGATAGAGGCTATAAAGATATTGTTGCAATTGAAACAAAAAGTTCTATACCAAAACGCAAGCCGAAAGATAAAAATTGTCAGATATATTACATTCGACCTAGTGAAAAGCCTGGACGTGTTATGAATTTTACAAGTCAATCTACTGCAAGAGCGATTTCAATCGGTTATTTTGACACATTAAAATTGTTAAGAGGTTATATTGGCAGTAGCTATTTTATTGATGTGGAAAATAAATCACCATTCGGTTATGGCTTTTGTGATTTTGATGAGGAACTTTATATTAATTTGAGTAGCATATTTGGGGAAATCTATTCTGGGCTTAACAATTTGAATGATGTCATTTGCAAGGAGTTAAAATTAAATTGTAAAAATTTTGCTGAAACGTTAATAAGCATTTATGAAAAAATTGCAACCTTTGAGGGGCTAGAGAGATTACAAGTTTATTCTCTTGACGAGTTTATTAATTTGGTGGTGAATAATTTGTACAGAGTGCCTATTGATAGTGGTAGTAAAATTTTTGGCGAAATTAAAATTGTTATGACTATTGATAATTATTTTAGGAATAATAAATAATATATACAAAAGACAATTTGCATAATGTGAGTGCAAATTAAAATCTAAGCAACAAGTAATTTATGGAGTGAGTATGTTAAGAAGTGAAATTAATAACAAATATAAATGGAATTTGAATGATATTATTAGTAGCGAGGTGGAATGGGAAAACATTTATACTGAGTTAAAAGATAATATTGAACAAATTGGTAAGTATGCTGGCAAACTTGATAATAAGACGGATATTTTGGAATGTTTGGATATGAATTCAAAAACAAGCGAGCAAATGGAAAGAATTTATGTTTATGCTAAAATGAAAATGGATGAGGATTCTTCTATTGCAAAATATCAAGCTTTATCTGATAGGGCAGAAAGGCTTATTGTGGACTATTCCGCAGTTACAAGTTTTATTACGCCAGAGATTACAAAGCTTAGTGACGATAAATTGAGAGAGTTTATTGCAGATAAAGACTTTGAAAATCATTCTTGTTTTTTTGAAAGTGTTATTCGTGAGAAAAAATACATTCTATCTGAAAAAGAGGAAAGAATATTGAGCAATAGCAAGTCTTTTTCGGATAATTTTCACCAAGCATTTAATATGTTTGACAATGTTGATGTTGATTTTGGTGAGGTTAATTTTAATGGAGAAAAAATTAAGTTAACTCACGGCACATATAGTATGGTTTTACAAGCTGGACAGAGAAAGGAAAGAAAGGTAGCATATGTTAATATGTTTAGTGCTTATAAAAAAGTGATTAACACTATTGCTTGCTTGTATGCTGGTAATGTTAAGAAAGATTGTTTTTATGCACAAGTAAGAGGTTACAAAAGTGCTATTGCAAAAGCAATGTATAATGAGAATGTTCCAGAAATAATTTATAAAAATTTGACTAATGCAGTAAATAAATCTGTGAAATACTTGCACCAATATTTGATTTTAAGAAAAAAAGCTTTGGGTTTAAAATCAATTGCTATGTGGGATATGCACACTCCAATTGTTACAGAAGTTGAACACAATTACAAGTATGAAGATGCGATAAAAATCGTTAAAGAGGCACTTAAGCCATTGGGTGATGATTATCAAAAATTGTTAGATTCAGCTTTTTCTGATAAGTGGATTGATGTTTATGAGAATAGTGGTAAGAGAAGCGGTGCATATTCTTGGGGTTGCTATGGTGTTCACCCGTATGTATTGTTGAATTATACTGGTGTTACTCACGATGTATTTACAATCGCACACGAGCTTGGTCACGCAATGCATAGTTATTATTCAAATAGCAGTTTACCATATGAAAAAGCGGGATATGAGATTTTTGTTGCAGAGGTAGCTAGTACTGTAAATGAAATTTTGCTTTTAAAGCATATGATTAAAAATGCACAAGGTGAGGAAAAGAAATATTTACTTTCTTATTACTTGGATATGTTCCGTACAACATTTTTTAGACAAACTCAGTTTGCTGAGTTTGAAATGATAGCTCACAATGCTTATGAAAGTGGTCAGTCTTTAACTGCGGAATATTTGTGTAATGAATATAAAAAATTGAATGATAAGTACTATGGTTCAAATGTGATTGATAGTGATTTGATTTGCTATGAATGGGCAAGAATACCACATTTTTATAGAAGTTTTTACGTCTACAAATATGCTACTGGTATTGCATCTGCTGTTGTAATTGCTAATGCTATTTTGGCGGATAGCAAAAATGTGGAAAGTTATAAAAAGTTTTTAAGTTTGGGCGGTAGTATGCCTCCGTCTGAAATTTTAAAAGTTGCAGGGGTTGACCTTGAAAATGAGAAAACTTTTGATATAGTGATTAAAGAATTTAAAGAAACTTTAACCACTTTGAAACAAATGATTAAAGGAGAAGTATGAGCGAAATAAAAAATCCTAAGATTTTGCCTAATAATAATGAAGCGGAACAATCATTGCTAGGTAGTATATTGATTGATGATACTGTGGCTACTGAGGTGCTAAGCGAACTAAAAGAAAGTGATTTTTACTTTGTAGCACATAAGTTGATATATAATGCAATGTGTGAATTGCAACGTGAAGGCAAGCCAGTAGATATAATTACGTTATCTGATAAATTGATTAAAAGTAAAACTGCTGACAAGAGTGGTAGAGTATCAACAACAGATAATTTACAAAAAGTTGGTGGTATGTCTTATCTTACTGAACTTACAAATATTATTCCATCTTCTGCTAATTACAGATATTATTTTAATATTATAAAAAAGAATGGAATGTTAAGAACAATAATTAATGCGTCTAACAAAATCAGCGAGAATACTTATAATAGTGATGATTCAGATATGGCACTTGCTTATGCAGAAAAGACTATTTTTGATATATCTGATAATCAAGAAAATAAAGATTTGGTACACGTAAATGATACAATCAACAAAGTGTTGAAAGGTTATGAAGATGTGCTTACTAATCCAGATAGTAACAAAGGGCAATTATCACACTTTAAAAACCTTGATAAATATACAAACGGCTATAAAGGCGGTCAAATGATAATTTTGGCAGCACGTCCTGGTTGTGGTAAGACCTCTTTTGCAATGAACATCGTTTGTAATATAGCAAGGAAAGAGCCTGAAAAAGTTGTTGCTGTATTCAACTTGGAAATGAGCATAAGTGAACTTACTCAAAGAATTTTGCTCACAATGGCTAGCGTACCTCACGAGAGTGTAATGACTGGTGCTTCAGCTGATGAATTTAAAAGGTTATGGCAAGCCAAAAAGGTGCTTGAAACCTCTAATGTTTATATTGACGATACAGCAAATACTACACCAGAGCAAATTATGAGCAAATGCCGTAGGTTAAAACAAATGAAAAAGCGTCTTGACTTAGTTGTAATTGACTACTTGCAATTGCTTAAAGCTCACACCTCAAGACAGAGTATTCAACAAGAAGTTACTGAGATTTCAAGAAGCCTGAAAATTATGGCTAAGGAATTGGATGTTCCAGTACTTGCATTGTCGCAAACTTCACGTGACCTTGAAAAACGTGAGGATGGTGACCCTAAGATGTCCGACTTGAGAGAGTCTGGTTCAATTGAGCAAGACGCTGACCAAGTTTATTTCCTAATTAAACAAAAGGTATCAGAGAGTACTACAGACGATATTATTGATTTACATATTGTTAAACATCGTAGTGGTGCGTGTGGAAAGATTAGCTTTAAGTGGGAAGGAAGTATGGTTAAATTTACTCCTATCACAAGTGAGGAAGTTAGGAATATTAAGCAAGCAAGCAAAACTGTTGATGAGGCAATTGCAGTTGCGAATGCTCTTGAGGCGGAAAAGCAAGCTGAACTTGCAAAAAGCGGTAATACTACTGATTTTATTTCAAATGGCGATGATTGTGTTGACAGAATTGATATTGACGATTTGACACCTCCACCAGACTCACCTAATACTGTGGTTATTGATAATGGTGATAATGCTGGTCAACCAGATTGGAATGCGGAGTTTGATAACATTGTAAGCAACATTACAATACCTCAAAATGTGACTGACGAGGAATAAAATAATTATTTATTATTGATTTTATTTAGTGCTTTAGCTACTTTTCTAGTTTTAAATAGTAGTGAAAGGGATTTGTATAATAAGATTAAAAAAGCAGTCGTGCCCCAACATTGATTGAAAATGTATTAAATATGAAGTCCTAATATTTTAAAAGGTAATGGTTTATAGCAATATTTTGCATAAGTATTTAATTAGTTTACTTTTGTTTTGCTTATCAAATATGTTTAATGTGTAATTTATAAAAGCTTTGCGTATAATCAATTATGCTATATCATAAAATATACAAACGAGGTGTTTATGGCATATTTTGATGATATTTGTAAAACAATTAAGGAAAAATTAAATTATAAAATAACAATCACTAATGGCGGTTTTATTGTTGAGGACTTTAAGACAATTATATTTCAAAGTAAAGAGCATATTGAAGTTCTAGCTAATAAAAACAAGCTAGAATTTGATGGGACTGAATTTGTAATTCGTGAACTTGGCAGTGGACTTTTAATAGTAACAGGTAATCTTTGCGATTTTAAGGTGGTGCATTTATGATTGCTAGCAAAGTTAAAGTCTTGGTCAAAGGTCAAAATCGTACACGATTGATTAATAAATTGAAAAATGAAAATATTTTGATTTATTATCTTATAAGTGATAACAATACAACTTTTTGGATAAAGCAAAAAGATTTGAAACAAGTTAAGGAATATGCTGATTTATTCAGTGTGGAACTTGAGCTTGTTGACACCAGTGGTTTGGAAAATCTTTTAAAAAAGAGCTACAAACATTTATCTTATATAATTGCAGTAGTTATTTGTCTATCTTTTTTAATAGTCAGCACGCAATTTGTCTATAACGTAAAAGTGGAATGTGAAAATGATGTGCATTCTAACAAAGTAATGTTGTTATTAAAAGAGAATAATTTTAATAAAGTTGTTCCTAAAAACAAAATTGACTTGAAAGCAGTTGAAAACTTGATTTTGTCTAACATAGAGGAAGTTAGTTTTGCAACTTGCTATTTTGAAGGCTTTTCCTTAATGGTAAAAGTTGTAAGTAATGAAACACCTAAACAGTCAGAGGATAAAAAAAATTTATATTCTACCACTGATGCAATTGTTACAAGAGTAATGGTACGTTCTGGTACAAGTGAGGTTCAAGTTGGTGAAAGAGTGCGTGTTGGTGATATTTTGATTGGCGGATACCATATTGCAGATAACACTCCATCTGATGGCGAAGAAAATGGCGATATATTAGAGGTCGTTGCTGATGGTGAGGTGTATGGTAGAGTGTATACTCATAAGAGGTTTGTTATCCCAGAGCAAAATTACACTTATGTTAAAACTGGTAAATCTAAGATAAAACGCCAAATTGGTTTTAATAATCTAGCAATTTTAAAGGCTGGTGGTTCACCATATGAGTTCTTTGAGCTTTGCAAAACAAATGTTAAGCTTTTTGGGATTTTGCCGTTAACTATAACTACATATGAATTTTTTGAGTTGCAACGAGTTGAGATATCTCAAAATACATATATAGAAAATTTGAAAAATAAGTTTGAAAATGAATTTATTGCAAATATGAATATGGAAGCAAAGCTTCTTGCAAAAAACTATGAAATAAAAGAAATTGACGGAATGAAATATCTTGATATTTTTTATGAAACAGAACAAAGATTGGATGATGGAGGATACAATTATTAATTTTAACGATTACAAAGCCGAGCAATTGAGGGAGTTATTTGGTGAATATGATAGTAATATTAAGTATTTATCAAAGGTTTTAGGGCTTACAATTGCAAGAGATGCAGAAGGATTAAAAATTATTGGTGATGAGGATAAACAAGTTGTTCTTAAACAGATTGTAGATGCTTTGATTGAAAAATTGAATAATGGAGAGCATATCAACAAAACAACTATAAGGTTAGTTTCTGACATAGTGCTTGATGGAAAGTACAGCAATATTGAAAGTATGACAGAAGCTATAGCTTATACAAATAAAGGTAAGCCTATCAAACCGAAAAGTTTAAATCAAGCAAGCTATTTGCAAGCTATAAAAAACAATGCTTTAACTTTTGGTATTGGACCTGCTGGAACTGGCAAGACATATCTTGCGGTTGCAATGGCTGTAGCAACTTACAAGGCTAAAATGGTGGAGAAAATTGTGCTTACAAGACCTGCAGTAGAGGCGGGGGAAAAGTTAGGCTTTTTGCCAGGTGATTTGGGACAAAAGGTTGACCCATACTTGAAACCGCTATTTGATGCACTTGCTGAAATGCTTGGCATTGAAGTTTATAACAGACTTATGGAAAAAGGGGTAATTGAAGTGGCACCGCTTGCTTATATGAGAGGTAGAACTCTTGCAAATTCTTTTATAATTCTTGATGAGGCACAAAACACTACAAGAGAACAAATGAAAATGTTCCTTACAAGAATTGGTGAGGGGAGCAAGGTGGTCGTGACTGGTGATGTTACTCAAATTGACTTGCCTTATGGTAAAAAGAGTGGACTTGTTGAAGTGTGCCAAATATTAAATGGAATTGAGGATATTTCAATAAATTATTTTAACGAAAAAGATGTTGTAAGACACGAACTAGTAATGAAAATTGTTAAAGCATATGATGATTTCTATAAATTAGGAGAAAACAATGGCAAAAACGAGGGCGGGGTATCCGATTAAAAAACGAAAAATAAGCCAAGCAGAACTAAGTAAAATTTTGCATAAAGATTGGCTACAACATATAATTATCATTACTTGTATAATTATAATGAGCTGTTTTTTAGCTGTATTAGCTTCCACGATATATACTTGGAGTAGTAATGTTTTATATGATAAATGGATTGACGTATTGATAATTGCGGCAGTGTTTTTCATTGCCATAACTATGTTTTATGAGTATTATACGTATATGGCAAAAGATAATTCCTACAAAAAGCTTTCTATTATTGGAATTACAATGTTCATTACAATAGTTGCTTGTCAATTATTGAGTCATCTTATAAGTCCATATTGTTCACCACTTGCAATTTTGCCAATTATTTTGAGCATTATGATTGGTGGTAGGACAGGCTTTATGGGATTGGTAGTAACAATTTCGACTTTGCTTGTTTCATATTCTGTAATGGATTATGGTATGTATGGTGGTTTGTCCAATACTTTCTATGAGATTACATCATCTTTGATTGTATCTATGATAAGAGTATTATTAATAATGTTCCTTATCCGTAGAAATTATTCACGTTTTAAATTATTATGGGGCTCAGCAGCAATAAACTTAGTAGCATCTTTGCCTATAATATTGCTTGCAATGATTGTATCTAAAGACACAACATATCTTTTATTGTCTTATACTTATTCTATCTTAGGTGGTTTTATTGCAATTATAATTTTTACAGCTTTAATTCCGCTATATGAGCAGATATTTAATGTGTGGACAAACTTTAAACTTGCCGAAATATGTAGTTTGTCAAGACCGCTCTTACAAAGATTATCAAATGAAGCACCTGGTACTTTTAATCATTGCATTATTGTATCAAACTTGGCAGAGGCGTGTGCAATTGCAATTGGTGAAAACCCATATCTAGCTAAAGCGTGCGGTATTTATCACGATATTGGTAAATTAAGTGCCCCAGAATTTTACACGGAAAACCAAAAAGGTTATAACCCCCACGATGATTTGATACCTATTCATAGTGCAAAAATGATTATGTCACACACTAAAATAGGCTACGATATGTTGAAAAAGGCTAGATTGCCAGAAGATATTGCAAAAGTAGCACTTGAACATCACGGCACAACGACTGTTAGGTATTTCCATAATAAGGCTAGACAATTGACTGAAGGCAAAGTTAATGACAAATTGTATATGTATGAGGGACCAAAACCAACTTCAAAAATAGCGTCAATTGTTATGATTTCGGACGTTGTTGAGGCTATCACTAGGTCAAGAAATACAGCAAATATGGATGAACTTAAATCTATAGTTGAAAATGTAATTAAAGATAAAATTGCTGACCATCAATTTGATAATTCAGGTATTACTTTTGCTGATTTAGCAAAAATATCTGAAGCAATAACAAAGGTTGTACCAGCGGTTTACCATAAACGAATTGATTACAACAAAGGTAAATAAAATGTGTTTACAAAAGAGGGACTATGCTTAATTTATATGATTTTTCCAAAGAGGAAGAAAAAATTATCAAAAAAGTTTACAGCACTGTTATGAAAATTCACGGAATAAAAAAGCGTGCAATTAGTATAGATATATCTATGGTGAGCAGAGAGCAAATTCACGAGCTTAATATGCAGACTAGAGAAGTGGACAAACCTACAGATGTGTTGAGTTATCCAGCTTTGGAAAAAATTATTTTTCCATTTGATAAGGCAAATTATATTGACATTTTGTCACCAGAGGATAAAACTTTGTATATAGGCGAAATTATCATTTGTCGTGAAATTATGTCAGAGCAAGCTGTTGAATATGGGCATAGTGAATGTAGAGAACTTGCTTTTTTAATCACTCACGGGCTATTGCATTTGTTAGGATATGACCATATTGAGGATGATATGCGTAAAGTAATGAGGGCTAAAGAAGACGAAATTTTAGAAAAAGCACAATTTTTTAGAGAATGATTGACAATATTAATTTGTTAAAGCAAAATACAATTAAAAGGAATAATATGTTTAAATCTGGTTTTATTACAATAATAGGTAAAGCGAATGTAGGAAAATCTACATTATTAAATTCATTAGTAGGTGAGCAAGTAGCAATTGTATCTTGGCGACCTCAAACAACACGTGATAAAATAATTGGCATTATGAATGGTGAGGATTATCAAGCAGTGTTTGTAGATACTCCTGGTATACATAAAGCAAAAAACGAACTATCTAAATTTATGATGAAAAATGTTGAAACTGCATTAGATGGTGTGGATATAGTTGTTTATGTTTTGAATGGTGAAAAAAATATTGATGAAAATGACTTAAAAATAATAAATCAATATGCTAAAAGTAGCACACCATTTATTGTTGTTATTAACAAAATGGATATCGCTGATAAAGAAAAAGTGCTTGATAATATCAATAGCCTAAAAGATATTGAGGGTATTGATAGTATTATTCCTCTTTCTGCAATCAATGGTAAAAAACTAGAAATTTTAAAGGAAAGAATTGTTGCCAATCTAAAAGAGGGCGTTCAATTTTATCCAGAAGATATGATAACAGATAAGTCTATTAGATTTATGGTTGCGGAAATAATAAGAGAAAAAGCAATGAAATTTTTGGGTGAGGAAGTGCCATATGGTGTGGCGGTAAATATCAACTTGTTCAAAGAAAGAGATGATAGCCTAATAGATATTGATGCGGATATTATTTGCGAGAAAAAGGCTCATAAACCAATTATAATTGGTAAAGGCGGTACTATGCTTAAAAAGATAGGAACATCCGCAAGATATGATATTGAAAAATTATTAGATAGCAAGATATATCTTAATTTGTGGGTAAGAGTTAAGGACGATTGGCGTGATAGTGAACATATGCTCAATGAATTGGGATATAACATTAAAGATATTTAATTTTATTATTTTATTTATATAGTGTTTTTAGTGGCAAATAATTAGGATAAACTTTGGATACTTGAGTTTTTTGCAAAATATTGTTTTTCAGTGCATAAGTTTAAAATTATAACAAAACACAAATACACTTGACTATGCGAAATATGTAATTTAGCTTGGTTATATAAACTTAATATTTTAGGAAAATTTATATTAAAAAATTGTATTTTATTTACATAAAAGTCCATAATAGTAGTGGAGGGGTTTTATGGAAATAAGAGAGAGAATTTGGCAACAATTTAAACAGACAGGTGACCCGGGACTATATATGTTGTACAAGGCTTTGGGCGAGGAGCAAGAATTAGAGAATGGAAAAGGAGAAAACCCTTGATTGTTTGTGCATAAAGAGCATTGATTACAAGGAAAATGACAAATTGGTTACCCTTTATGCCTTTGGCGAGGGTAAAATAACCGCTACATTAAAAGGTGTAAAAAAATCAAAAGCAAAGCTTCCATATGCTGGGGCTTTGCTTTGTTTTGGTAAATACTATTTAACTGGTCGTAACGGGTACTACAATGTTATAGGCTGTGACTTGGTGGATAATTTTTATGGAATTTGGACTGATATAGATAAATATTACACAGCACTCTGCGGACTTGAGATATTAGATAAAGTAGCAGATGACAGAGAGATTGGAGATAAACTTGCTATACTTACTTTGGATTTTCTAAATGAAATATGTTATAAAAGTGACAATATACATAAGTCTTTTGCTTTTTATCTAAGCAAGGTAGTATCCAATTTAGGTTATAAACTATTGCCAAGTTGCGTTAATTGTGGTGAGGAGGAAAGCAATAAAATGTTTTATAGCTTTACAAAAGGTGGACTAGTTTGCCCGTATTGTAAGGAATATAACTCTTTATTACTTAGTGAAAATGCAGTAAGATTAATTGATAGTTTATATAATAATATATTTTGTGATATTAGGGAATTTAAAGCTAGTGATTTTTTGTCCGTTATTCGAGTATATTTTGATATATTATGCAAAAATTTGGCTAAAAAGTTTAAAACTTTTGAAGAATACATTTTATTTTATAATAAAATAAATAATTTATAACAAAATACTTGTAAAATATGGCAAAATAGTGTAGGATATATGTAGATAAAATGTTTGGAGGACAGTATGGCTAATAAGAAGTTTGTTTATTTATTTATGGAAGCAGACGGTAACAATCGTGCTTTATTTGGCGGTAAGGGTGCTAACTTGGCAGAAATGACAAGATTAGGTATGCCAGTGCCACAAGGTTTTACAATAACCACTGAAGCGTGTACTCAATATTATAATGATGGTGAAAAAATTAATGACAGCATAATTGCTGAAATTTTTGAAAAATTAACCGAAGTTGAAAAAATGGCTGGCAAAAAGTTTGGAGATAAGAAAAATCCATTTTTGGTATCAGTTCGTTCAGGGTCAAGAGCAAGTATGCCAGGAATGATGGATACAATTTTGAACTTAGGTTTAAACGATGTTAGCGTTGAAGGTTTAGCCGACCTTACACACGACCCAAGATTCGCATATGACTGTTACAGAAGATTTATTCAAATGTATAGTGATGTTGTTATCGGTGTAGGTAAGAGTGCCTTTGAAAAGATTATTGACCAAGTTAAGGAAGAGAAAGGCGTTAAACTAGATACAGAACTTACAGCTGACGATTTGAAAGAGTTAATTGCTAAATTTAAAGCATATTTCAAAGCTGACCAAGGCGTTGATTTCCCTCAAGACCCTAAGGAGCAATTAATTGGTGCAGTTAAAGCCGTATTTAAGTCTTGGAATAACCCACGTGCTATTGTTTACAGACGTATGAATGATATCCCTAGTGACTGGGGTACAGCAGTAAACGTACAATCAATGGTATTTGGTAATATGGGTGATACATCTGGTACTGGTGTTGCATTTACACGTAATCCATCTACTGGTGAAAAGAAACTTTATGGTGAGTACTTAATGAATGCACAAGGTGAGGACGTAGTTGCTGGTATTCGTACACCAATGTCTATCGACCAACTTGCAGAAACAAATAAAGAGGTTTATGAGCAATTTGTTGAAATTGCAAGAAGACTTGAGGACCACTACAAGGATATGCAGGATATGGAGTTTACTATTGAAAGAGGTAAACTATATATGCTACAAACTCGTAATGGTAAAAGAACTGCACGTGCTGCATTAAAAATTGCTTGTGATTTGGTTGAGGAAGGAATGATTTCAACTGATGAAGCATTGCTAAAAATTGAGCCAAAACAATTAGATAGCTTATTACATCCAACATTTGACGATAAAGTTATTAAAAAAGCAAAACCTATCGCAAAAGGTTTGCCAGCATCTCCAGGTGCTGCTTGCGGTAAAATTGCATTTTCTGCTGAGGAAGCAGTTGAAAGAGCTAAGAAAGGCGAGAAAGTTGTACTTGTTAGACTTGAAACATCACCAGAGGATATTGAAGGTATGTATGCAGCAGAAGGTATTTTAACTGCTCGTGGAGGTATGACATCACACGCTGCCGTTGTAGCTCGTGGTATGGGTGCTTGCTGTGTTGCTGGTTGTCAAGAACTTATTGTTAATGAGGCAGAAAAGACTTTGACTATCAATGGCAAAGTTTATAATCAAAAGGATTATATTTCTATTGATGGTAGCACTGGTAACATTTATGGAGAAAAGATTGCTACTGTAAATGCTACTGTAAGTGGTGAATTTGCTACAATTATGAAATGGGCAGACCATCGTAGAGCTTTAAAAATAAGAACAAACGCTGATACTCCAAATGATGCTAAACAAGCAGTTGAGTTTGGGGCAGAGGGTATTGGTCTTTGCCGTACAGAGCATATGTTTTTTGCTGAGGACAGAATCCCTGCAATGCGTGAAATGATAGTTTCTAAAAACGAGGATGAAAGACGTAAAGCGTTAAATAAATTATTGCCAATGCAAAGAGCTGACTTTATCGGTCTTTATGAGGCAATGGGTAACCGACCAGTTACAATTAGATTCTTAGACCCACCTCTACACGAGTTCGTGCCACACAAAGATAGCGAAATTGTTGCTTTGGCAAAGGAAATGAACCTTGAGTTTGACGAGTTAAAGAAAACTATTGACGATTTGCACGAAATGAACCCAATGTTAGGTCATCGTGGTTGCCGTCTAAGCATAACATATCCAGAGATTGCTGAAATGCAAACTCAAGCTGTTATTGAAGCTGCAATTGAAATCAACACTAAGAAAGGTGGTAATGTCATTCCAGAAATTATGATTCCACTAGTTGGTGATGTTAAGGAATTGAAATACGTTAAAAATGTTGTAACTAAAACAGCTGAAAAAGTTATGGCATCACACGGCGTAAAAATCGACTTTATGGTTGGTACAATGATTGAGATTCCTCGTGCTGCTATCACTGCTGACGAAATCGCTACAGAGGCTGAATTCTTCTCATTTGGTACAAACGACTTGACACAAATGACTTTCGGTTTTTCTCGTGATGATGCTGGTAAGTTCTTGGAAGAGTACTATTCTCGTAAGATTTTTGAGTCTGACCCATTTGCAAAACTTGACCAAACTGGCGTTGGTAAGCTTGTTGAAATTGCTATCCAAAATGGCAAAAAGACAAGACCTAATATCAAGCTTGGTATTTGTGGTGAACACGGTGGTGACCCATCAACAATTGAGTTCTGCCACAATGTAGGTTTAAATTATGTTTCTTGTTCACCATTCAGAGTGCCAATCGCACGTTTGGCTGCTGCTCAAGCAAACATTAAAAACCCTAGAAAGTAATTTATACAATTTTAATTTTTGACATTATTCAATACGACTGGCGTATTTTATATGGCAGTCGTATGTTATTATGTATAAGAAGATTTTGAGTTGTTATATAATTTATTTAATATTTCAAACTCAATATTAATATTATTAATAAGTAAATTAAATAAATATAACACTTTGCAATAGCTATAAATTGAACCCACTACGCTTAGTATCAAGCATTGTATTTATTTAATTACAACTTAAACCTAATAAGTAATTTTAATTTATTTGGTAGCACTAAAAAAAATTGCTGTAAATTATATTCTTACAGATAATAAGTTTTTGCGATAACAATTAAATTAGGTTGGTAATAAAAATTTATAATAATTATAATTTGCTTTAATATGTTTTACATATGTTAATAAATAGTATAAATTAATTAATAATTTAATAAAGGAAATAAAATTTAAAATGACTGATTTTAACGATTTTGAATTAGAGGACGAACTAAAACGAGCTATTGCAGATATTGGTTTTGCAACGCCAACGGAAATTCAGTCCCAAGTTATTCCAGCAATGCTTGACGGCAGAGATGTCGTAGCCCAAGCACCTACTGGAACAGGTAAAACTTTTGCATTTGCATTGCCTATTATAAATAACACGCCAAAGGAAAGTAGGGATTTAAAAACTCTTATTCTTTGTCCTACAAGGGAACTTGTTATTCAAATAGCTGGAGAGTTTAAAAAGCTACTAAAGTTTACTGAAAGTATTCGTGTTTGTGCTGTTTATGGTGGTCAAAATATTGAAAGGCAACTTGCAAATTTAAGGAAAAAACCTCAAATTGTTATTGCAACGCCTGGTAGAGCTTTGGACCATATAGAAAGACGAACTATAAAGTTGCATACAATTGAATGTGTGACTTTAGATGAGGCAGACGAAATGTTGGATATGGGCTTTAAGCCAGATATTGATAAGATTTTGAAAGCTTGCCCTAAATATAAACAACTTGCACTATTTAGTGCGACAATGCCAAAACCAATTTTGGAGTTGGTGCAAACTTACACTGACGACCCAGTTAGAATTGTAGGAAAACAATTAGAGCAACCTCAAATTGAACAAATTGCCATAAAATGTAAAGAGGCGGACAAAATACCATTTATAACGGATATTTTGGATATAAATAACTACAAGTTAAGTATTTGTTTTTGTAATACTAAAAAGCGTGTTGACGAGCTTACAAAGATTTTAAATAGCTTTGGTTATGTAGCTGAGGGCTTACACGGTGATTTAAAGCAAAGTCAGCGTGATAAAATAATGAAACGCTATCGTGCCGGTGAAATTAATATCCTTGTTGCAACTGATGTTGTGGCACGTGGTATTGATGTAAGCGATATTGAAGCAATATTTAATTTTGACCCACCAGTTGATGAGGAGTTTTATGTTCACAGAATAGGACGAACAGCAAGAGCTAAGAAGACTGGTATAGCTTATACCTTTTATACAAAAGGTCAAAAGCATTTAATTGAAAATTTTGAAAGGATAACAAAAACAACTATGAATAAAATGGATAATATGACAGCTTCTCGTGATTTTGGTAGCAAAAAGCTTGCTAATATTTTTAAATCACTTGAACAAAACAGACAAAACACAAAAGATTTTGTGATACGTGAATTGGATAAATTCAACAATGAAAATGGTACAGAGTATACACCTCTTGATTTACTTGCAGTAGTTATTGACGGAAATAATTATACTCAAATGACAGAGAGTAAAAGCTCTAAAAGTAAGGAAAATAAAATAAATGCAAATGCAACAAGGTTTTTTATTACTATTGGTGAAATGGATAAGGCAAGCGAGAAGGAACTTACAAACTTTGTTGTTTGCAAAGCAAATCTACCAAAAGAGAGTATTGTTGATATTAAAGTGTTAGAAAAATTCAGCTTTGTAGAAGTACTAAAAGAATATGAGCAAAATATATTATCATTAAAAGATACTAAGTTTAATGGTAGGACAATAAATGTTGAAATCGCTGGCGAAAAGTCAAAATCATCTAGAGGTGGCAGAGACGGCAAAAGTAATAGTAGAAGCCATTCAAGTAGAGGAAATGGCAGTAAATTTAAAGGTTCCAATAATAAAAGCTCAAAATTCAAAGGCAATGCTAAGTCTGGAAACAATTCAAAATCTAGCACTGATAAAAAATTTAAAAAATAAAATAACAATAAGATTGAAAAAGTCGGCACAATTGTGTGCTGACTTTTTTTTGACAAAATAAGAAAGGATTTTAATAAAATTTATCTTTTATCTATCTTTTTTGAATTTTTATAACACCATAAAATTGATTAAATTCTTGACAATTAAGTTATAATATTGTATACTAAAATTGGCAAACAAAATTAAATATTTTCCATAAAAGATGCAGAGTTGGTAGGACTACTGTTCAATTTCGCTATATTAATAATCTTTTATGGTTGTTTAATTTTGTTTGCCGACAAGGCGAGAAAGATAGTGTTCTATGGTGTCGTTCTCGTTTTGAGAACGGCATTTTTTGTTTTTTGGAGGTAGCAAATGAAAAAAATAACAGGTATTTTGCTAACAATTTTATTATTATTGGTATCCTCAATAATTTTGGTCGCTTGCAACAAAGATTGCAAACACGAATTTGATGTTGAAGTTTGGCAAAATGACTCAACACATCACTGGCATTATTGCACTAAATGTGATGAAAAATTAAATTATGAAACTCACACGTTTAATAATAATACTTGTGTTTGCGGTTATGATTTAATTGAGAAGAAAGAAATAGAGTTTTCATTAAGTGCAGATAATAGTTATTATTTTTTATCAAAGGTAAACAATTTGACTAGTAAATTTACTATTCCAAGTGAATATAATGGAAAACCTATTAAAGAAATAGGAAATAAAGTTTTTGAAAATAATAAAATATTAACTGACATTGTTATTCCAAATAGCATAGTTGTTATTGGCAATGATGCATTTAAAGGTTGTACTGGTATTACAAAACTAAATATTCCAGAAAGCGTGCAGTTTATTGGTGATAATGCTTTTTGGGCGTGCACTGGCTTAACTGACTTGACAATTCCAAATAGTGTTATAAGTCTTGGTACTAGTGTTTTTGGATATTGCACACAATTGACAAGTGTAGTCTTACCTAATGAATTGACAAGTTTGAACAACTATTTATTTGAAGGGTGTGAAAAACTTGTAAATGTAACTATTCCAGAAAGTGTTACAGTCATTGGTAATTTTGCATTTTATAAATGTAGTAGCATTACTGATATTATAATTCCAAATAAAGTGACAAGTATTGGTAGTAATGCATTTAGAGATTGTGTTAGTCTTACAAGTGTAACAATTCAAAAAGAGATAAGGAAAGAAGATGGTACTATTACAGAAAGGTATAATTTAACTACAATAAATAGTTATGCCTTTTGTAATTGTACTAGTCTTGAAAGTATTGATATTCCAAATTCCATAAAGATATTGACTGACGGAGTTTTAACAGGTTGTACAGCTTTAACTAGTGTAACTTTGCCAAATAGCATAACAAAGATTGATTCCTATGCTTTACAAAATTGCACAAGTTTGACAGCTATCACTTTGCCTACAACCTTGCAGTCTATCAATATGTATGCGTTTACTGGTTGTATTAGACTTGAAAATTTAATAATTCCAAATAGTGTACAAAGTTTAGGAGAAGGGGCTTTTTCAGAGTGTAGCGGACTAAAAACAATTACAATTTCAAATATTGCCCCAAGCTTTCCAACAAAATTATTCAAAGATTGTGCCAGTTTAACAACTATTACAACTCCAGATAGTGTAAAGAGTATTGGTAGCTACGCATTTACTAATTGTATCAATCTTGAAAGTGTAAATATGCCACAAGTCAATACATTATCTTATTCTGCATTTGAAAATTGTACAAAATTAAATAGTATTACCTTAAATAGCATAGAAAGAATTGGTGCATACACTTTTAAAAATTGTGCTAGCTTGAAAAACATATCTTTACCAGAAAGCTTAATAAGTATTGATAATGCAGGATTTATTGATTGTACAGAACTTATAAATATTACTATACCAAGTGGAGTTACAGCTATTGCAGAAAAAGTTTTTTATGATTGCACTAATTTAGTAAGTATTAATTTAAATGATAACATAACAAGTATTGGAGCTGATGCGTTTAATAACTGCACAAGCTTAACAACTTTTACAATGCCAAACAAACTAATAAGTATCGGTGTAAATGCCTTTGCTAATTGTGTAGGATTTACAAATGTTAATTTGCCAGATACAGTAACCACAATAGGTGCAAGTGCCTTTGCTAATTGTGCAAATGTTACAAGTATTACAATTTCTAAAAACATAATAAGTATTGGTTTAAATGCTTTTAGCGATTGTGTTAATATTGAAAATGCAATATTGCCATCAAACGCAATTAATAGTATTCCTAAATCTAAATTAATAACTGTTGAAATAAATAAAGGTACTAGTATTCCTAACACTGCATTCCAAAATTGTGTTAATCTAGCAAGCATAAGTTTGCCAAATGAACTTGAAAGCATTGGTATTAGTGCCTTTTTGGGTTGTAGTAGTATGACTGAAATAATAATACCAAAAAGTGTTACTGGTATAGGTAATGATGCTTTTAAAAATTGTACAAGTTTGCAAACTGTTTATATTAATTCAGAAACAATAGTCAAATCTACTAATGTTAATCATAAACTATTTAGCTATGCTAATAATGTATATATTCTTTCAACTATTACTAATATTAACAATATGTTTAATCAATTTTTTGATAAGCAAGCAACAAATGTTACTCACAATGGTGTAGTGTATAGCCATTATGTAAGAAAAAGTGCTTGAATATAAACAAAACAATTATTGACTAAAGCATACGATAATTTTATTTATAATTTACTGATAATAGCATATTTATGTTAAAATTGAAAAATTTGGTAAAAAATTACTATTAGCAAATTTTTACATTAAAAATGGCTAAAAAATAGGAAATATTGTGAAAATCGGCACTTAAATGGAAAAATATTCTAACTTATCTAAATTTATTGCAAAATTAATGTAAAGATTTGGTATAAAATTTAATAATCTATTGCGTAATGGATAATAATGTGTTATAATATGCATAGAAATAATTCATAGGAAAACTATGGATTTACGTATGGAGGAATCAAATGACTAATAAAGAACTTATTGCAGGAATTGCAAACGAGTCTGGTATGACTCAAGTAGATGTAGCAAAAGTAATGGATGCTCTAGCAAAAGTTGTTGCTGAGGGTGTTGCTAAGAATGACAAAATCGTTGTTCAAGGTTTAGGTAGCTTTGAGCTAAAAGAGAAACCAGAAAGAATTGGACGTAACCCTCAAACTGGTGCAGAGATTAAAATTGCTGCTAGCAAAGGCGTTGGCTTTAAAGCAACTAAGTCTTTGAAAGATTTCTTGAATGCTTAATTTGCGTTAAATTGTGTTATAAAGCAAGGCTCTATGTTTAGGGCGTGTTAAAATAATAAAATTAAATTTTTCTGCCAAGAATTTTCTTGGCAGTTTTTTTGTCAAAAAATATAAAGTTTTGTATGTTATTAAATAGATTTGCTCTATAGTATATTTGTGACAATAGAATATACTATTATATTGTGCGTTTAAATGTTATTTTGCAAAAATAGTATTGAAAATTAGGTAATTATAAAAGCCTAATCAGTAGTTTGCTATAAATATAATAAAAATACTTTCTTAATATTGTTAATATTAATTAAAATGCTTAATTAATGGCAATAAATCAATAAACACTGGTTAGCTGGATTAGTTATTTATAATTTGTCAATTTAATTAAAAAGTATCTTGTCTATATTAATATACATATCAAAAATTGTTAAAATATAACAATAAAAGTGTGAAAATGAAAAAAGAAACAAGCAGTGAGCTTGGTTAGTGTAATTAATTTAAAATAGCATAATAAGTTAAATATGAGGTGAAATTATGATTTCAGGAGTATTTGATTTTTTATCTAATGTTATTTTTCAAACTTGTTATGTTGGTTCGGACGGGAATTTTCCTAAACCACTTGACAAACAAACAGAGTCGGAATTGCTAGATAAGATAGCAGAAGGGGACATTGAAGCAAGGGACAAATTGATTAAACACAATATGCGACTTGTAATACACGTAGTAAAAAAATATAATAATTACTATGACACTGATGAGTTAATTTCTGTAGGCTCATTAGGACTAATTAAAGCGGTAAAAACTTATTCCAAAGGCAAAGGGACGGGGCTTGCTACATATGCTGCAAGGTGTATTGAAAATGAGATACTTATGACTTTAAGGTCATCTAAAAAGAGAATTCAAGACCGCTCACTATACGAACCGCTAAGTTATGATAAGGACGGAAATGAGATATCTTTTATTGATATTATATCTACAGATGAAGAAGGCGTTTTTCAACAAGTAGAAAATGAGATTATGGCGGAAAAACTGCTTGATATTATGAAAAAAATCTTAATAGACAGAGAATTTGAGATTATAAAGCTTAGGTATGGTTTGCAAAATTCCGCAGTATACACACAAATTGAAATTGCAAAAAAAATGGAAATTTCTCGCTCTTATGTAAGCAGAATAGAAAAGAAAGCACTACAAAAAATAAAAGACTATTTAATTGATAATTCGTTAATAATTAGATAGAAAAGATTTTATTAACAAAATATCTTTAAATAATATTTATAAGGATATTTTTATAAAATTTTATTTAAATTTTCGCGTTGATTTATAATTATGTTGTTAAATTGAAAGTAAAAACTATAAGAATAAATTTTAACTTGAATTAAAATAACATTTTTAGAGTAATACATTAGTTTTGTAAGTACTTCTTATTTGAATTAATACAAGTATTTGTTTTTGGTTGAAAATAATGTCAAAAATCTTAATATCCAAATTTTACTTATTAACTTTTAAGTTGCAATTTAATATTTTATTAAAAGCAGTTGACAATTAAATTAAGATATGTTAAAATAAATCCGAGTAAAATAGTAGGAATTAAATTTATGAAATTATCGTCAAAAGCAAGATATGGTTTAAAAGCGATGTGTGAACTTGCAATTCATTATGATGAAGTAGTTAGTATTAGTCACATTGCAGAAAGTACTAAAACATCTGAGGCATATCTTGAGCAGTTAATGGCAATATTGAAAAAGGCTGACTTGATAATATCTGTAAGAGGTGCAGGAGGCGGTTACAAGCTTGCCAAAAGTCCACAAGATATTAGTGTTGGTGAAATTATTCGTGCGTTAGAGGACGATTTAAAGTTTGTTGATTGTATTGATGAGCCGTGCGAAAATAAATGCAAATGTTATTCTGTATGGCAAAAACTTTACGACACAATAAATAATGCACTGGATAATATGAAATTGATAGAAATTTGTAATGGAGGAGAAAATGAATAGGATATATTTTGACCATTCAGCGACTACACCTACAAGCAAAGAAGTACTTGAGGAAATGTTACCTTTCTTTACTGATATTTACGGAAATGGCAGTTCACAACATTTTCACGGTAGGGAAGCTGGTAAATATATAGATATAGCAAGACGCCAAGTTGCCAATGCAATTGGTGCAAAAGCTGGTGAAATTTATTTTACTGGTGGCGGTACAGAATCTGACAACTGGGCAATTAGAGGTATTTTAGAGGGGTATAAAGCAAAAGGAAAACATATTATAACTACTTGCATTGAACACCCAGCTATGATTAAAACTTTGCAAAGCTTGCAAAAAAATGATTTGGCAGATGTTACTTTTTTAGATGTAAATAGTGAAGGCTTTATATCACTTGAGCAGTTGAAAAATGCAATTAGACCAGATACAATTTTAATCTCAGTAATGACTGCAAATAACGAGATTGGTACAATACAAGATATTAAAGCGATTGGTGAGATTGCAAAACAACACAATATCATTTTTCACACGGATAGCGTGCAGGCAATAGGCAATGTTGCAATAGATGTTAATGATATGAATATTGATTTATTATCAATGTCTGCACATAAATTTTACGGACCAAAAGGTGTTGGTGTGCTTTATAAGCGTAATGGTATCAAGCTTGGTAGCTATATGACTGGTGGCGAGCAAGAAAGAAATATGCGTGCTGGAACTTTGAATACACCAGGCATAGTTGGTTGTGGTAAAGCAATTGAAATAGCCGTAAGAGATATGGATAAAAATAATAAATATGTTGCAAGCTTGCGTGACTATTTTGTTAGCGAAGTTGAAAAAAAAATTGATAACGTATATTATAACGGCACAAAAAGTGACAAACGTTTAGCGTCTAATGCTAATTTTAGTTTTGAGTTTATTGAGGGTGAGGCACTTTTGCTTAGACTTGATTTAGCTGGTATATCTGTATCAAGCGGTTCAGCTTGCTCATCTGGCAGTTTAGAGCCATCGTATGTGTTACTTGCAACTGGTAGAGCAATAGAGCTTGCACACGGCTCATTAAGATTCAGTTTTGGCAAAAATAATACCAAGCAAGAAATTGATTATGCTATTGATAGTCTTGTTAAAATCGTTCACGATTTAAGAGAATTGTCACCATTGTTTTTAAAGAAAAAAGGAGAAAGTAAGTATGTATAACGAAAGAGTAATGAAAGAATTTGCAGAACCTAAAAATGTCGGATATATTGAAGATGCCGATGGCGTTGGCAAGGTTGGTAATGCTTCTTGTGGTGATATAATGGAAATAAGTTTAAAGATTGATAATAACATTATTACAGATGCAAAGTTTAGGACTTTTGGTTGTGCTGCAGCTATTGCAAGCAGTTCTGTAGCTACTCAAATGGTTATTGGGAAAAGCATTGATGAAGCACTAAATATAAAAAATAAAGATGTTGTGGAAACCTTACAAGGATTACCACCACAAAAAATTCATTGCTCAGTATTGGCAGAAGAGGCAATAAAAAAAGCAGTAGAAGATTATCAATCAAAAAATAATAAGTAATAAATAGTAAATGGAATGATAAATTTATCATTCCATTTATTTAATATATATTTTTTAAATTCAGCTTTTATATTGTAAATTATTATTTAATTCATATTTTTATAATTTGTAATTATATTTAGATTTAAATTTTATACGATTTATTTTTTATAAATGTTAATCTTAATTTTATTAATTATAATTGTTTAATTTAACTTTAGATAAATAATTTGCTACAAATAATGCAAACTATATTTGGGAGGTGAGTTATGAAAGTTGGAATTCTGCTTGGCATAACGGCAGGAGCAGTAGCAACTTATGCTTGTATGTCTGAGAGTAAAATGGAAAAAACAATGAAAAAAATTGTTAAAAAAATGAAAAATAAGTATAAAGAAATGATGGAGTAACAAAGTATAAAAATTGTGTGATTAATCACACAATTTTTAGTTTGCAAAATATTAATTACAGATATAGTAATGTGTAAAAAATTAAAAAAATTTTTAATTAAATATTAGAATTTAAACTATTATTATAATAAATTGCAATTAAAATAATAAATTAGTACCGATTTTTGACGGGTTTTGTAATAAGATTGCGATTTTGGCTTAAAATGGTAAAATCTATTTACTTTTATTTGAAAATATGTTATAATTATTTTAATTTATAATAGTGAGGTGCAAATATGGATAAAAAGATTATTTATAGCGGTATTCAACCGACAGGCGTAGTTACATTAGGCAATTATATTGGTGCACTTCAAAATTGGCTTAAATTACAAGATGACACAAATTATCAATGTATTTACAGCATTGCGGATTTACATTCATTAACTGTAAGGCAAGTTCCAGCAGAATTTAGAAATCGTGCTTTGTCATTCTTTGCACAATACCTAGCTTGTGGACTTGACCCACAAAAAAACATTATGTATTTTCAGTCACACGTTCACGAGCATACTGAACTTACTTGGATATTAAACTGCTTTACTTATGTTGGTGAGGCAAGCAGAATGACTCAATTTAAAGAAAAATCTCAAAAACACCCAGACAATATTAATATGGGACTTATGGATTATCCCGTATTAATGGCAGCAGATATTTTGCTTTACAATACAGCGTTAGTGCCAGTTGGTGTTGACCAAAAACAACATTTAGAGATTGCAAGAGATTTGGCGATGAGGTTTAACAATCTATATAGTTCTACATTTACAGTGCCTGAACCATTGATTTCAAAAGTTGGTGCCAAAATTATGAGCTTACAAAACCCAACTGCTAAAATGAGTAAAAGTGACGAAAATGTCAATGCTACAATTTCAATACTTGATAGTGAAGATGACATTATGCGTAAATTTAAACGTGCAGTTACTGATAGTGATACAGAAATTAGATTTGGTGAGGATAAACCAGGTATCTCTAACTTGATAACTATATATGCAAGTTGCAAAGGCATTAGTATTGAAAATGCTGTTAAGGAATTGCAAGGTCTAACTTATGCAAGTTTAAAAGAGGCTGTTGGTAGTAGTGTAGTACAATTACTAGCACCTATTAAATTGAGATATAATGACATAATGAATGATAAGGAAAACTTGCTAAATATTGCTAGAGAGGGGGCAGAACAAGCTTCTTACATTGCACGAAAGACTTTAAGGAAAGTATACAAAAAAGTTGGATTGGTACAATTATAATGTTCGGATATGTAATACCTGACAAAATGAATATGTTTATGAAAGATTACTACAATTATAAAGCTTATTATTGTGGACTTTGTAAACGTATTGGTAAAGATTGCAACCAGCTAATGCGTATAAGCACTAATTATGATATGGTGTTTTTTGATATGTTTTGCCACGCAATTATGGATATGCAACCTACATATAATAATGAAAGATGTATTTTATCATTTAAAAAGAAATCAATTGTTAAAGGTGATAGCTTAACTGATAAAATTGTAGATGTAAATACACTTTTAATGTATTATAAATTGCTTGACGATAAGCTTGACAGTAAAAAACCAAGTGTGTTTAAAAGTTTAGCAAGGATTTTGGTTGTAAGCGGTGAGTATAAAAAAGCAAAAAAGAATTTTCCGCAATTGGATAAGTTGTTTAATCAAGAGTATGAAAGATTGCGTGCTATGGAAATTGAAGGAACTGCAAGCATTGATAAACTTGCCGACCCTTTTGCAAATATGCTAAGGGAGGGGGTAAAAGCTGTGCTTAGTGAAAAGTGTACTACAGATATAGAAGATTTGTTTTACTTTTTAGGTAAGTGGGTTTACATTATCGATGCAATTGACGATACAGAAAAGGACTTTAAAAATAAAGAGTTTAATCCCTTTTTTGTAGGGTATAATTATCAAAATCAAGATAAGTTTTTTGAAGATAAAGGCAAAGATATAGAGTTTTTGCTAAAAACAAGTTATAATAGTGTGCGTAATGCATATAAAAATATAGAATTGAAATGCAACGAAGGTGCTATTACAAATATATTGTGGTATGGCATTTTAATGAGGACAGAGGATGTTTTGGGGAGGAAAGGAAATTGCAAAAAAATCCGTATTTAATATTAGGTGTTAGTGAGAACGCAACTTTTGCAGAATTGCAGGATGCTTACACAAAATTACAAAATAAATATAAAGCTGAAAGGTTTCTTGAGGGTGAGGCTGGTGCTGAAGCTATTAGAAAGCTTGAAGAAGTTGAATGGGCTTATAATGAGTGCCAAATTGCTTTGAACCAAAAGGCTACAATTAATGACTCAAGTAAAATTTACGATGAAATAAGTGAGCTTATTAAAAATGATAAATTAATTGAAGCACAATCTAAACTTGACAGCGTAGATGCGAGAGGGGCAGAGTGGCACTTTTATCAATCAATTATTTATTATAAAAAGAAATGGTTTAGTGAGAGTAAAACTCAACTTGAAATTTGTGTTAGCTTAGAGCCAAAAAATTACAAGTATGCTGAGGCACTTAGAAAGCTAAATGAAGATATGACACAAACTGACCCGTTTGCAAATACTCAAAATGTAAACACAAATCAAAATAATAGAGAGCAACAATACAATCAAAATAGAGGTGGCTATACAGACCCAACTATGAGTAACACTGGTCGCAATATGGACGCTTGTTGCAATACTTGTTGTACTTTACTTTGTTGTGACACTTGTTGTGAGTGTTGCGGTGGTGACTTAATTTCTTGTTGTTAAGGTTTTAAATGAAACGAAGTCATATTATTGCTTTATCTGGAATATCTTGTGCATTAGCATTGATTTGTGTAGTAGGTTCAATATTTGTTGAGTTTATGACCTTGACATTTGCTGTACTATCTGCTATTTGCGTGTCAATTCCACTTACCCAAAATTATTGGGTCGGCGGTATGTTATCTTATATCTCAACAAGTATATTTGGTTTTTTGATAGGAAATATAAATGCATTACCTTTTATAATATTTTTTGGTGCTTATGCTATTATACAATGGATAATAGAACAAAAACTTTATCCACTAATAAAAAACAAAATGGTACGATTTTCAGCGTGTTATTTGATTAAAATAGCTTATTTAGAAGCTGTAATTGCAGTATTTTGGTTTTTATTTAATACGTTAATTCCAACCTTTACACTATTTGGTAAAACAATCAAATTAACTTATTTAATTATTGCTTTAGCTTGTATTCCAATTTTTTTACTTTATGATTTAATGATGCATTTATTATTTAAAAATTTTGTTATCTTAATTAATCGTGCAGTTCGTAAAGCATCTAAAACTACAACGCCAGACGATATAGTATACAATAGTGATGAAATTAATAAAAATAATAATCAAAAGGAATTTGACATTTTTGGTAGTAAAGCTAGCAATAGAGAATATGAACAAACAAATGATAGTAAAATTACTAGTGTAGATAGTGATAATAGTTCAAATAATGATATAAAAAATTTATCTGATAAAGATGATAACGACACAACAAATTCAAGTAATGAAATAAGTAATGTTAGCAAAGAAGATAAGTAATTTAAAATCATATAAAGATTAAATAGTTACTAAAAAAACATATGATAGAAAATATTAATAAGTAATAAATACCATAAAGAAATGCTATTAATCCAAAGTTTGATAAAATATAAAATGATATAATTGGAATAATTTTGGTATTCAACTAGAGATATTCTTTTACTTTTAGTCTAATGAGCAAAATGCGTAAAATCTGTCAAAAAATATATTTTTTTGATAGATTTTTTTATTAATCAAAATTATAATAAAAGTTATATTTTGCTTTATGTTAAATTTGTTGATTCGATTATAAATTATATATAAAACAATTATTGCTTTACTAAAATTAAATGCAACAAAATTAAAAAATAATAGATTAAAATTTTGTAATTAAAAATTAAATTTAAAAACCTATCAAAAATCGGGACTAAACTGGTTAGCCCCGACTTTTTGTATTATAATAATTTTTAATTTATTGGGTTTGTATTAATAATTAGTCAGTTGAAAACAAATTTTTAATTACTTTTAATTAATACATTCCATCCATTCCGCCACCAGCTACTGGTGCAGGTGGTTCTGGAATATCAGTAACAAGTACTTCAGTAGTAAGTAGTGTAGTTGCAACGCTAACTGCATTTTGAAGTGCAGACCTTGTAACTTTTGTTGGGTCAATAATGCCTTCTTTAATCATATCGCAATATTGGTTAGTTAGAGCGTTATAACCATAAGTTGCACCTTTCTTTGCGTTTTGAATATTGTTAATAATTACACTGCCTTCTATACCAGCGTTAGCTGAAATTTGTTTAATAGGCTCTTCCAAAGCTTTTAATACGCTCATTGCACCAGTCAATTCGTCACCAGTAAGTGAAGAGATGGCTTTTTTAACATTATCAATAGTGCTAAGTAGAGCAATGCCACCACCTGGGATAATACCTTCTTCCACAGCTGCACGAGTTGCTGCTAAAGCATCTTCAATACGCAATTTTTTCTCTTTCATTTCAATTTCAGTGGCTGCACCAACATTGATTACTGCAACACCACCAGCAAGTTTTGCAAGTCTTTCTTGTAGTTTCTCTTTGTCATAGTCAGATGTAGTTTCTGCAATTTGAGCTTTTATGCTAACCATTCTAGCTTTAATTTGTTCGCTTTCACCAAAACCGCCAACGATTGTTGTATTGTCTTTGTCAACTTTAATTTGTTTAGCTCTACCAAGGTCATTAAGAGTAGCATCTTTAAGTTCAAGACCAATTTCGCTACTAATAACTGTACCGCCAGTTAAGATTGCAATATCTTCAAGCATTGCTTTACGTCTGTCACCAAAGCCTGGTGCTTTAACGGCTACACAATTGAATACGCCTTTTAATTTGTTAACGATAATAGTTGATAATGCCTCGCCCTCAATATCCTCAGCTATAATTAGTAATTTTAATCCATTTTTAACTACTTGCTCTAAAATAGGTAGTATCTCTTGAATATTGTTAATCTTTTTGTCAGTAATCAAAATAACTGCATCATCAATAATAGCTTCCATTTTGTCTGTGTTGGTAACCATATAAGGTGAAGCGTAACCTCTGTCAAATTGCATACCCTCAACAACTGTTAAGTTGGTTTGCATAGTTTTAGACTCGTCTACAGTAATAACGCCGTCTTTACCAACTTTCTCCATAGCATCACTTATTAAAACGCCAATTGACTCATCACCAGCAGAAACACTTGCTACTTGAGCAATAGCATTTTTGCTTTCAATTGGTTTAGATATATCTTTCAAGCAGTCAACAACTTTTTCACAAGCGAATTTAATACCTTTGTTTAGTATTACTGGGTTAGCTCCTGCAGCAACATTTTTCATACCCTCACGGATAATTGCTTGAGCAAGTACACACGCAGTTGTTGTTCCGTCACCAGCAACATCATTTGTTTTAACGCTTACTTCTTTAACAAGTTGAGCTCCCATATTTTCAAAAGCGTCCTCAAGCTCAATCTCCTTTGCTATGCTTACACCATCGTTAGTGATTAGTGGTGCACCATACTTTTTATCCAATACTACATTGCGACCTTTTGGTCCTAAAGTAATTTTTACTGCATTTGCAAGTGTGTTTACACCAGTTTCCAAAGCTTTTCTAGCATCTTCACCATATTTAAATTTCTTAGCCATTTATAACATACCTCCATAATTATTTTTCAACAATAGCAAGCACATCTGCTTGTCTTAAAATTGTAACTTCTTTGTTTTCAAGCTTAAAGTCGGAACCAGCATATTTATTGTATAAAATAATGTCACCAACTTTAATTTGCATTACTATTTCTTTACCATCAATGATACCGCCTGGTCCTACTGCGATTACTTTTGCCATTTGTGGTTTTTCTTGTGCGGTACCTGGTAATACGATACCGCTTTGAGTTTTATCCATACTTTCTACAGCCTCAATAACGATTTTGTCAAATAGTGGTTTAATTGTCATATATATTTACCTCCAAAAAATTCTATATAAATTAGCAATCGATTGCTTAGACTGCTAACTGTTTTTATTATAGCACAACAAATTCTATTTGTTAAGCATTAAATGACAACTTTTCAAATAAATTACAATTTTTACCATTTATGTATAGTTTATGTAAAGTTTTATGTTGTAGTTATACAAATTTACAACTATATGTTTAAATAGTAAAATTTCTTAAAAGTGTATTTTATCAAAAAAATCACATTATTATAATATTGTATATTTGCTTTAAATAAAAATAATAATAAAAAAATATAAAATTGTTGATATTTTTATTAAATTGGTGTAAAATGATATGGTAGAATATTTTATTGTGGGGGTTACATATGAATAAATGGGATAAACGAATGATGGATATGGCAAAGCTTGTGTCAAGTTGGTCAAGTTGCTATAAAGTAAACAGAAAAGTTGGTGCTGTAATTGTTAAAGATAAAAGAATTCTTACAACTGGTTACAATGGTGCTGGTAGTGGCATTTCTAGTTGTGTGGAAAGAGGTTATTGTTTAAGAGAACAAATGAATATTCCAAGCGGAACAAGGCACGAGATTTGTTATGCAGTTCACGCTGAGCAGAATGCTATTATTCAAGCAGCTAAGCTTGGCGTAAGTGTGGAGGGGGCAACTTTGTATTGTACACATCAACCTTGTTCAATATGTGCGAAAATGATTATAAATTCTGGTATTACAAGAGTAGTATTTGAGGAAGGTTATCCAGACGAATTTAGCATTAAAATGTTTAATGAAGCAGGCGTAGCTGTGGAAAAAGTAAGTGATTTGCAATAATTTGTTTAAAAATCACTAAATAGGATTGTCCAAAAATAAATTCTGCTTGTCCTAAAAATTCTGCGATTAGTATATAATGAAAAAAAGTTACATACTCTTTAATAAAGCAAAAAATGCTTATAAATGAGGGGTTTTATGGCGGAATTTGACATTGCTGAAACAAATTACGAGGATTTTTATTTAAGTAATTTTATTGGTAAAAAGAAATTTAAGCAAAACAATAGTAATGTGGAAGTTGAGGTTGTAGAGGACTCTCACGAACACAATTACAAACACGCTTATATCAATGACGACATTAATGAGGATAGATATAAGAGAGAAGTTGAGATTGATAGTAATTTAACTGATTATTCTCTTGATAACCTTGACAAATTAAGCTATGGCAGAGCTGAACAAGGTCTTACAATTGTAAAAACTGATGTTGTAAGGCATAAAAATCTTGCTTGTGATAGGTGTGAGCCTTTGACATTACAACTTGCATTGATTGGCATTGATAAAAATAAACATATTAAAAAAGCAGTTGCAGAGCAAGAAAAAGTGCTTGAAAAACAACAAGCACATTGCAATAAATGCGTAAAAAAGAAAGAAAAGAAAAAACGCTCTAAAGGCAGAAAGTTTTTAATAACTTTATGTGCAATTTTGATTGCATTTATCTCTTGTTTTTTGATTGCTGATGTGTTATCTGATGGTTATTTGATAAATAGCGTAGTTAACAAAATTATTAATGGAGATGTTACTGCCTACTATTATGCGGTAGAGATTGCAACATTTAGCGATGTTGATTCCGCACGTGTTACATCTGAGGAAATAAGAGCAAGCGGTGGCAGTGGTTATGTTGTTCACGATGATTTGTATAGAGTGATAGCTGAAGTTTATAAAAGTGAGAAAGATGCCGAAAGTGTTTCTACAAACTTAAATCTTGCGGGATATGTTACAAATATATATTTGTTTAAAATAGAAGAGATAAATTATCAATTATTTCCATCTTCGGTTAGGAATGCAACTAAAAATGTGCTTAAGTATCAAGACATAATGTATACATCTTTATATAATACAGCTGTAAGTTTGGAAAAACAAGAAATTGACTATACCTCTGCAAGAGAGGATATAGGTATGCTAAAAAGCCAAATTAAAAATATGCTTGTTGATTATGAATCGAGTGTAAATAATAAAATAGAAGATAAGTATGTACAAAAAGTAAGAATGCAAATTTCTTCTATGATAGGGGCATTAGATAACCTTATTGCTGAGGGCAGTAAAAATGATAGACTTCTTAGTGATATAAGATATATAAATACTATGATTTTAAATACGCACAGAGCAATGATAAATACATTAAAATCTGAAGCGTAATGATATAAGGAGTAAGAAAATGGATAAAATTAAAGTAGGTATTTTAGGATACGGCAATTTAGGCAGAGGTGTGGAACTAGCTATTAGCAAGTCAGAGGATATGGAACTTGTTGCAGTATTTACTAGACGTGACAATGTTGTTACAAATATGGGTGTGACTTGTATAAATGTCAACAAAATAATTGAGTACCGGGATAAAATTGATGTACTTATAATGTGTGGTGGTTCAGCTACCGATTTGCCTGTTCAAGGAGTACAAATGATTAAACATTTTAATACGGTTGATTCATTTGATACTCACGCAAGAATACCAGAGTACTTTGATGCAATGGATAAAGTTGCTAAAGAGAATGGCAAACTTGGAATTATATCTGTTGGTTGGGACCCAGGTCTTTTCAGTATTGCTAGAATGTTATTTGGTGCTGTTTTACCTAATGGTAATGATTATACATTTTGGGGCAAAGGTGTATCACAAGGTCATAGCGATGCTATAAGACGTGTTAATGGCGTGAAGGCTGGTGTTCAATACACAATACCTAAAACTGAAGCTTTGGATAAAGTTAGAAATTCTGAAAATCCTAATTTAACTGCACGTGATAAACATTTGAGAGAATGTTTTGTTGTAGCAAAAGAGGGTGCTGACAAAAAACAGATTGAGCAAGATATAAAGAATATGCCTAACTATTTTGCTGATTATGATACAATAGTACATTTTATTACAGAGGAAGAACTTAAGAGAGAACACAATGCAATGCCTCACGGCGGATTTGTAATTAGGTCAGGTAAAACGACTGATGAACATAAACATATCCTTGAGTTTTCACTAAAACTTGATAGTAATCCAGAGTTTACATCAAGTGTATTGGTAGCATATGCAAGAGCAATTGCAAAATTAAGTAAAGAAGGTAAAACTGGTGCTGTAACAGTGTTTGATATTCCATTAACATATTTGTCAGCTAAAAAACCAGAGGAATTAAGGAAAAATTTATTATAATGAATAATGTATTATCTGTAAAAAATTTGTCTAAAACTTATTTAGGTGGATATAATGCTATTAATAATATATCTTTTGAATTAGATAAAGCTGAGAAATTAGCTGTTTTAGGTGGATATAGTAGTGGAAAAACTACAATTTTAAGTTTGATTGCTGGTTTGGAAACTGTTACTGATGGAGAAATTTATCTTAATAATAAATTAATAAACAACAGCAAAATTAAGGACAGAAGCATAGGTTTTCTTGATAAGTCTTTGCAACTTGACAATATGAAGAATGTAACGGATAATGTTATATTTCCGCTTAAAATAAGGAAGTTTGACGAAAGTGTTATTACTGAAAGGTTAGTTCGAATTGCTAAAGCTTTTGATTTATCTGGGATTTTAACTGAAAAAATCTCTAATTTATCACAATATCAAAAAACATTGGTGGCTTTGGCAAGACTTATGATTTTTGACCGTGATTTGTATTTGATTGATGACATTTTTTCTAGCCTTAATAATGTTGAAATTGACCAAGTAATAAGCAAACTTCAAAAGACAACAAAATATAAAACAATAATTTATGCTACTCATTCATATAAAACTGCATTAAAATTAAATATTGAAAATGTAGTTGTTCTTGCATATAGTACAATGATACATTGTGGCAATATCTACGATGAAGAGAATTTAATGCATACAATTGCAGGTGCTAAATTGCTAAATAGTATGCACGTTTGTTGTTTGCCCGCAATTATTTCTGGTAAAAAATTAATTGTAAATAATAGACCTTACATTTACGAAAAAGAGCTTGTTAGTGATGTTTTTGACAGAGGTATAGTGCTTATCAAAAAAGAGAATATAGCTTTTGATAGTAGTAAACAAATCGTTGTACACGCTGAAATTTACTACATTAATGAGGATAATGTTGCATACCTTGATATAAATGGTTTGATTGCAACAATTGATTTGGATAAAAAGTATCACATTGGGGACATATTAACTTTTAGCTTTGATTTAAGCGATGGTATTTTATATGATTTTGAATCTGAAAGAATGATATCAAAATAAAGGGGTGTTATGAATAATTATCAAAATCCACAAAATGAGGACAAATACAGACCTTCATTTTTTCAAAGAAATAGTGGGAGAGTAAAAATTGTTGCCACAATTTGCGTCTGTATTGCAACCTTGCTTATTATAATTGGTGCTTGTATTGGTTGTTATTATGCAGGGAAGAAAAGTAGCTATATTAATAATATTAATAGCGAGCTACCTATTGCAAACGAGGTTTATACTTTAATAAAAAAGTATTACTATAAAGATATAACAAAGGAAGACTTTGAGCAATGGGCATCTATTGGTTTAACTCAAACTATGGACCAATTTAGTGGAATATCTTATTCAAGTACCCTTCCAACGTTGGCATTTGGTTTTTCGTTCAAAACTGATTCTTATAGTAATCATATTGTAACTGAGGTTAGTGATAATAGTCCCGCTGAAAAAGCAGGCTTAACTCGTGGTGATTTGTTGATTGCCGTTAATGGTGAATCTGTAGTTGGCTTAAATAGAGATGTATTGAGCGGTGAAAAATTTTTGGGTAATCCATCTAGTATCGCAGAAGTTACTGTTAAAAAGTCTGATGGTACAGAAAAAGAATTGATTATGCGAAAATCTATTGTGCAAGGCAGTGAGGCACATTATATTAATTTTGGTAATGGTATTGGGTATATTAAGCTTGATTCTTTCACTGGAACTGCTGATAAAGATTTTGTAAATTGTGCAAATGCCTTCAAGCAAAATGGAAATACTAAACTAATTCTTGATTTGCGTGATAATGGTGGCGGTTCAACTGATATTTTAAGTGTAATAGCTAGTTACCTTGTTCACGATGATAATGATAAGTCAAACGGACTTGGAATTATACAATTGGATTCCGCAAAGACAAACGAAACAATCACATATTCGGCCACTGGAGATAACTGGCTTGGTAAAGGAATGAATGGGGCGTTTAAACTTGCAGTTTTAGTCAATGAAAATTCTGCAAGTGCAAGCGAGGCATTGCTTGGTGCAATAAAATTTTATTGTGGCAATGAGGTAAGTAAGTATAAGAATGAGTTAGTTGTTATTGGTACGCCAACTTATGGCAAGGGTATTGCTCAGCAGACATTCCAACTTTCAACAACACCAAGCTTTTTATTGAGTATGACTGTAGGATATTTTAAAGTGCCAATTATGAACAATGGCAAACAAGGCTGGAAATCTTATCACGGTGAGCCAATGGATGTAAGTGAGGGCTATAAAATAAATAAATTTACTAGTGAAATTGATTATACCAAAAACAATTTATATTTAGAATATTATAACAACGATTTAATGCAAGAAAAAGCAATAATAAAGGCTTTGGAGGCATTAGCTTAATTAAATACTAGTTGTATCTATTGGTACAACTAGTAATATTTATTTTAATGATTAATTTTGCATAAAATACTTGATTAATATTTAATTTTAATATATAATCTAATTAATAAAGTATATTTTAAGTGTCAAGGAGCTATTATGGATAAAAAAATCAAAGACATTGCAGGAAGAATTAAAGATTTAAGAGAATTTTCTGATTATTCTATAGCTGATTTTGCAAATAAAGTCAATATGACTATTGAAGATTATACTAAATTAGAGCAAGGGGAAATGGATATTCCTATTGGTATAATGTATAATATTGCTGCTGCTTTGGAAATTGACCCAACGGTATTACTTACTGGACAAAATAGTGATAGTAAAGAGGTTGCTCTTTGTTATGCAGGACAAGGGCTTGTCATTGAAAGATATGACGGGTATAGTTTTAGCAGTCTTGCACATAAATTTTTTAATAGAGAAATGGAACCTATGTTGGTTACAATTAGTGAAGGTGTAGCCCCTGAATTAGTCCAACATACTGGACAAGAATTTAACTATGTATTAAGTGGTAAACTTAGAGTATTAATTGGTAATAAGGAATATTATTTGCGTGCGGGCGATAGTATATATTTTGACCCAAATATACCTCACGCACAAGTTTCGATGCAAGGTGAAAGTACATTTTTAACTGTTATTTTGGAAAAATAATCTTGCTATAACTGCATATTTTCTTCTCATTTTACATTTGTATAATATATTTGTAGCTTTAATTTATATCAATTTAAATGCTTGTTTTGTTATCTAATTAAGGTAAGGCTAAAATAAAAGCATTGTAATTATAGCTGAAAAATGATTGGCATTTGTTTAATGCCTAAGTTTCAATGCAGAAGTAAAAAGTAATAAAACATAATTTAAAACCTTGTAGATTGTGGAGTAATTAATGTTTTTTGATAAATTGTATTAAAATAATTGACATTAATCAAAATATATCATATAATAGACAAGACTTAGGGGAGTGGCTCAACGGTAGAGTAGTGGTCTCCAAAACCATTGGTTGCGTGTTCGAATCGCGTCTCCCCTGCCAAACATTCTAAATCGTAATTGATTTAGAATGTTTTTTATTTTTATATATTTTTTTCTCTTATTTATAATTATTGTGTGTTTTGCTTTTTATTTAGATAAATTTTAAATATTTTTTTACAGAAAAATACTTTTTAATAATCAAGAATTATATTGTTAAAAAATAATTTTATTTATAAATTAATAACTAAATACTAAATTAAAAAAAGCTAAAACATTTATTGTTTTGGCTTCTTTTATATATAAATAAAATAAAGTATACTTTTTATTTGTAAAAGGTTGATTTTTAGTTCAAAAAAGGTTAAACTATATATAATAGAATTTTTTTATTATATGTTAATAAAAATATTTTTTTGTAATTTATTATAGTTAATTTAATATAAAATAATATAAATATAGAATATTTTATTTAATTTGATTTAAGGAGTTGTTATGGAATACAATTACAAACTTGGAATTATTGGTGCGGGTAATATGGCAAAAGCAATTGCTAATGGTATAGTTGATAGCAAGTTGATTGATATTAATAAAATAATTGCAACAGACCCTTTTGCAGATTTAGGCATTAATGGTGTAGTTACATACAAAGATAACTCAAAAGTTTTAAATGAATGTGAGTATGTTTTGCTTGCAGTTAAACCTCAAATCTTTAATGAAATTGCGAGTGAACTAGGTAAAGTTTGTAAAGCTAAACACATTATATCCATTATGGCGGGGATTACATATGATGGCATAAAAAAATATTTTGCTAATGCAAATGTAACTAGAGTTATGCCAAATACTCCTTGTAAACTTAAATTGGGAATGACTGCAATACGTAAAAATGATAGTATTCCTCAAACTGAGAGGGAATTTGTTAAAAGCATTTTTGATAGTATAGGTAAAACAATATATCTTGAAGAGGATTTATTCCACGCAGTTACTGCTGTTAGTGGTAGTGGTCCGGCATATGTATATATGTTTATTGAGGGAATGATTGAGAGTGGCGTCAAAATGGGTATGTCATATGAAGACGCTAAAACTTGTGTTTTGCAAACGTTTGCTGGTAGTGTAGGTATGGTAGAAAATGAAAGTACACCAATTAGTCAACTTATTCAAGCCGTATGTTCAAAAGGTGGTACTACTATTCAAGCCGTTGATAGTTTTAGGAATGATAATTTGTATAATATTATTGATAGTGCAATGATTAAATGTAGAAATAGGTCAGAGGAGTTGGGTAAGTGAAATTAGTTCAAATTTACACCGATGGTGCGTGTAGCTACAACCCCGGTCCAGGTGGTTGGGGTGCTATACTAATGTATAACGGCAAGGAAAAACGTATTTCTGGTGGAGAGGTAACAACTACAAATAACAGAATGGAATTGCTTGCGGTAATCAATGGACTTTCAATGTTAAAAGAAAAATGCAAAGTCGAATTATTTTCTGACTCAGCGTATGTAGTAAATGCTTTTTTAGAGGGCTGGCTTGAAAATTGGAAAGCTAATGATTGGAAAAAGCAGAATAAAATTGTTAAAAATGTTGAATTATGGAAACAATTAGATAATTTGGTTTGCTATCACGATGTACAATTTATCAAAGTAAAAGGACATAGTGATAATAAATACAATAATGAATGCGACAGATTAGCAAGGGCAGAAGTTGATAAAATTTTAGGAGGACAAAAATGAGCGATAAATCAAAACTGATATTTTCATTCTTAGCTGTATTTTTTGGTATAGCGACTTTGGTTGATGCAGTGTTTTTGTTTGGTGAAATGGCAGTTTATTATCCAATATTGCTAATTATCGCAACAGTGTTGGTTACTACCATTTGTGTTGTAAGTATTTATAAAAGAAAAGAAGCATTGTTTAAAACTACTTTGATTGTTTTATTTTTTGCTGCGATTGGTTTTGCTATCTATATAAGTCTATTAAAGACAGGTGCTATGAATATGCTTAAAGATGCGGATAACATATCCGACTTAATGCAAAAAACTGGTATTTGGGGACCATTAATTTATATTTTAATTCAGTTTTTACAAGTTACATTTATTCCTATTCCATCTGCTATCACAACTACAGCAGGTGTAGTTGCATTCAATAATTTACCTTTAGTTTTTGTTTGTAGCTTAGTTGGAATGTTGGCGGGTTCAATGTTTGCTTTCTTTTTGGGCAGAGTATTTGGCGTTAAATTGTTGATTTGGATGGTAGGACCAAAAGCATATAATAAATATCAAAAAATGCTTAAGGGTAGAGATAAACTAATGTTGTTTATGATGTTTCTATTGCCAGTGTTCCCTGATGATTTATTGTGCATTTTTGCGGGTGTTACTACTATGTCATATACAACCTTTTTTATAATGCAAATTGTCACAAGGCCATTAACAATTATTGGTCAAGCTGGAATGGTTGATATAATGACCAAAATACCACTTACAGAGTGGTGGGGTATTTTACTTTGGGTAACTTTAGGAATTGCAATTCTTGCAATATTTATTTGTCTATGGAAATACAGTGATAAACTTGAAAATTGGCTTGTAAAAGTAATAACAAAACACTTTGGTTCAAATCAGCTATCTTTAACAATTGATAAAGAAAAACTTAATAGTGATATTCAAAATTTAATAAGTGATACAATTATTGATGCAGATAGAGATTTGTCAATGTCTACTACAAGGGCAAAGCCTAAATATAAAGCTAAAAAATATCAAATAAATTATAAGGAATAAGTAATTTAGTGCCGATTTTCGTAGGCTTTTAAATGATTTTTGTTATAATATTTAATTTTTGTGTTAAATTGTTACAAATAATGATATTAAAAGATAAAGATAAAATTTGACGATTAAATTCTAATCATATTTATAGTTTTATACTAAATAATTGTAACTAATTTGTGCTAAATCTAAAAACAAAACAATCATACAAAATAAGAGTTGTTGTATTTGTTTTTTTTATAAAATTAAAATTTTATTCAAAAATTAAATATAAATGCTTGACTTTATTTATTAAATGTAATATAATCGGTGTAAAGGTAAAGTCCTTTACAGATAATTACTGAGGAGGCAGATGTGTCAAAATCTGAAAAACTATACATTAGTAGGTACAATGATTTTTATGGCTGTCTGCTAACGGAACACCAAAGTGAAATGATAAAATTGTATTATGATTACGATATATCATTGTTTGAAATTGCTGAGCAATTTGATATAAGTCGTCAAGCGGTTCGTGATACTATTAAACGTGCAGAACAGTTACTTGAAATGTATGAACAAAAATTGAAACTTGTTCAAAAGTTTAGCAATATATCAGCAAGTTTAATACAGCTTGAAAATGCAGTTAAAGCAAATGATAGAATGTTAGCAATGCAATTACTTGGTAGCGTAAAAGATATTGTGGAGGATAATGATGGGGACATTTAATAGTTTAAGTGATAGATTAGGGCATATATTTTCAAAGTTAAAAAACAAAGGGAAACTTACTGAACTTGAGGTTAAAGGTGCTATGCGTGAAGTTCGTATCGCACTTTTAGAAGCAGATGTGAACTTTAGCGTTGTAAAAGAATTTATAAACAAAGTTAGTGAAAAGGCAGTTGGTGAGGAAATTTTGCGTAGCTTATCACCAGCTCAACAAGTTATTGATATTGTCAATGAAGAACTTATTGCTTTGATGGGTTCAACTCATAGTAAGCTTGCGGTAAGTGATAAACCACCTACAATAATTATGATGTGTGGTTTGCAAGGTGCTGGAAAAACTACAATGTGTGGAAAATTAGCATTAATGCTTAAAAAGCAAGGCAAAAAGCCGTTATTGGTTGCTTGCGATATTTACAGGCCAGCGGCAATTAAACAATTGCAAGTGGTTGGTGGCAGTGTAGGTGTGCCAGTTTATGAACAAGGTCAAATTTCACCACTAAAAATATTAAAAGGTGCTTTTGTTGAGGCTCAAAAAAATAGCAACGATGTTGTAATTATTGATACAGCGGGTAGATTGCATATTGACGAGGAGTTAATGCAAGAATTGCTTTCAATAAAAAATACTTATAGTCCTCACGAAATCTTGCTTACAGTTGATAGTATGACTGGTCAAGACGCCGTTAATGTAGCAGATACATTTAATAAGAAACTTGATATTACTGGTGTTTTATTGACAAAATTGGATGGTGATACAAGAGGTGGTGCAGCTCTTTCAATTAAAGCGGTTACTGGTAAACCTGTTAAATTTTGCGGTATCGGAGAGAAAATGACTGATTTGGAAGCCTTTCACCCAGATAGAATGGCATCAAGAATTTTGGGAATGGGTGATGTGCTTACACTTATTGAAAAAGCTAAAAATGCTATCACTGAAGAAGATGCAATTAAATTGCAAAAGAAAATCAAAGATAAGTCTTTTGATTTAAACGATTATCTTGACCAATTTGAGCGTATGAATCAAATGGGCAGTATGAAAGATATGTTAAATATGATACCTGGACTTAGTGGTAAACTTAAAGGTCAAGATTTGGATGTTGATGAAAAGCAGATTGATAAAATGAAAGCAATTATTCGTTCAATGACACCACAAGAAAGAGAAATGCCACATATCATAAAAGGGTCTAGGCGTAAACGTATTGCAAATGGCAGTGGAACATCTATTCAAGATGTGAATTCGTTGTTAAAACAATTTGAACAAACTAAAGATATGATGAGGCGAATGACAAGTGGCGGTATGCGTGGCAGAATGAGAATGCCATTTTAATAAAAAATAATTTTATTTTATATTAGTAAATAAATTTGATAATTAATTTTAATTATATATATAATTTTTGGAGGAGTTAACTATGGCAGTTAAATTAAGATTAACAAGAATGGGTAAAAAAGGTAAGCCATTCTATCGTATTGTAGCAATGGACAGCAGAAAGGCAAGAGATGGTCAATATATCGAATCTATTGGTTACTATGACCCAACTAAGGAGCCAGCAGTAGTAAAAATTGATACTGAGGTCGCTAATAAGTGGATTAAAAATGGTGCTCAATGTACTGATACTGTTAAAGATTTACTTAAAAAAGAAGGAATTATTAAATAATTATGCAAGAATTAGTAAGAACAATTATTGATGGACTTGTTGACAATCCGGATTTGGTTGATATTGTTGTTGATGAAGAAAATTTTGTAATCAATATTAATGCTGATAAAAGTGAAATTGGTAGAATTATTGGTAAGCAAGGTAGAGTAGCAAAAGCTATTAGAGCAATAATTAAATCATCTGGTATGAAACAAGGCAAGCGTTATAATGTAGAAATTAATGAAAAATAATTATCCTTTGACCCCACGAATTAAAGTGGGGTCTATTGGTAAATAATGATTATTTTTAATTTAGTATCGATTTTCGAAAGGTTTTTAATAAAAATGGATAGAATAGTAATTGGAAAAATTATAAAGCCACAAGGTATAAAAGGTGAGGTAAAAGTTGGAATAACTTCTGCCGATGATAAAATTATACGAGGACTAAAAGACATTTATTTGGACGAAAAATTATACAAAGTAATTAGCATTAAAAGTTTGGTAAATGGTTTATTTTTTAAGCTAGATGGTGTTGATGATAGAAATCAAGCAGAATTACTACGTGGTAAAACGGTTTCATTTGACAGAGAAAAAATGCCAAAATTGGAAAAAGGAAGATATTTAGTTTCAGATATTATTGGTTGTAAAATTGAGGTTGATAGTAAAATTTTAGGAAATATAACAGATATTTTGCAATATGGTGCAGCTGATGTTTATGTTGTTCAAGGTATTAATGATTGCAAGAATTTTATGTTTCCTTGTTTGAAAAAAGTTTTACAAAAAGTTGATGTTGAAAATAAGATAATAACATTAAATAAAGAAGTTTTGGAGCAAATTATAGTTTATGAAGATTGAGGTTTTGACATTATTCCCTAAAATGTTTGAGTGTTTAAATGAGAGCGTAATTGGTAAGGCAATTTTGGCTGAAAAGTTTAAATTGAATGTAACTGATATACGTGATTTTAGCTTAGATAAACATAAAAAATGTGATGACTATCCTTTTGGTGGCGGTAGTGGTATGGTTATGACACCTCAACCAATATGTGATGCTATAGATAATGTTGACCCAAATAGATTATGTAAAAGGATATTTTTATCACCTAAAGGTGAAACATTATCACAAAGTTTGGTTGAACAATTATCTAAAGAGGAGAATTTGCTTTTTTTATGTGGACATTATGAGGGTGTTGACCAAAGAGTAATTGACAGCGAAATTGATATGGAATTGTCTATTGGTGACTATGTACTTACTGGCGGTGAGCTTGCTTGTATGGTTGCAATTGATGCGATTGCAAGGTATATTGATGGTGTGCTTGGCAGTAGTGATTCCACAAATGAGGAAAGCTTTTCTAATGGACTGCTTGAGTATCCTCAGTATACAAGACCACAAAATTTTAGAGGTATGCTAGTTCCAGATGTTTTGCTTAGTGGCAATCATCAAGAGGTTGACAAATGGCGTTATAATGAGCAGTTGCGTATTACAAAAGAAAGGCGTCCAGATTTATTGGAGGAAAAATAATGCATATTCAATGGTTTCCAGGGCATATGACAAAAGCCTTGAGAATGATGGAGGAAAATGTAAAATTAGTAGATTGTTTAATATATGTGCTTGATAGCAGATGTATTGTTGCCTCATTTAATCCCAAACTTAATCAACTGGCTGGCGGAAAACCAATTTTATACGTATTAAATAAAGCGGATTTAGTAGCTAAAGAAGATTTGAGTGAATGGCTTAAATATTTTAAAGCCAATAATATGCAAGTTGTAATTTGTAATAGTGCAAATGGTAACACTTCTAAAGTTATAGATGGATTGAAAATTTTGAATAAAAATTTGATAGAAAAATATAAACAAAAAGGCGTTAATAGAAGTATTAGAGCAATGGTGGTTGGTATACCTAATAGCGGAAAATCTACCCTAATAAATAGTCTTTGTGGCTCAAAACGAACTATAACTGGTGATAGACCAGGGGTTACACGTGGTAAACAATGGGTTGTGTTGACTAAAGGTGTTGAGCTTTTAGATACACCAGGAACTTTATGGCCGTCATTTGAAAATCAACTGCACGCAATGCACTTGGCTTTTGTTGGTAGTATAAACGAAGATATACTAAATATTGTTGAGCTTGCGGAGGAATTGATAGCTTTTTGTAAGGCAAATTATTTGCAGAATTTCTTAACAAGATATAAAATTACTGAATTACCAGAAAGCAATCACGATAGTTTGGAATTTATTGCAAAAAAACGTGGCTTTTTATTAAAAGGTGGAGCTTTTGATATTGAAAGGCTATCCGCAACAATTATTGATGATTTTAGAAAAGGAAAATTAGGTTTAATAATGCTTGAAAAAGCAGAATTAGATAATTGCAATTAAAATTTTTTAAATTGCCATTATTTAAGATAAAAAATTAATTAACTAATGTTTGAAAAAGTAAAATAAAAATATAATTTTTTTGAATAATTACCAAAGAAAAAATTAAAATTACATTATAATAAAATGTAAAAGGTGAGTATGGAAAAACTAAGTTTACAAGATAAATTAAAATATGAATTAGAGTGTTGTGCTAACGGTGCAAAATACATTGCAGGTGTTGATGAGGTTGGCAGAGGACCATTGGCTGGACCAGTTGTTTGTGCTGCAGTTATTATGCCACTTGATGACTTGCTTGAGGGGATAGATGATAGCAAAAAAGTAAGTGAAAAAAAACGCAATGTGCTTAGCGAACTAATAAAAGAAAAAGCAATAAGTTACAATATCGCTCAAATTGAGCCAGAAGTTATTGATGAAATAAATATTTTGGAAGCTACGAAATTGTGTATGAAAAAAGCATTAGAGGGCTTGTCAATAAAACCAGACGTTGCTTTGGTTGATGCACTTACTTTGGATACTGATATCCCAGTTGTAAATATTGTAAAAGGTGATTTTTTAAGTTATAGTATTGGTGCTGCCAGTATTATTGCAAAAGTATATAGGGACAATTTAATGGTTGATTATGCAAAGGAGTATCCACAATACTTGTTTGATAAACATAAAGGTTATGGAACTGTTGCTCACATTTCTGCAATTAAAGAATATGGACCTTGTAAAATACATAGACGTAGCTTTATTAAAAAATTTATTCAAGGTTGATTATGTTTGGAATTAATACAAAAAACATTGGTAATAAAGGTGAAAGCTTGGCAGAGCAATATTTGTTAGGTCTAGGTTATCAAATATTAGATAGAAATGTATATATGCGTAAAGCTGAACTTGATATTATCGCAAAAGATGGTGATACCTTAGTTTTTGTTGAGGTAAAAACAAGAAACAATTTTTCATTTGGCAATCCATTAGAAAGTATGACAAATGAAAAAATTAGTAACATTATTTACGCAACAAAAATGTACATTGCATCTAAAGGTTTATATGGAATCAATGTCAGATTTGATTTTGTTGCTGTTAGTGGTACGGAGATAGAGCATTTAAAAGATGCCTTTTGGATAAATTAAGCTATTTGTATCAAAATAAATAAACAACTATTATTTAAAATAAAAAACATAAATTTTTGAGAATATTAAACAAAATCATAAAAAACATTGCATTAAAATGAATAAAAAAGTAGAAAATTTGTAAAAAACATATAAAAAATGCTTGCCAAGTATAGATTTATATGTTAAAATATTAAAGACTTCGGGTGTTCCTCTAAGCATATGAACACTGCGTAATAGGAGGTAGGTCAAATGAGTAATATTATTGATGTAATTGAGCAAGAAAACCTACGTACAGATTTGCCAAATATTAAAATTGGTCAAACTGTAAAAGTATGGTTTAAAATCAAAGAGGGTAACAAAGAAAGACTTCAAGCTTTTGAAGGTGTTGTTATCTCTCGTAAGAATGGTAGCGTACGTGAAACTTTTACTGTTCGCCGTCTTTCTTTTGGTATTGGTGTTGAGAGAACTTTTCCATTCCATTCACCTAAGATTGACCACATTGACATCGTTCGTACTGGTAAAGTTAGAAGAGCTAAACTATATTATTTACGTGGTAGAACTGGTAAAGCTGCTAAACTTAAAGAAATTATTAATAAATAATTTTTTACTGAGCAAGATTAACTTGCTCAGTATTTTTATATAAATCTATTTGAATATTCAATTAGGTTAAAAAACTTATTTTTAATCAATACACTATATCTTGATGTTTTAATATTCTGTTTTATATTGTTAGGCGTTTTAAATATTGTTTACTAGTAATTCATATTGATGATTGGCATTTAAGCTTAAAATAATTTTTTAAATAGAGAGTAGTTTAGTATTTCATAATTTTTAGTTTTAATATAAATAACATTTTAAATATTTTAATTATATGATTCTGATTGCAAAATTAAATGTTAGTATAACATTTAATTTTGCAAATTTCTTTTGCATAATTTATCAGTAATTTATATATTATTCAATTATTATTTTGAATTTAATAAACAAATAAAATTTGATTTGTTTATGTTTTATTTGTTGCTAATTTAGAAAAATTTTTTATTTTTATATAATTCATTAAATAAGTATGTTGATAACTAAATTGACACGCATTTAAATTGTTTTAAATGCCTGTTAATTTTAAAATATGCTGTGAAAATCGGTGTTTATTTGCAATATTTATAATTTAATATTGCAAATAGAGTGTATTTTTTATGAGTAGTTTGGGTAGCTGAAAAGTATAAAACCCTTTGAAAATCGGTACTAAATAGGTTAGGTAATATTAATTATGTGTTTTTGATTGATATAAATTAAATTAGGTTGACTTTATTTTTTCTTTTTAGCCCTTTAAGAGATATTGTAGGTCTAGTTTATTTAAATTGTCAAAGCTAAATATATAGTAATTAATAAAATTAATATATTAATTATATTATAATATTATAATAATTATATAATTCTATATTAACATAAAAATGACATATAAAATATTTAATTGATAAATTTATGTCTTATATTTATACTAATTAGTGAATAAGTATTTTAATTATAAATATTAAAAATTTGATAATTACTACAAGATATGGACAGCTTGTGCATATATTTTAAGGTAACGACATTAACAGCAAACTATTCGACAAATAGGAAATCAAACGAACAATAATATTAATTATAATGTGTTTATGATAATTTATGTTGAATGTGTCTTATTTAATAATTTTGCTATAGACTGCTTAATGCTGTATATAAGTCTATTGACATTAAAAAGAAAAATAAAAATTTGGAGATTATTTTTATCTGCAACAATCGGGGCAGTATATGCTCTTTTTGCACCATTAATTGAATTTTCTGGTGACATAATAATTAAAATTATTGTTGCGTTTATAATGTGTTTGCTAGTTGCAAAAATATTATCGTTTAAAAAATTGGCATTATTGTTTATGGTATTTTTAGGTTACTCATTTGCTTTTGGTGGTGCAATAACTGGAATAATGAATATGGTTCAAGCATTTAGAGAAACAATGTCAAATCCGTCAAACATTAATATTGGACTAATGTGTAGTATGTTTATTATTGTATTAGCATTTAGTCGCAAGGTAGTGCAAATAATACAAAAAAAACATATTTCGGAGGGTAATGTGAAAAAAGTTATAATTAACAAGGACAAAAAAATTATTAGGGAACAAGCATATTATGATAGTGGAAATACTTTGTACTATAAGGGGATATATCCAGTTATAGTTATTGATGAATCTCTTAAGCGAGAGGAAAAGGCTGTTGGGACTATGGATATAGATACAATATGTGGCAGTACTCATCAAGATGTGTTTAAACTTGATAAAGTTGTTGTTGACAATCGTATTTATGATAGTGTATATTGTGTATTTAATAAGTTAGGTGGTGGATATAAAGTTTTATTGCATAATGATATATATTGAGGTGTGATATGTTTGAAAAATTTATACAATTAATAAAAAGATTATTTGGCTTTGATAGTTGTGGAGAAGTAAATTATATTGGAAGTGGTGATGCGTTGCCAGCACCTCTTGAGGCGGATGAAGAAGCAAAAATTATTGAGCGAATGATGTCTGGCGATATGGATGCTAGAAACATTTTAATAGAGCATAATTTGCGACTTGTAGTTTATATTGCAAAGAGATTTGAAAACACAAATCTTGACATAGAAGATTTAATTTCGGTTGGTACAATTGGACTAATCAAAGCTATAAATTCTTATGACAATAGTAAAAAAATTAAGCTTGCTACATACGCTGCAAGATGTATTGAAAATGAAATTTTAATGTACCTAAGAAAGAACAATAAAGTTAAAAATAACATATCTTTGGATGAACCATTAAATGTTGATTGGGAGGGTAATATGTTATTGCTATCTGACATATTAGGAACAGACCCAGACGAAGTTTTTTATGATGCTGAGAAGTGTGTAGAAACAGATGCACTTGCAAAATGTGCGAATAAATTGCCAGAGCGTGAAAGACAAATAATTAAAATGAGATTTGGTATTTTAGGAATAGAAAAAAAGACACAAAAAGAAATAGCTGACATTATGGGGATATCGCAATCTTACATATCAAGACTTGAAAAAAAAGTTTTGAGCAAGCTTAAAAAAGAGATTGCAAAAATGGTGTAGTACCGATTTTTTGAAGATTCGCTATATCATTAAAAAATCGATATTAATTGCATTAAAATTAAAAAAATCAATCAAAAATGGTATCTTTATTGTGTTAAATACCATTTTTTTATGCTTTTTGTATAAAATCGGTAAATTTTGACATAATATTATAAGCCAAATATTTTTTGATATTTGTATGCTAAGGAGGATATTATGCACAAAGTTTTAGTGTGTGGTTTGGATACAACTAAGCTTCCAAAAATTACAAATAAAGAAGCGGAGGAACTTTTAATCAAAATAAAAAACGACAGAGATGAAGATGCAAAAAATAAATTTATTATGGCAAATTTAAGATTGGTTTTATCTTTATTACAAAGATTTGATGGCAAGTACAATAGTGACGATTTATTCCAAGTTGGTGTTATAGGTTTACTAAAAGCAATTAATAATTTTGACTTAAAATATAACGTTAAATTTTCAACTTATGCAGTGCCAATGATAATAGGTGAAATAAAAAGATTTTTAAAAGATAGCTCCAGTATTAAGGTTCCAAGAAGTGCTAGAGACATAGCTTTTAAAGCACTGCAAGCGAGAGAAAAAATTGAAACTTCTCAGCAAAAAAATGCAACGCTTTTTGAGATTGCAGAATTAACTGGTTACAATGAAAGAGAAGTGGCTTGTGCTTTGAATGCCGTTAGTGAACCTGTAAGTATATATGAGAATGTTTTTTCAGATGAAGAAGATTCTTTATCATTATTTGAACAGCTTTATGACAAAAACGAAAATGAAGATTTGTGGAATGAGAGAATGTTATTAAAACAAAGCTTTATGTCTTTATCAGATAAAGAAAAAGCAATTTTAAAAGCAAGATTTTATCTTGAAAAAACTCAAATGCAAATTGCTGAAAAATTGGGCGTGTCTCAAGCACAAGTTTCAAGACTGGAAAAATTGGCACTTAAGAAAATGAAAGCAATGATGTAATTAAAAATATATGCTAATAAAAATCATTGTGATTTTATACAATTAGTTTGTTTTCTCGTTTAAACTTGGCTAAAGAAAGTTAAATATGATTTAATAGGTTTTATTTAGTTTATTTGTATATTTAGGCTAATTTTTTCAACAAAGTACAAAAAATATGCATATTTTTATTTGTTAAAACATTTACTATAGTATGATGAATGATTTAACTTTTTGTGAGCTTCGAGAAAAAGAAGTTGTCAATACAATTGATGGTAAAAAATTAGGTAGAATTATTGATATGGTTATTAGTTGTACTGGTGAGGTTATTGGTTTAGTAGTACCTGGGGAAAGAAGGTCATTACGAGTAGTTGCATCGGGTGAAAGCTTATTTATACCTTGGAAATGTATTACTAAAATAGGTGAGGATACAATACTGGCACAACTTACTAGTAATAAGTTTGCAGATGCTGACGAGGCAAAATAATTAAAATTGATTTTAAAAAATTATTTTTGTAACTTTAAAATTAAGATTTTCAAAAATAATTGGGTTAATTATAAATTTGCTTTTAATTTTTTAAGAGCAAATTTATAATTTTGTTAAAATGATTTACAAACTTTAAAAAATTTGCTATAATAATGCGTGTAAAATAATACGCGATATTATTATAGGAGAAAGATTATGAAGTGTCCTAATTGCGGTTGCTTAGAAGATAAAGTAATTGATAGCAGATTAAGTGAAGATGGTACAAGTATAAGACGTAGACGTGAGTGCGTATCTTGCAATAAAAGGTTTACAACTTATGAAACTATTGAAACATTACCAATATATATTGTCAAAAAGAATGGCATAAGAGAACCATTTGATATAAACAAAATAAAAACTGGAATCCTAAAAGCCTGTGAAAAAAGACCTGTTGCAATAACTGAAATTGACAAGCTAGTAGAAAGTATTGAGAAAAAGGTTACGAACTCTTTACAACAAGAGATTACTAGCCACGAAATCGGCAATATGGTTATGGCTGGGCTAAAAGAAATTGATGATGTTGCATATGTTAGATTTTCAGTAGTGTATAAGGAATTTAAAGATTTAGAGTCTTGGTTTGCAGAAATGGAAAGCTATTTGAATGAAAGGAAATAATTTTTTAAATGTAAGTTTTAATTAATTTTAAAATTTTTAAAATCGTAAAAGCAATTTGTTTATTATTACAATCACTGCTTTTTTGAGTTGCCATCAATTTTGCAAATAAAGTAAAAAATAGCATACTTTTATTAGATAAAATTAATTGCGATTTATGACGAAAATAAGTGTTTTTTTATAACTTATTTTCGTATTTTTATGTGAATTTTGTCAAATTTTGTAAATAGATTCTAATAATATTGATAATCAATCTCGAATTCATTACTAATATTAACTTATTATTTTTATATTAATTGTGTATTATTACTACAATTTTAGACATAAATTGAGTAAAATATTAAATTTTTAAAATTATAAAATCCAAATTTTTTTACAATTATAATTAAAGAAATTTAATGTTAGATTAGCATAAAATTTAATGTGAAAAAAGAATAGAATTAAATTATATTTAAGTGATTTTTATTTGAATTTTATAAAAAAATATTATCTAAAAATGGCTTACAATTTACTAAAAAATTATTATAAATGCAGGGAAAATATAAATTTTAAATATTGGCATTTGTATTTTTTGTATATACTTAAAATTGTGCAAAGACTAGTACTTTTTTAATGTTTAATACAAGAATTTTCATTTAATATTAAATTAATATAAATGTGCAAATGTTATTTTCAATTAATTTAATTGACAAACTTATAGATATTTTGGCTAAATTTGACAAATATTATTTTTTACAAAAGAAAGTCTAGTATCTTTACGGCTAAAAATGGCTTTATTTTATATATATTTAAAAATTTTATTATTTTTATTTAATTTGCTTTACTTTTTATTAAATATATTTTATAATAATTATAGTAATGTTGAGGAGAGTGTTTATGGAGGTTTTTAAGAATTATCTTAACAAACTAAATTATTTCGCTATTATTGATTTAGTTGTTATCGTCTTGGCAGCAGTAGCAGTTCTTTGGTTTTTTAAACGCCGTAACAATTTGAAAATGGCGTTATTTGTGGCAGTATATGTTTGCACATATATTGGTGTTTCTATTGCGACAGCTTTAACTGATGCAAGTTTGTTATTTATAACTAGCGAAATACTAAGATGGGGCGGTATAATTCTAATATTCTGCATAATCATTACTTATCAACAAGATATTAAATCCAGCATTACTAGATTTGCAAGGTGGCACGATAGTAAAGACTCTTATGACTATGGAAATAGTGAGGACGATTTAAGACAAGCAGTTGACGAAATTGTTAAAGGTTGCCAAAGCTTGAGTAAAAATGATACTGGTGCACTTATTGTTATTACACCTAGTGTTGTACCTTCACATTTGCTTGAAACTGGTACAGCTCTTAATGCAAAGATTTCAGATGGTTTGTTACAATGTATTTTTAATACAAAAGCTCCTTTGCACGATGGTGCAATAATTGTAAAAGAAAATGTTATTTTAGCAGCAGGTTGCTTCTTGCCACTTTCTCAAAGAGAGGATATTTCAAAAGAATTAGGAACAAGACATAGAGCTGCAATTGGTATTACAGAAGAAAGTGATGTTTTAGCTATTGTTGTTAGTGAGGAAACTGGTATTATAAGCACAGTAAGACACGGCGAAATTAAGCGTTATATGACACCAGAAAAATTATCTGACGAAATAGAAAAAGCTTTTGGTATTAAATATAACAGACAAAAAAATAAAAAGAGGTAATATGAATTTAGTTAGAGTTCCTAAAGTATTATTGCCAATTGGCGAAATTGATTATAATAAATGGGCTTGCATAGCGTGTGACCAATTCTCTAGTGAGCCAGAATATTGGGCTGAACTTGCTGACAAAGTGGGTGACAGCCCATCTGTATTAAATTTGATTTTACCAGAGGTTTATTTAAATAACGATACCAATAGTGCTATTAAAAAAATTAATAACACAATGCAAAAGTATATTGATAGTAAAATTTTTAAAGAGTTACAATCTGTAATTTTAGTTGAACGTACTTTGAACAACGGCAAGGTACGATTTGGTTTAATTGTTGAAATTGACCTAGAAAGCTATGAGTATAGTGATAAAAACAATGCATACATAAAAGCAACAGAAAAAACTGTTACATCAAGATTGCCAGCAAGAATTGAAATAAGAAAAAATGCACCAATTGAATTCCCTCATATTATGATGCTTATTGATGATAAAAATGGTGAGTTTATTCAAAAATTATATGAGCAACGTGATAAATTTGAAATTGTTTATGATTTTGATTTAAATATGAATGGTGGGCACTTAAAGGGCTTTAAAGTAGCAGATAGTGACAAATTAGTTCAAAAATTAAATGGCCTTACTGATAATTCATTAATAAAACAAAAATATAACCAAGATGGCAATATTGCTTTTATAGTTGGTGATGGCAATCACTCTTTAGCTACTGCAAAGGAATGTTGGAATTTAATAAAACATAATTTGACAGAAGAAGAAAGAATTAATCACCCAGCAAGATATTCATTAGTTGAGCTTGTAAATATTTATGATGATTCACTAGAATTTGAACCAATACATAGACTATTAATAGGGGCAGATAATGACTTTATAAAAAGTTTTTGTGAAGAAATGAGCGGAAGTAGTCAAATCAAGGCAATTTTTAATGGTGAAACTTATTCAGTTAATGTGCCATCAAATCCAAGTGATGCAATAAAAGATATTCAAGATTTTATTGATAGTTATAAAACAAAACATCAAAATATTGTAGAAGATTATATCCATGGTGATAATAGTTTGATTGAACTTACAAAAAGACATAATGCTGTTGGAATATTTATGCCAACAATTAGTAAAGACGGCTTGTTTGATTATTGTTTTAGACGTGGTGCATTGCCAAGAAAATCTTTTTCAATGGGCAATGCAGAAGATAAAAGATATTATCTTGAAGGAAAGAAAATAAAGGCTTAGTCATAAATTTTAATGTCGTTATAAAATGTGGCTTTTACTGCGTAATATTTTGTTAAAGCTAGATATTTAAGATTTTTATATTTATATCACATAAAAAAGTTTATTCTATAAATATAATATTTAAGCTTTTATTTTTTCTGCTACAATGTTAAAAAATTGTATATATGAGCTAGAATATTTGAAAACTAAATGAAAAATTATTTTCTTAATAAAATTTATTTTTAAATTATTTTTATCTAAAGTAATTTGATAAAAGCAATAAATTTATTTTTTTAAGTGTTTAATATTTTTATTCAAAAAAGTTAAGTTTAATTTGTAGAAATTAAGAGTGTAGCTTTAGATTATGCTGATGTCTCTTTTAATTGATGTTATTTGTTATTGGCTTAGTAGTTGATATAATTTTGCACATTGTCATATTAATTTTTAATAGCATTTTGTATCATTGTAAAAAAATATAATAATTGAATTTAATATAGCTATAATAAATTTTAAAGAAATTAAATTTTTTAAAAAAAATATTTTATGTGCAATAAGATAATGAAAAGTAAACAAAGTTTGTTTTTAATATTTGAAAATTAATATAGTGGTTAATTAATATCATTGCTTTCAATATAATATTTTTTAGGTTTTTTTAATCAATTTAATTATGTAAGAAACCTTTGTACATCAAATAATTTTAATATTCAATTAGTTTTATAAATCAAAGCTTATAATTAATAAAATAATTGGAAAAATAACTAACAAGCAAAAAAAGTAAGTTTTAGTTGTATTAAAATTTTTATAGTATTTAATTTTTTATTTAGATTTATAAGCTTTCTTAGCTTCATTTTTATTTGGTAAAATTTAATGTTTGGTTATTTTTTGGGAATTTATTTTTATAATTTTTTGTTAAAATTTGCATTTTTTGCATTAAAATATGCTATTTATAAAAAAAATATTGCCATTCTGCAATAAAATCGTGTTATTTTCTTGACAACTTTTTATTAAATTGGTACAATTATTTGCGATATAAACAAATACGCAATCAACATTTGGCATAATTTGCATTAATCGTAAGCGTTTAAAAAAGTTTATAAACATTTTTTGAGTGCATACGCTAATTCAATCTTGAAGTATTTGTAAGCAAGTGTATTTTTAGCAAAAAATAAAATTATAATGCTTTATAAAATTACTTCTTGTATTTAAATTTTGTTTATTATTTTGAATTATTACAGCAAGATAAAAAATATGCTGTAATATTTGCATTAATAACCTAAGTGATTATCCGAAGTAATTGCGGAAATTGTATAAATTAATTATAATTTTGGAGATATATTATGAATACTAAAGTTTGTAAATTTGGTGGTACTTCAATGGCAAATAGTGATAATATTAACAATATCGCTAGTATTATCCAAAGTGATAAAGAAAGACGCTATGTTATAGTTTCTGCACCAGGCAAAAGAAATAGCAATGACAGAAAAATAACTGATATGCTATATGCTTGCTATCACGAAGTTGAGCTTAATGGTGAATGTAAGGACACATTTGCCCAAATTCGTGAAAGATATGTTGAAATTGTTAAGGATTTAAAACTTGACATTGATATTAACAAGTACTTAGACGAAGTATATGATGGTATTATTAAATATCGTTCAAGTGATTATGCAGCGTCTCGTGGTGAATATCTTGGCGGTATTATAATGGCTAAAAGATTGAATGTGCCATTTATTGACCCAAAAGATTTAATAAAATTTAACAGCAATGGTGATTTTGATGCAGAAACAACAAACGAATTAACTCGCCAAAAGTTAAAAGATATTGATAGAGCAGTTATTCCAGGTTTCTATGGTTCTGATGTAAACGGAAATATAAAGACTTTTTCAAGAGGTGGTTCTGATATAACTGGTGCAATCATTGCAAGGGCTACTAATGCTGTTGTTTATGAAAACTGGACAGATGTTAATGGCTTTATGATTTGTGACCCAAGGATAGTTAAAAATCCTGCTCATATTGCAGAATTGTCTTATCGTGAATTACGTGAACTTGCATATATGGGGGCAAACGTTCTTCACCCAGAGTCAATATTCCCTGTACGATACAACAATATTCCAATAAACATCCGTAATACTTTTGAACCATCGCATCCGGGAACAATGATTGTTGCTAATCGTAAAAGCACAAATCAAAATATAATTACTGGCATAGCTGGTAAAAAAGGTTATAGCATTGTATTTATTGAAAAATCAATGATGAATAGCGAACTTGGCTTTGCAAGAAGAGTTCTAAGCGTATTTGAATACTATGGTGTTTCATTTGAACATATGCCAAGTGGTATTGATACTTTGAGTATAGTTGTAAGTGACAGCGAAATTGCAGGAAAAGAAGAGGTTATTATTGACAGATTGAAAAAAACTATCAATCCAGACCATATCGAATTACTTAAAGGTTTTAGCTTGATAGCAACTGTTGGACACGATATGTCATTTAAACCAGGTACTGCTTGCAGAATATTCAATGCTTTAGCAAAACAAAATATCAATATTAGAATGATTGACCAAGGTAGCTCAGAAATGAATATAATTGTAGGTGTAAATACTCAAGATTACGAAAAAACTATTGAAAGCATTTATAATGAATTTATAAAATAGTATCGATTTTTGACGGGTTCTGGTAACAATTATCAATTAATAATTTAATAAAACAAAATTGACCGCAAATTTATTTTTGCGGTTTTTTTTGTTTTTAAATCTTATAATGCTAATTTTATTACTAACTTCGCATAACTCATTTCAAACAAAAATATATTAAAATGAGGTGGCTTATGAAAAATTATGATTTAATTATTGCAAGTGGAGCTACAATATGTTATAATAAATTGGCAAGAGAATTTTGTCACTTTAAAAGTGGTGGTAAAATTGATAGATTAATTAAACCTAATAGCATAGAAAGCTTAATTATCTGCTTGCAAAACACTGATGACGCCATAGTTTTAGGCAGTACTACGAATAGTTTAATATCTGATAGTGGAATTGATAATGATGTAATTTTAACTACTGGAGTTAAGGGGATTGAGGTGAAAGATTGCTTTATTACTGCTATGGCGGGTGAAATGTTACCTAAAGTTTGTAATGTCGCAAAAGAATATGGACTTAGTGGTTTAGAGGGGTTATGTGGTATTCCGTCAACTATTGGCGGTGCTGTATATATGAATTGTGGTGCTTTTGGGTATAATATTAGTGATGTTTTGTATTGCGTAAATGTTTATGACAATGGTGATATAAAGCAACTTACTTGCAATGAATGTGGCTTTGGTTATCGAACAAGTAACTTTATGCAAAATAAAATGATTGTACTTTCCGCTACATTTAAGCTTAAAGAGAGTAATAGCTTGCTAATATCAAACAATATTAAGTTTTTTAAAACAAAACGTAAGCAAAGCCAACCAAATGACATTTCTTTGGGGTCTGTATTTAAAAAATATAATGATACAAGTGCTGGATATTATATTGAAAATTGTGGACTAAAAGGTGCATCTATTGGTGGGGCAATGGTATCGCAAAAGCACGCTAATTTTATAATTAATTGTGGCGGTGCTACAAGCAGTGATTACTCAAATTTAGTTAATTTGTGTCACGATAAAGTTTTGGAAAAATACAATATCAATTTGGATAGAGAGGTTAGATACTTTGGAAAATTTATATGATAAATACAAAATAATTGCAGACTATCATACTCATACTACCTACAGCCACGGCAAAGGTAGTATAGAGGATAATGTTGTACAAGCTATTAAAAGAGGGCTTAAAACTATTGCAATCACTGACCACGGAAGCAAGCACTTTATATTTGGTGTGAGTGAGAAAAAATTGTTACAACAAAAAACCGAAATTGAACTTATTAGACAAAAACACCCCGATTTTCAGATACTTTTTGGTGTTGAGTCAAATATTACTGGAATTGGTGGTGGTTATGATATTACAAGTGGATTTGAGCGTAATTTTGACATTGTTTTGTGTGGGTTCCACAAACCAGTATGGGCGGATAAGGTGAGTGATTATTTTGATATTTTTTACAATAGTTATTCAAAATTGATTTATCAACCTACAAAAGAACAGATTGCAAAGAATACTAAGGCATATGTAAATTTGATTAAGTCTAAACCTATTGATATCATTTCACACATTAACTATCATTTGAAAGTTGATATAAAAGAGGTTGCAAAAGCTTGTTTTGATTATGGGGTAGCAATAGAAGTATCTTCACGTCATAGCGATTGCACAGAAGAAGATTACGAAGCTTTGTTTGGGTCAAATGCTATGCTAACTTTAAATAGTGATGCACATAAGCCAGAAAGTGTAGGAAATATTGATAAAGCACTTGCAATTATTGATAAATACAATGTTGACCCTAAACGAATTATTAATAGTGAATTTTGTGATTTTAAATTCAAAAGTAGGTAAATAATGAGTTTTAGCACAGATTTTAAAAAAGAAATTTTAAATAATAGTTTGAATAGTAAAAATCAAAAAATTGCCTTTTTATCGGCTGTTTTGAGACAAAGTGGCAGTTTGCATATCTCAAAAAAAGTTTTGAATATTCAAGTTGAATGTGAGTTATATGAGCTTATTTTGAGATTGGCTGACGAATTAAAGAATTTGTATGATACAGAGTTAAATATTAAAGTATACAATGACGGAAATTTGAAAAAGACTATTTACACTTTGGAATTGCCACAACAAATTACTCAAATAGTAGCTAGAGATACTGGCTTGATTCAGTATGAGGGTGATAGCGCGGTTAGTTTTTTAGACAGCATTTATGATAATAACTTTGATGATATAGAGCTTAAGGCATTTATGCTTGGCATTGCTGTGAGTAGTGTGAATATAACAGTACCAGTTCCATCAAAAATTGATAGTGATATTTATGAGGGCAGTTATTCATTAGAAATGAAATTTAATAGTGAAAATATTGCTTATGAAGTAATGGAATATTTTGCTCAATTTGATATACTGCTTAAAAAAATAGAAAGAAATGAGAGTTTTTACTTATATTTGCGTGAGAGTGAAATGATAAGTGATTTTATGGCATATTTTGGCGGTAGTAATGCTGTGCTTGAACTTAATAATATAATTGTGAGCAGGTCTGTACGTAACAAGACTAATCGTGAAAGAAACTGCGTTATCGCCAACATAGATAAATCTGTTATGGCTGGTCAAAAGCAATATTTGGCTATAAAGGCGATTGATGAAAAAATTGGACTGGACAAGTTAAGTGATAAGTTGAGAGAACTTGCAAAAATAAGGCTTGATAACCCAGACTTAACTTTGGACCAAATTGCGGAATTAGTTGGTGGTGGAATATCAAAAAGCGGTATAAACCATAGATTTAGAAAAATTATGGAAATTGCTAATTCGTTAAACAAATAGGTTAAAATTAATTTAAAAAATGGCATTATGATTTTATAAAGATTATTTTATTAAATTATAAAATTATTTGATAAAAGTTACAAATTAAAAATTACAACAGACAAATTAGGAGTATTATGGGAAAACCTTTTATACATTTACACGTACATACTGAAATGAGCTTGCTAGATGGTGCTTGTCGTATAACTAACGGCAAAAAACACCCTTTAATTGAGGCTTGTGTCGCAAAAAATATGCCAGCTTGTGCTATTACAGACCACGGCTCAATGTTTGGCGTTTTTACATTCCAAAAAGCCTGTTTGCAAGCGGGTATTGAGCCTATTATAGGTTGCGAATTGTATATTTGTGACGATATGCACGATAAATCAAATAAGGAAATGTTTCACTTATTATTACTTGCAAAAGATAATGAGGGATATAAAAACTTGGTAAAATTAGATTCTTTGGCGTATACAGACGGGTTTTACTATAAACCACGTATTGACTTGAATTTTTTAAAAGAGCATAGTAAAGGTTTGATTGCTACCAGTGCTTGTATTGGTGGTAGAATTCCGCAATATCTAATTGAGGGTAATTATGAAAAAGCCAAAGAATATGCAATAATAATGCGTGATATATTTGGAAAAGACGATTTTTATATTGAAATTCAAGACCACGGAATACCAGAGGAAAAAATGTGTAATCCGCTACTTGTAAAAATTGCAAGGGAAATTGGCGTTAAAGTCGTTGCAACTAATGATGCTCACTATTTGGAAAAGAAAGATGCCGAAGCACACGATGTATTACTTTGCGTACAGACAAGAAAGACAATTGATGACCCAAAAAGAATGAAATTTTCCTCTGACGAGTTTTATTTAAAGACTTATGAAGAAATGTTTGAGTTGTTCAGTTGGTGTCCAGAAGCTTTGGAAACACCTTTTGAAATTGCAGAAAAATGTCACGTAAGAATTGAAAAGAAAGATTTAATGCCACCTTACACACCTGAGAATGGACAAACTCCAGCAGAATTTTTGCGTTCCTTAGCATATGAGGGCTTAGTAAAGAGATATGGCGTAATTACTGATGAGATAAAAGAAAGAGCTGAATATGAACTTGATATTATTATTAAAATGGGTTTTGCAGAGTATTATTTGATTGTGTGGGACTTTATTTTCTATGCAAGAAATCACAATATCCCAGTTGGTGCTGGACGTGGTAGTGGTGTAGGTAGTATTATTGCTTATGCGGTTGGTATAACTAATGTTAATCCATTAAAGTATAATTTGCTGTTTGAAAGATTTTTGAATCCTGAGCGTGTATCAAACCCTGATTTTGATATCGACTTTTGCGTTGATGGACGTGGACAAGTTATTGATTACGTAATTGAAAAATATGGAGCAGAAAAAGTTTGTCAAATTTTAGCACTTGGTACTATGGCTACTAAAAATGCCATTAAAGACGTTGCACGTGTGTATAATATTCCACTTGCCGAGGTAAATGCTTTAACAAAGTTAATACCTGGTGGTAAAATTAAACTTGAAAATTTGTTAGGACTAGGTAAATCACAAGACGAGATTATACCTGAGGTGCTTGATGCTTACAATAATAATCCTCAAATGCGTAAAGTGCTTGATATTGCAATGCAACTTGAGGGTATGCCTCGTCAGTGTTCAAAGCACGCAGCGGGGGTGGTTATTTGTAAAGAGGTTATATCCGACTTTGTACCTTTGCAAAAAAGTGGTGACGATGTTACAACTCAATTTCAAAAGGAAGAGGTTGAGGAAGTTGGAATGCTTAAAATGGACTTTTTGGGCTTAAGGACTTTGACAGATATCAAAAAAGCAAAGCAATATATAATGGAAACAACGGGTAATGATGTTGATTTTGAAAAATTAGGTTATGATGACCCTAAGGTATACGAACTTTTAGGTTCTGGTGAAACAGACGCAGTGTTCCAACTAGAGTCACCAGGTATGAAAAAGTTTATGAAACAACTTTTACCAAAATCACTCGAGGATATAATAGCGGGCATTTCATTATATAGACCAGGTCCAATGGATAGTATACCAACTTATATTGATAGTAAAAATAATCCACAAAAAATTAGCTATATGCATCCATTGCTTGAGCCAATTTTAAATATGACATATGGTTGCCTTGTGTATCAAGAGCAAGTTATGCAAGTTGTACAAGTTTTGGCTGGTTATACTTATGGTAGAGCGGATTTAGTTCGCCGTGCAATGGCAAAGAAAAAAGCTGATGTTTTAGCAAAAGAAAGAGATTACTTTATAAATGGTGCACCAGCAAAAGAAGCTGTGTACAATGATAAAGGCGATTTGGTTGAGCCAGCACAAAAAGCGGTTGATGGTTGTATTAAACGTGGTGTTGATGAGAAAGTTGCAAATGCCATATTTGACAATATGATGAGTTTTGCTTCTTATGCTTTTAACAAATCTCACGCTGCGGCTTATGCTGTATGTGCGTATGAAACTGCTTATTTAAAGAGGTATTATCCTGTACAGTTTATTGCGGCAGTAATTAATAACAGAATTACAAACCAAGATGAAATTGCAAAGTATGTGGAATATTTGCGTGGTAGTGGTGTAACAATTTATCCGCCAGATATTAACGTATCTGATGTATATTTTAAGTGCGAAAATGGTGGTTTAAGATATGGCTTAATGGGCATTAAAAATGTTGGCGAAAGTGCGATATCAAGCATTGTTGCGGAACGTGAAAAGAATGGTAAGTTTTTAAATTTAGAGGACTTAATCAAAAGAGCAGATAAAACTGCCCTTAATAAACGTATGCTTGAATCATTAATAAAAGCTGGTGCTTTAGATTGCTTTGGTGAAACTAGAGCTACTTTAATTGTAAATTATGAGCCGATAATCAACTTGAGCAATCACGATAAAGCAATAACAAGTACTGGACAAATGACCTTGTTTGACGATTTATTTAGTGACCAACAAGCTCCTTTGCATAAAATGGTTAAGATTAATGAGTATCCAAAAAATGATATTTTATCTAATGAGAAAGATATGTTAAATATTTATTTATCTGGACACCCACTTGACGAATACAGAGGTAAATACGCAAATGAGAGCTTTACCTTACACGATATAAAACCAATTTTGGACGCAGAAAGGGAAAGTTCAGATGATATGGAAGACGAGGCTGAGGATACTGACTTGTTATCTTTGATTAAAGATTACGATAAACAATATGTCAGCTTAGGCGGTATGATTACTGATGTAAGGATAAGAGTTACCAAGTCAAACAAATCTATGGCTATGGTAAGACTAGAGGATTTGCATAGTTCAATTGATGTTGTATTTTTTCCATCTTCTTTTGACAAGTACAGACATATTCTTGTTAAAGATAAGATTATCAAAGTTGAGGGTGAGTTGCAAGTTTCTGGTAGGTCACAAATTGTGGCTAAAGGTGTTAAAGAATGGTTACTTGACGAGGAAAATGCACCACAGCTAGAAAAGAAATCTACAAAATCTAAATTGTATATTAATATTGCGGATAATACTGAAAGCACTTTAAATAACGTTTTAAGCATTTTAAAGGCTTATCCAGGTATGATACCCGCAATACTTAAATATCAAGGTCAGGCTTTAAATAGTGGCGTTAGAGTTCAAGATACTAATGCATTGTTTAGTGAGCTTGAGGGTATTATAGGTGAGGAAAACTATAAACTTGTTTAACAAAAAAACAAAATTTATAATTATACAATTACAAAATGAATTTTAACTTAATTAATTTAAGTTTTGCTTAATTTTTTAAATATTAAATAGCAGTTTTGAAATATTTTCAATTATTCAGGTTTTGATATTATACATTAGCAACTGATATTTGAAATAAAAAAATATACTATAAATGTTTAAAAACTTAATTTTTATAGCTTAACAAAACAACTAATACTTTATTATTATCACGATAGCATTTGATTAAAATGTTGTGTAAACATTAAAATTAATGGAGTTAATCAAAGATATTTTAACAAATAAATATAAAAAATTAAAATTATCTTGACAAAAATTAAAAAATATATTAGTATTTATGTGTAAATTGTAGAGAGGTAATTATGGAAATAACTAACGATAGTAATCAAAATGAATATATAGCTGTAAAAGCAGAGGCTAGTGGAGTGCAAGTTATTGGTATGACTAGAGGTTCGGATACACGTCCACACCACACTGAGTCGCTTGATAGTGGTGAAGTTTTGATTATGCAATTTACAGACAAAACATCTTTGATAAAAATTAAAGGTAACGCAAAAGTTTATACTAAGTTTGGTGTTATTGAAAGCGAAAAAAAAGTTAAAGAAATTTAATAGTTTTAATCGTTTTATATTTTTGATTTTACATTTATTTATGAGGTATATATGAAAAAAATTGCTATATTAACAAGTGGTGGCGATGCACCGGGTATGAATGCTTGTATTAGAGCTACTACAAGATATGCTTTAGCAAAAGGTCTTAAAGTATATGGTGTTGAAAGAGGTTACAGCGGTTTGATTGATGACGAAGTTAAGGAAATGACTTCAAGGTCTGTATCAGATATCATTCAAAGAGGTGGTACTATTTTAAGGACTGCAAGATGCCCTGAGTTTGAAAAGATTGAAGGACAAGAAAAGGCAGTTGCTACTCTAAAAAAATATGGAATTGATGCTTTAGTAGTAATTGGTGGTAATGGTAGCTTGATGGGGGCTAAAGATTTAACAACAAATTTTGGCATTAATACTGTTGGTATCCCCGGAACTATTGATAATGATTTGCAATATACCGATTACACATTAGGTTTTGATACTGCTGTTAATACTTGTTTAAGTGCAATTAATAACTTGCGTGACACAATGACATCTCACGATAGAATTAGTATTGTTGAGGTTATGGGTAGAAAATGTGGTGACATTGCATTGTATACTGCACTATGTGGCGGTGCTGAAAATGTTATTGTACCAGAAGTTGAGTTAAATATCCTTGAAATATCTAAAAAGTTAACTGAAAATGCTGCAAAAGGCAAAAATTCTGACATTATTATTTTAGCTGAGGGCGTATGTCACGCTGAGGAACTTAAAATTATGCTAAAAGGTATTAATCCTAAGCTTTCTATAAGATGTACGACATTGGGGCATATTCAACGAGGTGGTTCACCAACAATGATGGATAGACAACTTGCTGCAAAATTTGCTATACGTGCAGTTGATTTGTTGATTGAGGGTAAATCTCAAAGAGCTGTTGGTATTAAAAATAATGAAATTATTGACTACGATATAGTAGAAGCAGTAAATATGAAGAGAAAATTTAATAATGCTTTATATGAGCAAATTAATATATTAAGTTTATAATTACAAAATACGGAGGTAAAAATTTATGTTAAAAGGTGCTTGTATGTTTGGACAATCAGGTGGTCCATCATCAGTAATCAACAGCAGTGCTGCTGGCGTGTTTATCGAGGCTTTAGAGCAAGATTGCATTACAGAGGTTTATGGTGCTGCTCACGGTATCAGAGGTATTCTAAATGAGGAATTCTATGATATTTCAAAAGAGTCAAAAGAGGAGCTGTTGCTTTTAAAGAATACACCAAGTTCTGCAATGGGTTCTGTAAGATATAAGTTAAAAGACGCATCTGTTGACGATACAGATTACAAGAGATTGCTTGAGGTATTCAAGAAATACAATGTAAGATACTTCTTCTACAATGGTGGTAATGATAGTATGGATACTTGTAACAAAATCTCTAAATTTATGGCAAACAGCGGTTGGGAATGTAGAGTAATTGGTGTACCAAAGACTATTGATAACGATTTGTTTGGTACAGACCACTGCCCAGGTTATGCATCTGCTGCAAAATATGTTGCAACAACAACAATGGAAGTTAAACTTGATGCAAGTGTATATGACACTCCAATGATTACTGTTATTGAGGTTATGGGTAGAAATGCAGGTTGGTTGACTGCAGCTTCAAAGCTAGCAAGCTTTAAAGGTTTAGGTCCAGACCTAATTTACTTGCCAGAGGTAGCTTTTGACATTGATAAATTTGTAAGTGATGTTGATAAAGTTATGAAAAACAATGCAAACAAATGCTTAGTTTGTGTAAGCGAAGGTATCAAAACTAAGGACGGCGTATTAGTTGCTGAAATGTTTGCTGAAAACTTGGCAAAAGACTCATTTGGTCACGCACAACTTGGTGGTGTAGGTAGTGCTTTGGCAAATATCTGCAAAGAAAAGTTTGGTTGCAAGACAAGAGCTATTGAGTTTAGCTTAATGCAAAGATGTGGTGCACACCTTGCAAGTAAAGTTGACGTTGAGGAAGCTTTCAATGCTGGTCGTGAATCTGTAAAAGTTGCTGTAAGTGGTCAAACTGACAAAATGGTTATTTTTGAGCGTAGCTATGATAAGAATGGTAACTACGTTTGCAATTACAAGGCTATGCCACTAGAGCTAGCTGCAAATACAGAAAAAACAGTTCCAGCTGAATGGATTATTGATAACGGAACAAACGTTTCTGACGAATTTGTTAAATATGCTTTACCTCTAATTCAAGGTGATTGCAAAGCTCCACTTGAAGATGGCTTGCCAAGATTTGCAAAACTTAAGAAAGTTTTTGTCACTAAAAAATAATTAAATATAATTTTTTGAAATTAAGCAAAAATAACCTTTTTATCAAAGGTTATTTTGTTTTTTACCTTAATAACTTTAACTTATTATTACAGAAATTTACCAAAAATTTTCATATTTTTTCAAATTGAAAAATATTTGTAAATAATTTGTTGATTTAAGCTACTTATGTAAATTTTGTATTTCTTATTTATAAAAATTTTGCAAATATTTTAACTAAATTAAAATTTAAATTAAATTGATGTAAAATATAATTTATTTGTATTTTACATTGACTAATTGATAAATTTGTGTTAATATTATTTTGATATATAAATATCTAAGGAGAGAATATGAACAACTTTGTAATTACAACAGATTATACGTGCGATATTGATAATCAATTTATTGAGGATAATAATATAGTTAGAGTAGTAATGCCAGTAAGTATTGACGGCGTTGAATATGATTTGGAAAATAGTAGAATTACTCCTAAAGAACTATATGATAAAATGCGTCAAGGCTCAATTTGTAAAACCTCTCAAGTTAATCAATTTGATGCTATTACAAAATTTGACAGAATTTTAAGCGAGGGAAAAGACATTTTACATTTATGTTTTTCATCTGGTGTTAGCTCAACTTTTGAAAACTTCACTGCTACAGTTAATGAACTTAAAAAGAAATATCCAGATAACAAAATTTATGTTATTGATACTTTATGTGGTAGTGGTGCATTGGGTATTATGCTTTATGATTGTATTAAAATGCAAAATCAGGGCAAAACTATTGACGAAATTGCTGAATATTGCGAAAGTAATAAGCTTTGCTATTCTCATTATTATGTAGTACAAGATTTAGTTCATCTTAAAAAAGGCGGTAGAATTAATGCTATTGAGGCTACAATTGGTACAATTTTGGGTATTAAGCCAGTGTTGTCATTAGATTACTACGGAAAAATCAATGTAGTAAATAAAGTAAGAGGCTCTAAAAAAGCATTTAAAGCTATGATTGATATGGTTATGAAAAACATTATTATTCCTAATAATGACTTTATAATTATGGCCCACAGCGATTGCTTACAAGATGCTATGGAAATTGGTAATGTTTTAAAAGAGAGAACTGGTCTTGAAATAAAATATTGTGATTTAACTTGCCTTATTGGTGCTCACGTTGGTCCAAATACTGTTGCAGTATTCTTTAAAGGTCACGAAAGACAAGGTAATCAAAGTATGATTTTACCTTTTAACGCAAATAATTAATTTTAAATTATTAAATATTTAGTATAGAATGTATTAATTATTACCAAATGAATTATAGTTTGCTATACAATAGTAAGAATACTTTGAAATAAATATTAAATTTGAAACAAAAAAAACTTTAGTTATAGATATAAAATTTAAATTTTAAGATTATTGATAGCCAACTTTTGGCTATCAATTTTATTTTTTAGGTAAAATGTTGATAAATATATGTAAATTATTTAAAATTTACAATTTAATTTGGTTAAATTTGTAAAAATAAATAAAAAAGGTTGCTATTTAGATTAAAATGTTTTATTATAATATTATTATAAAAATAAGAGGTGCAAAATGAAGAGGTTTAGCAAAACACTTTTGATTTGCTTAGCTGTTATAGCTATACTTGCTGTAGCACTGACTGGTTGTAGTCATAGCGTAGGTAAGGAATTGCTTGTTAATGGCAACTTTGAAAAGATAAACAGCTCAACCAATCGTCTTGAGGGTTGGGAGTTTGTTTATGTTAAAAAAGATGGTGAAGTAGATAAAGATAAAAATTACGAAACAATACGTAATAATGCTACTAGTGACCAAGCAAAAAAGTTTGGTGACAGATATATTTCTATAACTACTTCAGACTATGACACTGCATATATGAAAACAACTGTCAAATTATATGCTGGTCAATTATATTGTTTATCATTTGATTACAATGTTAGTGGTAGCATTTCTTCAGCTGATGGTAATAATAATGCAATTGGTGGATATGTGGGCTTTTTGGAGGATAAAAACTTTAAAGAGTTTAATGTATTTTCATCAACAAGTTGGATAAATAGAGTTGCTCACAATATTTATTTTAGACCTACATCAACTGCAAAGTATACTTTGGTTGTAGGTATTGGACGTGAGGACTTAGGCGGTTCTCGTGGTACTATTGAATTTGATAATGTTTCTGTAAAAGCAATTAAGAGCATTCCAGCAGGTTCAGGTGAGGAGGCAAAACTAACTCCAGGTAGTGCCGTTACCGACAATGAGGTTGGAGGTGTTGTTTACACTGTTATACTTTGCTTATTTGCAGTTGCTTTAGTTGCTGGTAGTTACTACTTGATTAGATTTTTACAAAGACGTTATAGATACGCAAATAATACACCTCTATTTGAAAGCGAAGAGTCACAAGTGGCTAAGGGACAAGCCGTAAAAGCGAAAATGACTTTTAAGCAATTCTTTGAGCCTACAAATTTAAAGAAAACATTTACCTCTCCAATAGCAATCTTTGTTTATACTTTGCTTGCGACATTCTTTATTAGGTTTATTTTAGTATTGACAGTGTTTGGTTTAGGTGATACGATTGTTGAATATGGCAATATTGCTTTGACAATCGCACACGATGGACCAGCAAAACTATATTCAAGTTTGCCTAATACTAATTTGGAAACGGGTTGGTTATATCTTCTATCATTCTTTGGAGTAATAGGAAAGGCACTTGACTTTACTGAAAAATCTATAGGTATGTCAATGCTGATAAGAATACCTAATATAATTGCAGATTTGGCGGTTTGTTATACAATCTATAAAATTATTGCTAGTAACTATAATCATAAATATAGTGCTGTTATCGCTGGAACTTATGCAGTTTTACCAGCAATGTTCACTGCCTCTGTAACTTGGGGTATGAATATGAGTATTGCACTTGCATTTATTGTTGCTATGATTAACTTTATGCTAGAAAAGAAATATGTTTATGTGCCTATTATGTATACTTTAGGTTTATTCTTTAGCAACTTTATGTTGATTGCATTACCAGTTGTTATTGGATATGAAATATTCTATTGCATTAAAGATAAAAAAGCTATTTTGCCTATTGTTATAGCATCTATTGCAAGCTTTGTAGTATTTTATTGTTTGGCTATTCCATTTGCAACAAACTACTTTGTAGCAGAAAGCGAAATAAAAGGTGGAGCATTAGTATTTACAAAAATGCTTGAAAACATTAAAGCAAACAGCTTAATTTCAAATAGCTCATTCAATTTCTATGCAATATTTGGTTTAGGAACTAATAGTCAAAATGTAGCAATGAATATTATTGTAGCATTAATAATGATTTTGTTTGTAATCTTTGGTGTATACTTGTATACAAAAACAAGAAATAGGCTAGACTATGTTTTATTGCTTTCTATGTCATTTATTATTTGGTCAGTATTTGGTGTTGGCTCAAGGATAGAATTTACATTAATTGGTGTTGTATTATTGTTGCTATATGCTGGTTTGAAAATGGAAAAGCGAGTATTTAGGGTATTTGGTATCTTATCCGTTACAAACTTTGTTAATACATCAGTAATATTGACTAAGAGTGGTGCTATTAACTACGCAATACTTGATGGAACAGGACTTTCTTTCTTATACAAACTTGACCCTTTCTATATTATCGGCTCATTGATTACAGTATTTACAGTAGGATATATGATTTGGGTAATGTACGATATTATGGCAAATGGTGTAGAACGAGAGATTACAGCTTTACCTAATAATTTAATTGTTGAGTGGCAAGATTCAATTACAAGTAAGACAAACAAAATGATAAGATTTTTTAAAAGGAAATAATTAATGTTAGCAAAAACTAATAGCTTTGCCTTAAATGGTGTAAAAGGTTTTAAAATTGATATCGAAATTGATATAAATGCGGGGTTGCCGTCTTATGATATGGTAGGACTACCAGATACCGCAATTAAAGAAAGTAGAGAACGAATACGTTCCGCAATCAAAAATAGTGGGTTTTTATATCCAGTAAAAAAGATTACAATCAATCTAGCCCCAGCCGATTTAAAAAAAGAAGGACCAGTATTTGACCTTGCAATTGCTGTAGGTATACTTGCAGCATCTGAGCAAGTTCCAGTGTACTCATACAAAGATTATATTATACTTGGTGAGTTATCTCTTGACGGCAGTGTTAGACATATAAATGGTATTTTGCCTACTATGATTGCTGGTTTAGAAAATGGATATACAAAATATATCATTCCAAAATCAAATGAAAATGAAGCAAGTTATCTTGAAAAGGCGGAATGTTATGCTGTATCAAATTTAAGAGAGGTTGTAGAGTTTTTATCTGGTAAATTAAATTTACAACCTACATTGAGAAATGAGTACAGAATTGACAACACAATAAACAAGTATCAACTTGACTTTTCAGAGGTAAAAGGACAAGTGCTTGCAAAACGTGCTTTGGAAATTGCTGTATCTGGCGGACATAACATTCTTATGATAGGACCTCCAGGTGCCGGTAAAACAATGCTTGCAAAATGTGTACCTACCATAATGCCTAATATGACTTTTGACGAGGCAATTGAGGTAACAAAAATACACAGCATTGCAGGCATACTTGACCCAATGCAAGGTATTGTTAAAACAAGACCATTCCGTTCACCACATCACACGGCAACAGTACCATCACTTACTGGCGGTGGTTCAAATGCAAAGCCAGGCGAAATCAGTCTTGCACATAATGGTGTATTATTTTTGGATGAAATGCCAGAGTATTCAAGAAAAACTTTGGAAACTTTAAGACAACCGCTTGAAGATGGTTCAGTAATAATATCAAGGTCAAAAATAAGTTTGGAATATCCTTGTCAATTTATGTTGATTGCAAGTATGAACCCTTGTCCTTGTGGAAATTTTGGTTCGTCAAATCCTTGTAAATGTACTCCAAATGAAATACACAGATATGTAAACAAGTTATCTGGACCACTATTGGATAGAATTGATTTACAAGTTGAGCTTGATAGCGTAAGTTATGACGATTTATGTGTTAAGGAAAAGGCAGAGCCAAGCAGTGTAATAAAAAAGCGTGTTGAAGTAGCAAGAGAGATTCAACGAGAAAGATTTAAGGGAACTGGTGTACATACAAATTCCGAAATGACAAATGCAATGATTGAAGAGTATTGTGCAATATCAAAATCTGATGAGGAAATATTAGGTATAGCTTTTGACCAATTACATCTTTCAGCACGTGCAAATAACAGAATATTGAAAGTAGCAAGAACTATTGCTGATTTGTATGAATCTAAAGATATAAAAACGGAATATCTTGTGGAAGCTGTACAATATAGGTCTATTGATAGAAAATATTGGGAGTAAAATAAATTATGTATAATACAGATGAAAGGGCTTTACTTTGGTTTAATACATTTAATATAACCAGTAAAAAGAAAAATATAATTGTAGATTTATTTTCATCACCTAGTGAAATGTTTACTAATTTTAGAGATTTGAAAGAGGATATTCTACAAATTATTGACGTTAATACTTACAACCAAATTAATATGTTACGTGAAAAAAGCTATGTTGATAAGATTATTAACGATTTAAGTGTTAAAAATGTTAAAGCAGTTACATTTGCCAGTGACGAATATCCTAAAAAATTAAAAGATTATTTGTATGACCCACCACTTGTAATATACTATAAAGGTGATTTTTCGTTAATAAATGAAAACCAATGCATTGCAATTGTTGGTTCAAGAAAAACAACAAGATATGGTCAAGATGTTACTAAAAAATTTGCAAAAGAACTTTCGTTTTATAATTTTTGCATTGTAAGCGGACTTGCACGTGGCGTAGATACTATCGCACACAAAGAGTGTTTGGATAACGATGGCAGAACTATTGCAGTATTAGGCTGTGGTATTGATGTTGTTTATCCAAGTGAAAATAGAGAATTATATGATGAGATTGCGGAAAAAGGTTTGTTGATAACAGAATTCCCGCTTGGAACAAGTCCGTTATCTTACAATTTTCCACAACGTAATAGAATTATAAGTGCTATCAGTGATAGTGTTTTAGTTACTGAGGCTGGCGAAAAGTCTGGTACTATGATAACTGTAAATTATGCGATTGATTTTAGTAAAGATTTGTTTGTTGTACCTGGCAATATCACATCTGAAATGAGTATAGGCACAAACAATCTTATTAAAAATAGAGATAATGTAATTATTACCACTAATATTAATGACATATTAACTCGATATGATATGAAACCAAGAACTATTGTGGTCGATGCAATTCAGTTAGATTTTATACAGCAATGTATCATTGATTATCTAGCAGATGGCAAAAAGCATTTGCACGAAATTATGAATAAAGCAAATATTAATCTGACTGAAACGATTAATTTACTTACTGGCTTAAAGAGTGCAAAACTTATTAGGCAAATACCAGGTAATTTTTACGAATTACAACCAAAATAAAAGGAGTATTTAATGGATTTAGTTATTGTTGAGTCACCTTCAAAAGCAAAAACAATATGCAAGTATTTAGGTTCGGGGTATAAAGTGTTGGCATCTGGTGGTCACGTGCGTGATTTACCAGCGGATAAACTAGGTGTAAATGTTCACAGAAACTTTGAACCAGAATACGAAGTATATCCTCAAAAGGAAAGCACAATAAAACAATTAAAAAAAGAAATTAAAAATTGCGAAAAAATTTATTTAGCAACCGACCCCGACCGTGAAGGGGAAGCTATATCTTGGCATTTAAAGGACATTTTAGGTATTGAAGAGGACAATGTTCGTATTGTTTTTAACGAAATAACTAAAAAAGCAGTAAATAAAGCAATTGAAAACCCACGTGACATTGATATTAACTTGGTTAATTCTCAACAAGCACGTAGAGTACTTGATAGACTAGTTGGTTATTTGATATCGCCTGTTCTATCTAAAAAGATACAAAAAGGACTTTCTGCTGGTAGAGTTCAATCAGTTGCTTTGCGTATGATTTGTGACAAGGAAAGAGAGATTGAGGCTTTCAAACCAGAAGAGTATTGGAATATTTTTGCCAATATATCTGTTGACGGCAATACCATTTACAAATCACAATTTAATGATATTAATGGCAAAAAGACAAAAATTAAAAATCAAGAGGATGCTCAAGTTGTTGAGAATGAGTCAAAATTAGGTAACTGGTATGTTGGTAATGTTAAACGTGCAACAAGCTTTAGCAAACCTAATCCACCATTTACAACCTCAACTTTGCAACAAGATGCGGTAAATAAACTTAATTTTTCTGCAAGTGGTGTAATGAAAATTGCTCAACAATTATATGAAGGTGTTAATATCAAAGGCGAGGGTTTGCACGCATTGGTAACTTATATCCGTACCGATAGTGTAAGAATTAGTGATGATGCTGTTGCAATGGCTAAAAACTTTATTATAGCAAATTTTGGTGAGGAATATTATCCTAAAAAAGCTAATGTTTACACTACAAAAGGCAATGCTCAAGATGCACACGAGGCAATAAGACCAGTCAATCTTGATTACACACCAGAGTTTTTGAAAGGAAAAATCGAAAATGACCAATGGAAATTGTATAAATTGATTTATGACAGATTTTTAGCGTCACAAATGGTTAATGCTGAGTACAATACTTTGGCTGTAAATATAATCAGTGAATACAATAACAAAAAATATGGTTATATGTTAAAAGGTAAAACTTTGGTGTTTGCTGGTTTTACAAAAGTATATGACAACAAAAAAGATGAGGACGAGGACGATATTACAAATAGTCTGCCAAACTTTACAGAAAATGAAAAATTAATTTTAAAAGAATTAATTAAAGAGCAAAAATTTACAAAACCGCCATTACGTTATACAGATAGTACAATCGTAAAAGCGATGGAAGAGAATGGAATTGGTAGACCATCAACTTATGCCTCAATAATTAGCGTTATTTACAAAAGGCAGTATATTGAAAAGGAAGGCAAATATATGAAACCTACAGAGCTTGGTTTTATTGTTTGTGACCAGTTAATCAAATATTTTCCTAACATTATGGATACTAAATTTACTGCGGAAATGGAAAGTAATCTTGATATTGTTGCCGATGGTGAAGTTGATTGGCACAAAATAATAAACGATTTTTATCCAGGATTTTTGAAAAATCTTGAAAAGGCAAATGATGGTCAAAGAGTCAAGATAGAGCCAATTATGACAGACATTAAATGTCCAGATTGTGGCAAACCTATGGTAATTCGTGACGGAAAATACGGCAAATTCCTAGGTTGCTCAGACTATCCTAATTGTAAAAAGATTATGCCATATAGTGATAAACCAGATGGTGAAGCTGGAGATACTGAGGAAATTTTGTGTCCAGATTGCGGTAAGCCAATGGTTCTAAAAAATAGTAAATATGGCAAATTCTATGGCTGTAGTGGATATCCAGATTGCAATAAAATTCTAAAACTTAATGAAGTTAAGAGAATGAAAGTTGCTTTACAAAATGGTGAAAATAGCAATAATGAAAGTGTTGCGGAAAATACGATTTTCTATAATCATCAAGATTTTGATAATAAAGATGAAAACACTGCACAAACTGCTGAAAAAAATGTGCCACAAGAGGATATTATTTGCGATAGGTGTGGTGCAAAAATGGTAATAAAAACTGGAAGATATGGTGAGTTTTATGCTTGTCCAAACTATCCAGAATGTAAAAATATTATACCTATTAAAAAAGGTAAAAACTAATAAAAGGTAAGTATATGGAAGTTCGTGTAATTGGTGGCGGTTTAGCTGGGAGTGAAGCTTGTTACCAGCTACTAAAAAGAGGGTACAATGTTAAATTGTACGAAATGCGAAAAGTTAAAAATACGCCTTGTCACACAACTTGCGATTTAGCTGAACTTGTTTGTAGTAATAGTTTAAAAAGTATTGAAAAATCTACTGCTAGTGGTACGCTAAAAGAGGAACTTAACAGCTTAGATTGTTTGTTACTTAGATGTGCTGAGAAAGCAAAAGTTCCGTCTGGTGGTGCGTTAGCTGTAAATAGAAAAGAATTTTCAAAATATGTTGAGCAAGAACTCAATAAATTTGAAAATTTTGAAAGAATAGATAATGAATTTACAGAAATTAATGTAAATATCCCTACAATAATTGCAACTGGTCCGCTTACATCTGATAATTTTGCAAAAGAAATTGCAAAATTGATAGGTAATAGTGATAACTTACATTTTTATGATGCTGTTGCACCTATTGTAAGCGGAGATAGTTTAGATTATAATAAATTATTTTTCGCTACAAGATACGATAAAGGTGAGCAGTCTGATTATCTAAACTGCGGTATGAATAAAGAGCAATACACTGCATTTTATAATGAATTAGTAAATGGTAAAGTTGCAAATTTACACTCGTTTGAAAAAGGTGAGATTTTTGAGTCTTGTATGCCAATAGAAGTTATGGCAAAACGTGGTGCTGAAACTATTAGATACGGAATGATGAAACCAGTAGGAATTACTAATCCAAACACGGGTGAAAGGTATTATGCAGTTGTACAATTACGCAAAGAAAATGTACAAGGTAGTGCATATAATCTAGTCGGTTTCCAAACAAATTTGACTTTTCCTGAACAAAAACGTATTTTTAGTATTTTGCCAGGATTAGAAAATGTGGAATTTTTAAGATATGGTGTAATTCATAGAAATACTTTTTTGAATTCACCTGAACACCTTGATAGTTATTTTGCTTTAAATGGTGTAAAAAATGTTTATTTTGCTGGTCAAATAACTGGAGTTGAAGGGTATGTTGAAAGTATAATGAGCGGTCTTATTAGTGCAATAAACTTAGATGCCGACATTAAAAACACAAAAAAATATTTAGCACCTTGTACAACTATTATTGGTAGTTTGCAAAGGCATATTGCTACAAAAAATGTTGATTTTCAACCAATGAATGCTAATTTTGGTATTTTGCCTCCACTTGATAGCAAAGTGCGAGATAAAAAACAACGTAAACTTGCGTATTATACTAGAGCAATTGAGGATATTACGCTATATAATAAAGAATTTATTTTATAACAAGGAGTTATTATGGGAAATTTAATGGGTACTACAATTTGTGCCGTACAAAGGGACGGAAAAATTGCAGTTGCTGGTGATGGTCAAGTTACATTGAGTGAAAGTGTAATATTTAAATCAACAGCTAAAAAAGTTAAAAGAATATTTGACAATAAAGTAGTTATTGGCTTTGCTGGGTCAGTTGCAGACGCTTTTTCATTATCCGAAAAATTTGAGAGTATGCTAAACAAGTATAGCGGTAATCTAATGAGGTCAGCCGTTGAACTTGCGGAGCTTTGGCGTAGTGATAAAATGCCACGTAAGCTTGAAGCAATGATGATAGTTGCTGACAAAGAAAATTTGTACATAGTAAGTGGTCAGGGAGATGTAATTGAGCCAGACGGCGGAGTTTGTGCTATTGGTAGCGGTGGTAACTATGCTTTGGCAGCAGCAAGAGCAATGATTAAAGAAACAAAGTTATCAGCAGAGGAAATTGCTAAAAAAGCTTTAATTATTGCAAGTGAATTGTGCGTATTCACTAACGATAATATAACAGTGGAGGTAGTCTAATATGCAACTTACACCAAGAGAGATAGTAAAAGAATTAGATAGATATATTATTGGTCAAAATGAAGCTAAAAAGGCTGTTGCTGTTGCATTGCGTAATCGATATAGACGTAATAGATTACCAGAGCATTTACGTGACGAAATTACACCAAAAAATATAATTATGAAAGGACCTACTGGTGTAGGTAAAACAGAAATTGCAAGACGTCTTGCAAAAATAGTAAAAGCACCTTTTGTTAAAGTTGAAGCTACTAAGTTTACTGAAGTTGGTTATGTAGGTAGAGATGTTGAGTCAATGATTAGGGACTTGGTTGAAGTTGCTGTAAGGCTTGTTAAGGTTGAAAAAGTTAAAGAGGTTGAGCTAAAAGCAAGTGACAAAGTTAACAAAAAAATAGCAAAAGCATTGGCTGTAGCAAAAGCATCTTTGTATGCTGATATGAGCGAAAAAGATTTGGTAGCTAAATTTTTTAAGGAACTTAAAGAGGGTTTACATAAAGACGAAGTTGTGGAAATGGAAATACCAGTTGCACCAAAAAATATTCAACTTGCACCAGGTTCAGGTATTGAAATGAGTATTGGTGATATTTTTGGTGGTATGTTACCTCAAAAAACTAAAAAGAAATTAGTTGCAGTAAGTGAAGCTTACAAGGTTTTAATGGAAGTTGAAAGTGATAAACTTATTGACGAGGATAGTGTAAATGCTGAAGCTATCAGACGTGCGGAGAATGAGGGGATTATATTTGTTGACGAAATTGATAAAATTGCAGCAAAGGCTAATAATGGTCAAGATGTATCACGTGAGGGCGTTCAAAGAGATATTTTACCAATTGTTGAGGGTAGTACTGTAAGTACAAAGTATGGTCAAGTTAAAACAGATTACATTTTGTTTATTGCGGCTGGTGCTTTCCATATTGCAAGCGTGGATGATTTAATTCCAGAATTGCAAGGTAGATTCCCAATTAAAGTTACTCTTGACAATTTGAGTGAGAATGATTTTATTGAGATTTTAAAATCTACAGATAATTCAATTTTAACTCAATATCAAGAATTGTTAAAAGTTGATAATGTAGAAATTTCTTTCAATGATGATGCAATTAAAGAAATTGCAAAAATCGCAGCAGCAGAGAATGAAAATAATGAGAATATTGGTGCAAGAAGATTGCATACAATTATGGAAAAATTATTGCAAGATATATCTTTTGAAGCTGGTGGTTTAGATAATGTAGTGCATATTGAAATTAATAAAGATTATGTACTTAAAAATCTAGACAGTACAATTAAAACATTAAATTTGAAAAAATATATATTATAAACTTTAAAATTTGAATTTGTTTATATAAAAGAGGATTATATGATAAATATCCCTAAAGGAACTAAAGATGTCATTCCTAATGAAAGTTATAAATGGCATTATATTGAAAATGTAGTAAAAAGCGTGGCTGAAAATTTTTGTGTAAAGGAAATTAGAACCCCGACTTTTGAGCATACTGAGTTATTTTTGCGTGGTGTAGGTGACACTACTGACATTGTTAATAAAGAAATGTATACATTTATAGACAAAGGCGGGCGTAGCATCACTCTTAAACCAGAAGGTACAGCTGGCGTTGCGAGAGCATTTATTGAAAACTCTTTATACGCAAACCCACAACCTACAAAAATGTACTATATTACTCCTGTTTTTCGTTATGAAAGACCGCAAAATGGCAGATTGAGAGAGCATCACCAGTTTGGAATTGAATATTTTGGCAGTGAAAGTCCGTATGCAGATATTGAGGTAATGACAATTGCCAAAAACATTTTTGACAAACTTGGTGTTGAAAATATAACTTTAAATATCAACAGTATAGGTTGCCCAGAATGTCGCAAAAAGTATAATGAGATATTAAAATCATTCTTAAAAGATAATTTTGACAAATTGTGTAACACTTGTCGTGATAGATTTGATAAAAATCCGCTTAGAATACTTGATTGCAAAGAAGATAATTGCAAACGCTTACTTGTAAATGCACCTAAAGTACTTGATTATCTATGTGAGGATTGTAAGACACATCACCAAGAAGTTTGTAAAGGCTTAGACGACTTAGGTGTTGAATATGTTATTAATCCTCAAATAGTACGTGGTCTTGATTATTATACTAGGACTGTATTTGAGTTTATAAGTAACAATGTTGGCTCTCAAGGCACTATTTGTGGTGGTGGCAGATATAACAATCTTATTGAGCAAATTGGAGGTAATTCTTGCCCTGCAGTAGGTTTTGGTATGGGTATTGAAAGACTTATACTACTGCTTGAAAACCTTGGTCTTTCTTGTGGGGAGGAAAGTAAAGTTGATATTTATATCGCACCTATATGTGACAAAGCAAAAAGCATTGCATTAAAACTTTCAGTAAATTTAAGAGAGAAAGGCTTAAATGTTGAACAAGATTTAATGAATCGCAGTGCAAAAGCACAAATGAAATATGCCAATAAATTAGGTACAAATTTTGTTATTATGATTGGTGAAGATGAGATAAATAACAACACTTTAATTATTAAAAATATGAAAACTGGGGAAAACAGCTCTATAAATTTTGATTATAATGCAATTCTTAACAAAGAAAAATACAAAATTGATATAGCAGTTGATATTATTACTGAGGAAATAAATAAACAAATCAAAAAGGATGGTAATTGATTATGGCTGAATTAATTAGTGGATACAAACGTACTAAATTATGTGGCGAATTCAGAAAAAGCGATATTGATAAGCAAGTTGTATGTATGGGGTTTGTTGGTAAATATCGTAATTTGGGCAACTTGATTTTTATTGATGTAAGAGATAGAGCGGGTATTGTACAAGTGTCTTTTGACAATAGCACACCTAAGGATATTTTTGAAAAGGCTACTACTTTACGTAACGAATTTGTTGTTTGCGTAAAAGGTATTGTTCGCTCAAGAGGTAGCAATGTTAATAAAAATATTCCTACTGGTGAAATTGAAATTATTGCTCAAGACTTGAAAATTTTAAATGAAGCAGAAGTTGCACCATTTGTTATAAGTGATGATGCCAAAGTCAGCGATGTAACAAGGCTTAAATACAGATACCTTGATTTACGCCGTCCATCACTACAAAAAATAATTATAATGAGAAATAAAATCACAAAAATAACACGTGATTATTTAGATTCTAAAGGCTTTTTGGATATTGAAACACCTTTCCTAGGTAAGTCTACTCCAGAGGGTGCAAGAGACTATTTAGTGCCATCACGTATACACCCCGGTGAGTTTTATGCATTACCACAATCACCACAATTATTCAAACAATTGCTAATGATTGCAGGTTTTGACAGATACTATCAAATCGCAAGATGTTTCCGTGACGAAGACTTAAGAGCAAATAGACAACCAGAATTTACTCAAATTGACTTGGAAATGAGCTATGTTGAAAAAGATGAAGACGTAATGGAACTTGCAGAGGGCTTAATTTGTGAAATATTTAACCAATGCTTAGGTATGGATTTAAAAGTTGGTTCATTCCGCAAAATTCCATATTCAGAGGCAATGGAAAACTATGGTAGTGATAAGCCAGATACAAGATTTGATTTAAAGATTAAAGACTTATCAAAAGCAATTGAGGGGACTGAGTTTAGCGTATTTGCTAACGCCCTTGCTAATGGTGGCAGTGTGCGAGGTATAAATGCTAAAGGTCTTGCAACTCTTACAAGAAAGCAAATAGATGCACTTGCTGAATTTGTAAAGGGCTACGGCGTAAAGGGGTTAGCTTGGGTTGCTCTAAAAGCTGATGGTACAACATCTTCATTCGCTAAATTTATGACAGATGAACAAATGAATAATATATACAAAGCAATGGATGCAGAGCAAGGCGACTTAATTCTTATTATCGCAGATAAAACTCAACTTGTGCTTGATACTTTAGGTGGCTTAAGATGTCATATTGCAGATGTTTATAATTTGTATGACAAGTCTAAATTCGATTTCCTTTGGGTAACAGATTTCCCAATGCTAGAATGGGACGAGGAAGAGGGCAGATTTGTTGCAGTTCACCATCCATTTACATCTTGCAAAGCAGAAGATATTCCACTACTTGAAACAGACCCTGGCAAGGCTAGAGCAAACGCTTATGACTTTGTTATTAATGGTCAAGAGGCTGGCGGTGGTTCTATCCGTATCCACAATGTGAAAATGCAAGAAAAAATGTTTAAATTGCTTGGTATGAGTGAAGAAGATATTAAAAATAGGTTCGGATTCTTTGTAGACGCATTCAAATATGGTGCACCTCCTCACGGCGGTCTTGCATTCGGCTTAGATAGATTGGTAATGCTAGTGACTGGTACTGATAATATAAAAGACGTTATTGCTTTCCCTAAAGTTCAAAATGCGTCTTGCTTAATGTCAGAAGCACCAAGTCCAGTTGAAGATAAGCAATTAAAAGAGCTATTTTTAGATATAAAAATGCCAAAAAACTAATTATATGGAAAATATATTTGACAGAACAAAGTTGCTTATTGGTGATGACGGCTTAATCAAATTACAAAATTGCAATGTACTTGTAGTTGGTATTGGCGGTGTTGGTGGTTATGCAGTGGAAATTCTTACTCGCTCAGGGATTGGCAATTTTACTATTGTCGATGGCGATGCAGTAGATATCACTAATATTAACAGACAAATCATTGCAACTCATTCAACAATTGGCAAACCAAAAGTTCAAGTAATGGCAGATAGAATGAAAGATATTAATCCAAATGTAAATGTTAGAGCATTAAATTTGCGGTTTAATAGCGGTAGTGCTGATTTAATATTTGACAGATATTATGATTATGTCATAGACGCAATAGATAGCGTAAGTGATAAATTATTGCTAATTTTAACTGCCAAAAATAAGAATTTAAATATTATTAGTGCTATGGGTGCTGGAAATAGAGTACAACTTAGTGATTTTGTAGTTATAGATATATTCAAAACTCAAAATGATAAACTTGCAAAAAAAATGCGAAAGTTACTTAAAGATAATGGTGTAACAAGGCTAGACACAGTAACATCTAACACACTGCCATTGCAAACTGATAGCAATGTAATAGGTAGTATCGCATATATGCCACCACTTGCTGGTATTAAACTGGGCGGATATGTGGTAAACAAACTTTTAAAAAATAATTAACAGAGGTATAAAATTATGATGGATTTATCAATTATTAAAAAGAACGACCCAGAATTATACGAAAGTATGATTAAAGAGCTTGATAGGCAAAGAGGCAATCTTGAGCTTATTGCAAGCGAAAACATTGTTAGCCCAACAGTGCTTGCTGCTGCGGGAACACACTTTACAAATAAGTATGCTGAGGGGTTGCCGGGTAAGAGATATTATGGAGGTTGTGTTTATGTAGACGAGGCTGAAAACATTGCTATAGAGCGTGCTAAAAAGCTATTTGGTGCTGATTGTGCAAATGTACAACCCCATAGCGGAGCATCTGCAAATTTAGCTGTATTCTTTGCTGTGCTTGAGCCTGGTGATACAGTTATGGGTATGAATTTAGCTCACGGCGGGCATTTATCACACGGAAGCCCAGTAAACATAAGTGGTAAATATTTTAATATTGTACCTTATGGTGTAAATAAAGATACTGGTAAAATTGATTATGAGGAATTGGAAAGAATTGCTTTGGAAACTAAGCCTAAGCTAATTTTAGCTGGTGCAAGTGCATATCCAAGAGCTATTGACTTTGCAAAATTCCGTGAAGTTGCTGATAAAGTTGGAGCAATTTTTATGGTTGATATGGCTCATATTGCAGGTCTAGTAGCCGCTGGATGTCACGAAAATCCAGTTAAATATGCAGATATTGTTACTACTACAACTCACAAAACTTTAAGAGGTCCTAGAGGTGGCTTGATTTTGTGTAAAGAGGAATATGCAAAAGCAATCAATAAAGCAGTATTCCCAGGTATTCAAGGTGGTCCACTAGAGCATATAATCGCTGCAAAAGCTGTTGCATTGAAAGAAGCTATGAGTAAGGAGTTTATTGCTTACCAACAACAAGTTGTTAAAAATGCAAAAAAATTAGCTGAGGTTTTATTAAGTCGTGGTATTAATCTTGTGAGCGGTGGTACAGATAACCATTTAATGCTACTTGATTTGACAAATAATAATATTACTGGTAAAGAGCTTGAAGCATTGCTTGACGAGGCTCATATAACTGTTAATAAAAACGCTATTCCATTTGATACAAAATCACCATTTATCACTTCTGGTGTAAGAATTGGTACTCCAGCAGTTACTACTAGGGGGATGAAAGAGGACGAGATGGTTATAATAGGTAATTGCATAGCTGATATTGTTGATGAAAAAGAAACTGCTATTAGCAAAGTTTCTAAGGTTGTTGGCGACCTTTGCAAAAAATTTCCATTGTATGAAAATGATATAATGTAATTTTACAAATTTTAACACAACACAATTGTATTTTTGTCATAAGATTTAATGCAATGTAAATTTACAAAAAAAATTTAAAAATTTTAAAAAAAAGTATTGACATTAAATAAAATTAGGTTTATAATACAAACAAGATAAAGTTGGAGTATGACTTATGAAAAATATTATCACTGTAAATTATTTTTACTTTTATTTTAACGTTGATAAAATTTTATCAAGGTCGCTTTAGCCTTACTTAAATTTTTTAAATTTATAAATTTTAGCGACCTATTAATAGGTCGCTTTTTTTAAGGAGTATTTTATGATTATTATTTTAAAGGACGGAGCAAATCAAGAACAAATCAACTCATTAGTACAAAATATTACTAATCGTGGTTTGACAGTACACGAAAGCGTTGGTAGCCAATCACACATTTTAGGTGTGATTGGTGACACCTCAAGAGTAGACACACAAACAATTATCAATCTAGAATGTGTAAGTGATGTAAAACGAGTTAGCGAACCTTATAAAGCGGTGAATAGGAAATTTCACCCAGAGGACACTATCGTAGATGTAGCAGGCAGAAAAATTGGGTCTGGATACTTCACAATGATAGCAGGTCCTTGTTCAGTTGAATCAGAGGAGCAAATTATTGAGGTAGCAAAAAGCGTTAAAGCAAGTGGTGCAAGTATGTTACGAGGTGGTGCATACAAACCGAGAACATCACCATACGCTTTCCAAGGACTTAAACAAGAGGGCATTAAGTTATTATTACTTGCTAAAAAGGAAACTGGCTTACCAATTGTTACAGAACTTACAAATATCTCAAACTTAAAATACTTTGATGATGTTGACGTAATTCAAGTAGGTGCTAGAAATATGCAAAATTTTGATATGCTATATGAATTAGGTCATTCTAATAAACCAATTCTATTAAAAAGAGGTTTGTCAAGCACTATTGAAGAGTGGTTAATGAGTGCAGAGTATATTATGAGTGGCGGTAACCAAAATGTTATTTTATGTGAGCGTGGTATAAGAACTTATGAAACAGCAACACGAAATACTTTTGATATAAGTGCAGTGCCTATTTTAAAAAGACTTTCTCACTTGCCAGTTATTGTAGACCCAAGTCACGCAACAGGTAAAACTTGGCTTGTTGAGCCACTTTTAAGAGCAGCAATAGGTGCTGGTAGTGATGGTGCTATGATTGAGGTTCATAACAATCCAAGTTGTGCATTATGTGATGGTGCACAATCAATCACTCCAGACACTTTTGATGAAATTATGAAAGATGTTAAAAAGAGAATAATTTTTGAAGGGAAAAAATTAGTATGAAAGTTGGCTTTATAGGTATAGGTTTAATAGGTGGTTCAATTTTAAAACGACTTGCAAGTTGTGGTGTTGAGTGTTTTGTATTTGATAACAGCAATAGTGTAATGAATGAAGCTATTAGATTAAAAAATGTAGAAAAATTAACAAGTTTTAATAATTTAGATATAATATTATTATCACTACCACCACAAGCTTGTGAAAATTTTATTGAAGAAAACCATACGAAAATCGGCACTATATTAATTTGTGATGTTTGTGGTGTTAAAAATCACATACAAAATTTAGTGAATAAATACAATTTGAATTATTGTGGAATACACCCAATGGCTGGTAGAGAAGTTGGTGGTTTTGCAAACTCCAAAGAAAACTTGTTTAATGGTGCTAATATTGTAATCACAACAGAAAATCCGCCACAAATTATATATGAAATTATACATCTTTTAGGTTTTGGTAAGATTGTATATTCAAATCCAGACAAGCACGATAAAATTATTAGCTATACTTCGCAATTATGTCATATAGTGTCCAATGCCTATGCAAAAAATCCGTTAGTGCTAGAATGTGATGGCTTTACTGGTGGTAGTTTTGAGGACTTGACACGTGTTGGTAAAATGGATAGCAATCTATGGGTTGAACTTTTTGATAAAAATAGAGATAATCTAATTTGCGATATTGATAATATTATTAAAGAATTACAAAAGTATTATGATTGCTTAAATAGTGGAGACAATCAAAAATTAAAACAATTGATTGAAGAGGGGAGCAATCTTTTGCAAAAGCAATTAAAGAATAGATTTTGATTAAAATATTGACAAATCAGTAAAAATATATTACAATTAAATTGTAAATGAGGTTATTATGAAAAAGATTATTATCCCAATTGTTGCATTGTGTTCAATTTTAATATTGTGTTTAACTGGTTGCTCAAGTACACTTAAGCCAACTACTATTGCTGATACACAGGAAAAATGGGATAATGCCATAGAAAAAGAAGCAACAGATATTATTACTATAAAAAACTTTAACTTTGCAAAAGCTATTATTGTTGAAAACGCAACAATCACTTTAAATAGAAAATTAAAGAAAGGCATAACAACTATTGATTTTTCAGTAAATGATTTGAAAGTAAAATTTTCATCTTCGGCAAATATAATAGTCAACAATGTATTAGGAATGTTTCCAGAACTAAACATTAGCAATATTGAACAATTGCAATTAGTTTTAGACAATTTGGAAGAGTTTAAAGGTAATATTACTTTGAGTGAAAACAATACAAAACTTGACTTTAGTGTAACAACAAAAGTAAATTATCGCACTCCAACTTATGACAAAACGGAAAGTAGCAGTGTGATAATTGATTATAATACACCTTATGGCAATATTTTAAAACAAGCTTTAGCATTGATTACAAGTCATTATTCTGCAATTTTTGAGCCAACTACAGATGGTGCAAAAATTAATCCAGAAAAGCTTAATAGTTTAGTAAAATCAACTATTGAATATATTGCCTCAACCGACTCAAATAATAGTGTTAATGATATAAATACTCAAATTAAAAGTATACTTGGTGTAAGTTATTCTCAGTTTATAAACGAAAAAGTTCAAATTGAAAATACTACAAGTGTAATACAAATTAAAAGCAAGTATATTAGTAAAATGACCTTAGGTTTTAATAATATTAAATTGCTTTATAACAAAAAACAATTTGTAGAAATGTTATCAAAATTAATCAAACTTTTAGACCCAAATAATAGCTTAGTATCTTTTATTGGTATGCTTGAAAACTATTTAAAAGACATAACTGAAGGTATATCTTGTATACAAATTGAAAGAATAGGAATAAAATCAACTTACAAAATTAGAAAGTAATAACATATATTTTTATTTCGTAAAGTAATTTGATAAGTTTAAATAAGTCACAAAATGTGGCTTATTTTTTATTTAAATTTATTTAATTAGTTGCATAAATAAATAATTTTGTTTCAAACTAACTATATAAGGAGTAAAGTTATGAAAAAATTATTATTGTTTTTGTTAACACTAACATTAATTTTAACATTAGTAGGCTGTAAAAAAGAGGTGCAAACTCAAGCACTAACAAATAGCACAATGCAAGTTTGGGATAATTCAACAAAAAATGAAAGTGTGGAGCAAATTATCTTTAAAAAATTAAATATTGGTGGAATATTGGATATAGATAATCTTGTTTTAGATGTAGAAAAAAAGTTTGATAACGGAAAGCTATTACTTAATGTTGAAACAAGAAAAAATATTGCTGTTAAAATTGATGATAAAGTTAAAAGCATTATTGATATGGTACTAGACTACAAAAAGTTAGAAGGAAATTTAAAAGTAAAACACTTGGAGCAAGCTTGGTCAAAAGTTGGTTTAAAGATAAATGTTCAAATGAATGAAAGTCAAGCAAAAGGATATATTGAGCTGTTAAATGTAAAAGATATGTTTAAAGAAAATTTGTCAAAACCGCTGAAAATTGATATTAATTTTGAAAATATGGAAAATAATGAAATTTATCAAAACTTTTTCCATCAATTAATTAGTCATCCAATAACTACTTTTATTCCACAAAGCGATAACACAATTAATGTAGCAAAAGAAATTCCTATCAATGTTGATAAAAATAATATCTGCAAGTTAGCTAATGGTTATATTTGCCAAAAATGCGATAAAAAAATCAATGATTCTGAATTTACTTTAAACCATATATTATACGATACTTTTGCTGAAACTACAGCAGAAGGAATTGTCAATAAAGTTGTTCAAATAGACAATCCAACTGCAAAATTAAATGTGATTAAGAAAGACGGCATTGAATTTATTGATGGTATGAGTGTTAAAACAAATTTAAATATAAATATTTCAAAAAGTCAATTAGATATTATAGCTAAAGATTTAACATCAGTTTATAATAATGAGGAATTATACAATATTTATAAAAGTATTATTAGCATTTTGAATTACGACACAGCACTAATATCAAGCGAAATTGAATTTGTAACCACAAATAGAGTATTAAAATAATAAATAAAAACTTATTTTATTCGGGATATTTATGTCCCGAATATTTATTGCAATAATTATAAGTTTGTGCTATACTAATTTTATGATAGGAATAATAGTTGTAAATGCATATATTCAAAAACAAACAGAACTTAATCAAGCTTTTAGAATACAAGAGGAGCTTGGTAAATTAAACATTCAAACTAAAATTGTCTACACTAATGAAATAGCTGTTTTTATTAGTAGCGGTAATTTTAATTGTAATTTTAAACATATAGATTTTTGCATTTATCTTGATAAAGATAAACACATTTTACAAATGCTTAAAAAGCTAAATATTAAAATTTTTAACAACGTAAAAGCAATTGAAATTTGTGACGATAAATTGCTAACACATATAGCACTTGCTCAAAGTGATATTCCAATGCCAAAAACTATTGGTGGAGTGCTTTGCTACTATCCACAAGCAAAAGTACAAGAGAATATTTTGCAAATTGCAGAAAATGAACTTGGCTATCCAATGATTATTAAAGAATGTTATGGTTCTTTAGGCAAAGGCATTTATCTTATTAATAATAAAGATGAACTCAATGAAATTGCTGAAAAAGTTAAATTAAAACCTCATTTATTCCAACAATTTATAAAAGAAAGTAGTGGTAAAGATATTAGGGTAATAGTAATTGGTGGCAAATGTGTTGGCGGTATGTTAAGACAAAATAGTGCCGATTTTCGTTCAAATATTGAGGTAGGAGGAAAAGGTTATCCTACAACTTTAACTCAAGAGCAAATAGACTTATGCGAAAGAGTAAGCAAGATATTAAATCTTGATTATTGCGGAATTGATTTATTAATAGATAAACACGGAAAGCCTCTTGTTTGCGAAGTAAATTCTAATGCATTTTTCAGAACATTTGAACAAATTACAAATATAAATGTCGCAAAATTATATGCTGAACACATTAAAAACTCATTAGCAAAATAATTAAAGATTTAACATAATTAGTTTTAATAATCATTAAATTTAATAATATATTTAAATATCATTTTTAACTTAAGATATTTTGCTTGCCACTTTCAATAATATTTATATATTGATAAGGCAATATAATAAATAATCAAAATCTTAAAGTAATATTTTATTCTTAATATTAAAACGCACCAAAGCGATTAACTTTGGTGTGCTACTTTTTTATAATTAGTTTAAATAACTATTAATTCTTGCTATTTGTATAAAACAGATTGGTAATTTGTTAAAAAATTAATTATTCTATTATTCCAAAATAATATTTATAAAACTTTCGTCATTAAAAAATTCACTTGGGGTAATTTGTAAGCCAGTACATAGCATAAGTATAGTTTTTAATGTAATGTCTTTTGTACGTCTTTGCATAATGCTTTTAATTGTAGGAAATGGGACACCACTTAATTGAGCAAGTCTATATTGCGTTAATTTTTTTTCATTCATAAATTTAATTAATCTGTTAACTATAACATCACCAATACTATTCATGTCCCACCCGCAACAAAATTATGAGAAGTGAATTTTAACTTCCAATAATTAAAAAAAAGCAATAATATTATTTTAGTATCAAACAATTTTGTAATTTCAATATTCAATTAGAATAAAAATAATAATAATTTATTAATTTACTATAGCTTTATATTATTATTCTAACCCAATTAATTAAAAATTATAGGATTATGTATCATACTTTTGGTTGACACATAATCCTATTTTTGTTATAATAGGACTATACATAATCTTATTTTAAAGGGGTATTCTTATGAATTGTTTTATTCATCCAGCAAAAGAAGCATCATCAGTATGCAAAAAATGTGGCAAAGCAATGTGTATAAATTGCTCAGCTTATTCCAACCATAGTGGTATTTGTCCTGCTTGTAAAAAAGAGGAATATGAAATAGAGCAATCAATATTAATGAACACATTAAGGCAAAACAAAAAAAGTACTATAATTCGTTATATACTAATTGCAATAACTGCAATAATTAGTATAATTATTATGGCAACTATTAATATTGTAATTGGTGCAGTTTTATTGGTATTACCAATAATCTTTGGTATAAAAGTTTTATTGTTGTTTAAAAAGCGTAAACCTATGGTTGAACGTATAGAATTTTTAACAACTGAAATTTTTAAACTTAGTAAAGCACTTAGTCAAGGTGAAAAAGTTATTTAAACTAAAGTTAAAAACTAACGCTATTTATGCGTTAGTTTTTTTCGTAGTATTATTTATCATTACAATTTTATTAATTTGATTGACTTTTACTTAAAATTATTGTACAATTGCAATATAAATAATATAATGTTTAAAATAACAACTCAAAAATATTAAAATAGCCTAATATTATTATATTTTCAAAAATTAAATATCTATGGATTATTAGTTAAATGGATATAACAAGCCCCTCCTAAGGGCTAGTTACAGGTTCGATTCCTGTATAGTCCACCACCTAAAGCCTAAATCGAACGATTTGTTTGGTTTAGGTTTTATAAATTTATGTCATAAAACACTCGCAAAAGCAAACGATTGAATTACAATAATAATTATTTAATGTTAAATTTTGCAGAGGAGAATGATATAATTATGAAAAGATTAAACGAGATTATAAAAGAAAATTATAAAGGCGAAATCTTTTATGATGGTTGGGTAAAATGCAAACATATGCAAAGAGGATTAACTCATTGTGATGAATGTTTAGTAATAAATGCTTGTTGGTTTTATTCTCCCAAAAGTCCAATAATACCACATCATCCAAATTGCCATTGTAAATATGAAATGATTCCAACACCTACAATGAATAATTGTGTTGCAAGATGTCCTGTTGGTAAAATTAAGGATTATATATTTGGTGGTTATAATTCAGATGGAGTAACTAAACAACCAATATCAGAATTCTTAGGTTACACTATTGACGATAGTGAATACATATGTAAAGAATTTGAGCGACAAGCATTAAAAGCATATATAGAAGGGAATTATAAGTTAGGCACATTAAACAAATATGGTCAGCGTATTACAATAGATATTTTATTAGAAAATAATGGGAAAAGATATTATAAAGGGTCTGGGTGGATGGTTAGAGAAAATGGTGAAATTACAAATAATACTCCTATTGCAAAAGCAATAAATAAGAAGTTAGAAAATGAGGTGAAAAATGAAAATAAACAATATAGTTGAGTTGATTTATGCCCCTTATGGATATGGTTGGGGTGAAGTTGGGGATATAGGTATACTTACACATCCTTTTGGTGCATATAATTGGATGGTAGATATAGTTGACCAGCAACTAACAAAGTTTTACACTCTGACCGATGGAAACAAGAACAAATACAAATATTAGATAAGATGCCAAAAGAAAAAAGAATTTATTCTGAAGAAGAAAAAGCTATCTTTGAACAAATGTTTAAAGATAAAGAGACTGAACTGAGAAATTTTAAGGAATATGATTTAGTAGAGATAATACGAGACAGACCAGAGTATACAAAAGAAGGCTTTGGTGTTGGTGATATGGGGACTATCTTGTTTAATGTTGAGCACGGCGGACAGATTGAAATTTTAGTTCGCAATATTGAGGAATTTACGGACACTGAACTCGTGGTAAGACGTGAGGATGTGCGTAAGGTTGATAAATGGCATACGAAAAAGACAATCTATTCTGAGGAGCAAAAACAATCTTTAATAGAGTTATCTAACAAACTTGCAGAAGAATATAAGCAAAAGGATATTGAACGTTGTAAGAAGTTTGGGTATTAAACTCAATTATTCGGATAGGGTTAGTTCATTTCCACCAGTTCAACAAAACGCACACTTTAACTGGATGTGCGTTTTTTGCTTTTATTTCTATAGTAGCAAGCTAAAAAATTAACTCAATTTACAGAAGCCTTTAGATAGTTGAAAATGCGAAAACCTTGACATAGAATATATTTTTTGTTATAATATTAGAGAGGCAAAATGCCTATCTTGTAATTAATATGGTGATTTTAATGTTTGATATTTATTAGTTAAAGAAGAGTTTCTTTTGTTAAAATTAATTTAAAATAAATATAACTATTAAAATTTTGTTGTTGAGAGTGCTTATGGAAAAAGCTTTAAAAAAAGAAATTAAATTAAAAGATATTTTTACTGTAACCAATATAATGATTGTCTTACTAGTAATTTTTTATCTTTTAGATAAATATTTACCTTTTCCGAAAGATTACACTGGCTTTGTTTTATGGGATGACCAACTTCCCCCAGCAGTAAATTATATATTTGGTTGGTGTGGTGGCTTATTAATGAATCATATGGCAGTTAGCTCGTCAATTGTAGGTGGAATGGCAATTTATCGTCAATTTACTTCTATGTTTTTACACGGAGATATTTTACATTTGATTGCAAATCTTGTTGGTTTGTACTTTATAGGCAATTATACTGAAAAGCGTTTTGGTTGGTGGTTATCATATATCATTTATTTTTTAGTTGGTTCTTTACAATTTTTAATTACGGACCCTATATTTGCGGTTATTGCACCAGAAAAAGTTGCAGAAATTTATACAATGCCAAGTGTAGGTGCTTCAGGAGGTATTTTTGCTTTAATTGGACTTTCACTTGCATCAATATTTTTTGATATTAAAAGCTTTAAAAAAATTAACAAACCGACAATAATTATATCCGCAATTTATGGTATTTTAACAACTTATGTTGTTAGCTTTGGTTGGACAACCATTTGCCATAATGTTTCTATGATTTTTGGTCTAGTTTTAGGTGTTTTAATTATATTGCCATTTTTCATAATGAAAAAAGGTAAATTCAATCCAAACAATATTACCTCACCAATTACTGAAGTGCAAACAGATACAACTAATACAGATTCAACTAATGTGGAAAAAGAAAATATTGAATAATATTTTGATACAAATATCAATTAAGCAAGAGGGTTAAATGAATAAAAAACTTATTTAGGTAATAGGTGGTACGTGTGCAACAATTGCTATTGTTATCACAATAATACTTTCAATAGTATTAACCAATTTACCTATGGAAAAATACGAAAGCGTTTTTTATGACAATAGTAAAATTTCATCAACAAAAAATTGTTTTTATTAAAAGTGGCAAACGCATAGATGGGAAAGAAAAGTTTATTCAACTAATATAGAAGATTTTACTGGTGTTAAAAAAATTAAATCAGTAAGGTGTGAGGATAACCAAGTTTTTAATATCAACCTAAATATTTCAAGTGGGCAATTTAAACTAGTACTTGTAATAGAGAAACAAAAGATATAAATGAAATAGCAAACAAAACTTGTAATGAAAATATCACAACACAAATATCAGCGGGCAATTATGATATAAAAATTGTAGTAATGCACACTAATGTTGACTTAAGATTGTATTGCAAAAATTTGAAAGCTATTAATTTTTATACTAATTAAAATAGTTTTAATTTTGTTTGTAATTATTAACATATTTAATTAAGATAGAAACTTAAATTTCTTTAAATTGAAATTATATTTATTTAATAAATTATTGTATACAAGATATTAATTTATTGACATTTGTGAAAAAGTATGATATTATACATTTAATTAATAATAATTTAGAATAATACAAGACAGTTCGAAACCATCCTGTCTATAAACAAAACTAGGGAAGGGTGGGCATTTTATGCCCTTTTTTTGTTACATTGTCTTGAGTTATTACAAAGGAGAATTTATGTTTAAACAAAAAATCAAACAAGAATGGCAAGAATTTTGTGTACTAATGAAAAATATACCTACAGTAGTAGTTGTACTTTTTATTATGTCAGTTTTCGCAATGAATTTGCTAGCGAACAAAAGCATTAATATACCTTTAGAATGGTTGGCTTGTGATTGCGGAATAATTGTGTCGTGGTTTGCTTTTTTTACAATGGACATAGTAACTAAACATTTTGGTCCAAAAGCTGCAAATCAAATAACTATTTTAGCAATACTAATTAATCTTTTCTTTTGTTTTTTGATGTTTTTAGGTAGTATAATTCCAGGAATGTGGGGAGAATCATTTGTTGCAGATAGTGAAAGTATAATAAATAATGCGTTAGATAATACTTTTGGCGGAACTTGGTATGTTGTTTTAGGAAGTACTATTGCATTTTTGGTATCAGCAATAGTAAATAATTTTTCTAATTATGGTATAGGTAAGTTATTTAAGAAAAATTCAGATGGTTTAGGCGTTTATATTATACGTACATACATTTCAACTGCTATTGGACAATTTGTAGATAATTTAGTTTTTGCACTAATTGTAAGTCATTTCTTTTTTGGCTGGTCAATTATTCAATGTCTAACTTGTGCCGCTACTGGTATGATAGTTGAACTATTGTGCGAGGGAATATTTTTCTACCCTGGTTACTTGATTACTAAAAAATGGAAAAACAAAGGCGTAGGACAAGAATATTTTAATTTGAGAACTAAGGAGATTGCAAATGAAAGTACTAATAACGGGAACGAGCAAAGGGATAGGTAAGGCAATTGCTGAAAAGTTTCTGCATTGTGGGCATAATGTTATTGGCATTGATATTGAACCTAGCACAATAGAGAATAAAGCATATACTCATATTATAACTGATGTTTTTTTAGGTGATTTACCAAAAATTGAAGATATTGAAATATTGATAAATAATGCAGGAGTGCAAAACTCTGGTAAAGATATTGATATTAATTTAAAAGGTAGCATACGTATAAGTGAAAAATATGCTTTACAAGATAAAATAAAAAGCGTATTGTTTATCGCATCAGCTAGTGCACAAACTGGTGCAGAATTTCCAGAATATGCAGCAAGTAAAGGCGGTATGGTTACTTATATGAAAAACTTAGCTTTACGTATTGCAAAATATGGTGCTACATCAAATAGTTTATCACCTGGAGGAGTTATTACTGCATTGAATGACCACGTTATGAATAATCCAATACTTTGGGAGCAAATAATGAATGAAACACTTATACCAAAGTGGGCAGAAGTAGAAGAAATAGCTGAATGGGCATATTTTGTAACAGTAATAAATAAATCAATGACAGCACAAGACATACTAATTGACAATGGTGAAACTGCTAAATCTAACTTTATTTGGTAAGATATTAGTTTAATAACTAATAAAATTAAATTGACTCATTATGTTCATAGAGAATACTGATAATTTTGAGTTAATAATAACCTAAATTTGCCGAAATTATGAATGCAAAATTAATTGCATACGATTGTTAGCATTACATATATTATTAAAAAGTGAAAATGGCTATTGAAATTAACAAATTTATAAAGGAATTGAGTTAATTATGAATTCTTTATTTATTAGAGGTATTAAACTTAGACGGGAAGCGATAGAGGATTTTGACGAATATCCTTTTAACATACCAATTATTAAAAACTTAACAGAAATACATTTTAATAAAAATGTCACCTTTTTAGTAGGTGAGAATGGCTGTGGTAAATCTACAATTATAGAAGCACTTGCTGTTTGTATGAAACTATCACCAGAGGGTGGTTCTGGATATTTAAATTTTGAAAGTATAAACACAACCTCAGAATTACACGAATATTTAACCTTATACAAATCAGCTGTATTACCAAAATGGAAATATTTTTTGAGGGCAGAGTCATTTTACACATTAGCTAACGCATATGAAAATATTTGTCCAGATAAAAGTATGCACATAAGGTCTCACGGGGAGGAGTTCTTGGCAATATTTGAACAATTTTCTCCGAAAGGTTTATATTTACTTGATGAGCCAGAATCTGCTTTGTCACCAAATAACCAAATTAAACTATTATGTATTATTGACCATTTAGCAAAGGCTGGTGCACAATTTATAATAGTAACACATTCACCAATTTTGCTGTCATATAGAGATGGAGAAATATTAAATTTAAATGATAATTTTACCCCAATCAGTTATGAGGATACAGAAATTTATAATACTTACAAGATGTTTTTAAATAATCCAGATAAAATGCAATGTATTATTTTTAATGAGTAAAAGTTATTTTTCAAAAGAATTATATAATAAATTGTAAGCAATTTTAACTAATTTTTAATTTTAAAATTTGCTGTAATAATGAATAAAAATACTAATTTTTAGAGATTGGTTTTTACTTGAAAATCAATCTCCTTTTTTATACTTTTATTATAAAAATAGGCTTAATTTATAATAATTTTGTTTATTTTATTATATTTTATGGTGTTTTTCATAATAATATTGCGAATTATTACACAATTTGTAGAATTATCAATATTGTCCTAAAATATCAATTTTTATAAATTTACAACAAAAAAAACGGCTATTATTTAGCCGTTTTTTAATGGTGAGATTGACCTATAAGCCGAGTTCTGTATTTGATAATCATCTGTCTAGGATTATTGTTGCCAATAACCTCAAGCGATTGTCTGACTGGCGAGCAACCATAATGTCATTTTCTCTTGCATCGGACGGGGTTTACATAACCACCTAAGTCACCTTAGGTGTGGTGAGCTTTTACCTCGCCGTTCCACCCTTACACAATAAATTGTGCGGTATATTTCTGTTGCACTTTCCTTGAAGTCGCCTCCACTGGTAATTAGCCAGCGTCCTGCTCTGTGATGCTCGGACTTTCCTCATATTAATGCGATTATCTGGTCAACTCAATTATTATATTAATATTTTAATACAAATAATACAAGAATTCTGCATTTATGCAGCAGATAGATAAACTTTAATGATGTAAGTTCACAAAAAAACAAATTTTGTAAAAAATTAATGTAGTTGTAAAATGTTTCTCTTTAATTTTATTTCATATAAAATACAAGAAAAAGTCATTAATTTTAAAATATTATAGTTATATTTAATTTCATCAGTAAATTTTGATTTGACCTATCAATGTTAATTACTAACTATATATTAGTTATTTTACTAATATAAATTAATTTTATATATTTTTTATAATAATTCTTAAAAAAATAGTTTAAAAAATGCAATATTTTCAAAAAATGTATACAAAAATTTAATTTGTAAATAATTGCCATATGCGGAGGTAATTATGATATACATTATTGTAGGATTATTGATTCTTGTGGTTGTATTTGGATATATGGCTTTCAAGCTAAGATTTAATCACAAATTAATTAGCAAAATGAATGAGAATGATTTGAAAATTAATACTGCAAACTTAGCAGAGAAGTTACGCAGTCCAAAACCTTATGGTGCAAGTCCTCAAATTATTTCTATAAGTAAAAAGATTGATAAAGTTTATAAATTAATTTCCAAAAAAATTGCAAACGATGAAGAAGTTTATCAATATGAAAAATTAATTTATGAAAATTATCATAACATAATGTCACGTTTTAACAATAAAAACTATAAATACTTTGCCATACTTCCGCATAATTATGGCAAAGTACGAATTATATTGATTGCTGAATATATTATTTCAAGCACTGATTGTAAAATTAATAAAGAAAATATTAAAGCAATCATAGACAAGTTTAATGAATATACGCCACTATCATCTGACGAAATTGTATCGTTGCCTTTTGCTATTTTATATGCTTTAGTTTGCAAAATAGCAGAGATTGGACAAAAATCAAAATCGCTAAAGAATTATGAAAATATTGCAAAATTTGATAAATTCGACAAAGATTTAGCAGAAGTAAGCGATTATTTGTATTTTAGAAGCAAATTTGGCAAGTTAAACAATGATAAGAAAATAATTGGAAATTATAGTGCAAATCTAGATAATATTGAGTATATTTTTACTGAAAAGTTAGCAAATGACTTTGATATTATTGCAAATATTATTTGTTCCTTAAATTTTATTAAAAAGGAATTAGACGGAGTATACTTGCTTTCAATCAATCATACAAACAAATTACTTGAAAAAGATGATTTGTATAAAAGTATGGATATTGCAAGCAAATTAGAATATTTAAATATAATTGAGGAAGTAAGCAATAAACATAAAATTGAAGAACAACACACTGTACAAAAGCTTTTTGAACTGCAAGAAGCTACAGGTGAACATTTTGGAAAATTTTTATTTGAAGAAAATGAAACTTTAAAACATTATATAAAAAATAATGTAATTTTAACATATAAAAAAGGCACAAAAATTAAAGAGATTTACTTTATATTAGCAGTATGGGGGCTAACACTTGCTATTACTGGAATTTTCGGTTTTTTAACATCTGTAAACATTCCGTTAATGATAGTAACAATTATTATTTCACCATTCTTTTTACTACCGCTTATAAACAATTTAGCTATTAGCTTTTTATCTGTAACTTTAAAACAGAAGCCTACACCAAAGCTTGATTTAAAAGAACTGCCAGATTGTGCGAAAACTTTGGTAATTGTGCCAATTTATATTGCAAGCCAAGATGATGTAGATAAAGCAACAAACAAAATTAAAGAATTAGAAATATCTAATAAAGGTAAGAATATAGAATTTGCATTGCTTGTAGATTACAAAAAATCTAATAAAGAAGTTGAGGAAAGTGACGAACAATTAAACAAAAGATTTTGGGGAAAGCTTGCAAGTTATGAGGACATAAATGTATTTGTAAGACGCAGAGTAAAACAAGGTAAATATTATACTGGCTTTGAGCGTAAACGTGGTGCAATACTTGACTTGTGCGAGCTTTTAATGAATAACGACAATAGTAAATTTTCCTATGTAATGCGTGAAAATATTCAAAAACCAACCTTTATTGCCACTCTTGATGACGATAATAGTTTAATACCAAATACAATTTTAAATAGTATTTGTAGAATGATTCATCCATTAAACAAACAATATGATTTAATGACTTTTAAAACAAAATACGATTTATATTCAATGAATACGATTTACGGCAAAAAATACAATTTTAGCTGTGGATATTCACGTTATTTGCCTACTAATTCATTTTATTATAATTATTTTGGCAAAGGCATTTTTTGTGGTAAAGGTATATTTAGACTAGAGCCTTTTTATACAAAATTACAAAATCTATTCCCACAAAACAGAATACTAAGCCACGATATAATTGAGGGCAGTGTGCTAAAAACTGGTGAACTGCCAGAAGTAGCATTTGAAAATGCACCAAACTCAATACCATCAGAACTAGCAAGACATAATAGATGGTTTAAGGGTGATTTATTACTTGGTGGCTTTATAAAAAATAAAATTAAAAATGATAATAAACAAGTGAAAAATTTAAATAAACCACCTATATATGACCATATTATTTTGTTAAATATTATTAGCGGTTTTTCTAAATTGACATTATTAATGTCATTGTTAGCAACAATGCTTACAGGTAATTTATTTAATTTTGTGCCATTTTTAATTGGATTTTTTACTGAATATTTTATAAGGATGTTAATTACAATTGATGGTACTAGGCACAATATTAGACCTATTTTTGTAGTTAAAAAGCTATTAGGAACATTACTAGATATGGTAGTATCTTTCTTTATCCTACCATTGTATGCAGTAAACAATATTTTAGTTGCTATAGATACACTAATATGCCTGATTTTACCAAAGACCAATAGGCTGACTTGGACAACATTCAGTCAAACACAAACCAAAAACAGCTTTAATAATTATTGCAAATTTATTCTGCCACCAAGTGTAGTAATGCTTGCTTTGAGTATTATATTTATAAACAATATTTATGTAGTAGGTTATTGTGCTATTTTTATCGCACTTGCACTTTGTTTATATGTAACTTCTTTAAAAGAGATTGAGGAAGATACAATTACCAAAGGTGAAAAAGAATTTTTGCTTGAAGTAGCAAAACGCACTTATAAATATTTTGAAATACAAAATAGTAGTGAATTGGTTACAGATAATATACAAATTCGCCCTTTTGGCGGGAAATCTGCTTACACATCCCCAACAAATCTTGGATTTTCACTATTAAGTGAGATTTGTGCATTTGAACTTGGAATAATTGATAAAGCTACTGCTGAACGTAAATTAATTTGCAAATTAAACACGCTTGAGGGACTAGAAAAATACAATGGAAACTTTTATAATTGGTATAATGTTGAGGACAAAACACCAGCTTATCCATTTTATATCTCTTCTGTTGATAATGGCAATATGCTTGCGTGTCTAATTGTTGCACGTCAATTTATTATTAAAAACTCTATATATGGTGTGGATATTGTTACAAAATTAATAAATGAAATAAATTTAGATGAGTTGCTTGACAAGCACAAAAATCTATTCCATATTGGTTACAATGTTCGTACTCAAACTTTTGATAATTATTACGATTTAATGGCAAGCGAAGCTAGAATTTTGTACTATTTGTATTCCGCATTTTATCAAAATGCAACGCCGTGGGATAATTTATCTAGGGATTGTGTTGGCTTTGGCGGAAACACATTAGTATCTTGGTCCGGAACAATGTTTGAGTATTTATTACCAAACATATTTATTAGAGCACCAAAAAATTCTTTGCTTTATCAAACTGAAAATAATGTTGTTAAGCTTGCAATACAGAATAAATGTAATAATTTATGGGGCATATCTGAAAGCGGATACTATAAATTTGATGATAATTTAAAATATCAATATTTTTCTTTTGGTATGAGAGAACTTGCTATAAGAAATAGTAAAAATCGATGTGTTATAGCACCATATGCAAGTGCTTTGGCATTGCGTATCAATGCAAAAGAAAGCGTTAAAAACTTAATTAATATTAAAAAAGAATGTGGCTTTGGCGAATATGGTTTTTATGAAGCAATTGATATTACTTCAAGAAAACACATTATATACCAATATATGAGTCATCACCAAGGAATGATTTTAGCAAGCATTACTAACGCAATTTGTGGCAACAATATTTCCGCTTATTTTGAAAGTGACCCACAAATCAATGCCAGTAAAATTCTGCTTAGTGAAAAAACGATTCAAGAAAGAAGTTTTAAAAAGCCAAAAGAAGACTTTATATATGATAAATTTGAAAAGACAAATTATCATTCAGATGACAAAAATGCTTTTGGAATACTGACTAATGGTAAATATACAAGTTACTTTAATAGCTTTGGTGATAACTTGAGTTGCATTTATAATACTAATATAGTTAAGTACCACCATACTTTTGATGACTTTGGATTAAAAAATGAAATTTATGATTCTAATAATGACGAAAAAGTTGGATATTATCCCGAATTTGAGGCAACAGACGATTACACATTTAGTATAGATGCCGAAAAAGTTATGTATGCAAACAAAACTCGTGGAATAGTAGAAGAAATTTATATTCCTAATTGCCTAAATGGTGAAGTGAGAAAATTTGATATTAATTGTAGTAGCTTTGACAATATAAATGTACGTGGATATGGCAATATCTCTTTATTAAATGAGGACGACTACATTGCTCATCCAGCTTTTAAAGATATGTTTATAACCACAAGTAAATATGATGACCATACAATCATTTATAGACGTAAAGGTGAAACTAAAAAGTTTGTTGCAATTAAAATAATCGGTTTGGATAATGTTATATTTGAAACTAATAAAAGTAATTGTTATGATATAACTACTGGTAAAATCACCTTTAATGAAAAGGAATTTGATAATTCTTTTGGTGATGTAGTTTATCCATTTTTCACTTATAATTGCAATGTAAATACTTCAAAAATGGATAATTTTGAATATTATCAAGTACTGATATACTCAGAAAGCTATAGCGAACTTACAAACAAACTCTCACAGATTAATGACAAAAAAGCAGTGTATAATTTAATTTATTCTGCAAAATTACCAACATTATCGGCTATACGAAAGATATTTGCTGGCAATAATAGTTATGATTTCTTGACAAAACTTGCTACAAAACTTAAATACGGAAGTTATAGTGAAACAAGTTTAGAACACAAGCAAAATGCAGAAATTGTTCAAATTTTGCATAAGAATGGAATTAATATTGAGGAAAATATTATTTATCTAAATACTTTAGATGTAACATTATTTAATTTGCTTTTAAAATCATTGAGAATATTAAAACCGCTTTGTGGAGATTATACAATATTCTGCAAAGGTGAACTTAGTGGGAATTTTAAACAAATTCGTGAACAATTTTGGGATATAAAGGTTATTTTTAGCAAAGAAAATGATGTTTGCGAAAGTGCAAGGTCTGTAGCTTTTACAATAATTAATAGTGAAATAATTATTGGCAATATAATTAAAAAACAAAATAAAATTCCTATTACATCTGGTGATAGTATACCATTGCCACAATTTGATATTGTGGACACTTATGGTGGATTTGAGGGGAAAAATTATATTTTAACAACACCAACCAAAAAACCATTTTCCAATGTAATTGCTGGAAAATATGGCGGATTTGTTGCTACGAATAATGGTGAGGGCTTTACCTATTTTGGAAACTCACGCAATGACAAAATAACTGAATGGCGTGGAGAAGCTTATGACAAAATAGAAAGTGAGCAATTAATTTTATATGTTGACAATAAAGTTATTAAGCTAAATAATTTTATTAGTGGTGGATATGTAAAATATGGACAAGGCTTCATTGACTATGTATTTTCCGCATATGGTATACAAGCAAATTGTATGGAAAGTATTATTGATGATGGTAAAAGTAAAGTTTATATAGTTAATATAAAAAATACAAATAACTACTCAAAAAGTGCTAAACTTGATTTGACTTTAAAAGTCGCTTTGGGCGTTAATAGAGAAAAGAAAAATATTGCAATTAAAAATGACAATAATGTAACAATTATAACAAATTGCAAAAATGGTAAAAATGCTTTTATATCAATTATAAACAACGAATTTACTAGCAAAATTGAAATCAATAGTATTGTTCACAACCAAACAAACTTTGATTTATCTGCAAATGAAAATAAAATTATTTATATTGTAGTATCTTGCGATTATGACTTTATCAAGGGGTATACTGAGGATAATATTGCAGATAAAATCAAACAAACGCTTGACAATTTTGATTCACTAAACAAAATAAAAATCAAAACTGATTTACCAGAAATTGATAGTTTATTTAATAATTGGCTAATGTACCAAACGTATTCTGCACGACTTGCAAGTAAGTGTGGTTATTATCAAGTTGGTGGTGCTATTGGATTCCGTGACCAGTTACAAGATTGCTTGGCATATATGTATAGCAATCCAGAATATGTGAAAAATCACATTTTAAAAAGTGCAGAAAGACAATTTATTGAAGGTGATGTATTGCACTGGTGGCACGGGTATGCAGAAGGCGTACGCACAAAAATTAGTGACGATAAATTATTCTTACCATATGTTACTGCGGAATATATAAATTTTACTGGTGATAAAGACATTTTGAATATTGATGTGTCTTATTTAAAAAGTGAAGAAATTCCAAAAAATCAAAGAGATTTATATAAAGCATTTGAAAAATCAAGTATTAGCGAAAACTTGTACAACCACTGTATCAAAGCCTTTAAAAATGCTTTAAAATTTGGTAAGAATGGCTTGCTTTTAATTGGTGAGGGCGATTGGAATGATGCACTTAACAATATTGGTAATGACACTGATGGTGAAAGCGTATGGTTAAGTATGTTCTGTTACTATGCAATAAAACAATTTTACGCTTTTGCTACACGAAGTGATAAAAACTATTTTGATAAGGCTTTAAATCATTTAAAGATTGGTATTGAAAAAGCTTGGAATGGCAACTGGTACAATAGGGCATTTACAAAAGACGGCGAGTGGCTTGGTAATGAAGATTGTAATAATTGCAAAATTGACTTAATAAGTCAAGCATTTGCAACTATCAGCGGTGTTACAGATGATGAAAAAGCTAAACACGCATTAGTATTTTCAGCAACACTTGAGAACAAGGAAAAATGTATTGTTAAATTGCTTGCACCACCATTTGATGATAAAAAGAATTATGGTTATATATCAAATTATCCAGAGGGTGTTAGGGAAAATGGCGGTCAATATACTCACGCTGTTGCTTGGTATATAAAAGCTCTAGCAAAATATGATATTGAAAAAGCAATAGATATTTTAAAAATGGTTAATCCAATTAATATATCAAAAGTTAGCAATAATTATAAAAATGAACCTTTCGTTTTAAGTGCAGATGTATATCTTACTGGCGAGGGTGGTTGGAGTTGGTATACTGGTAGTTGTTCTTGGTTTTACAAAGTTATATTAAATGATATTTTAGGTATAAATTTTGAAAGTAACAAAATTATAATAAAACCTTGTACTGCAATTCAAAATTATACAATTAAATTAGAGTTTGAAAAATATACAGCTCAAATAAGTATCACAAATAATGGCACACAAAAATTCACAATTAACAATAATACAACATCTTTGACAGATGGTAAATATATTATAAAAATTGATAATAAAATCAATGAGTATAATATACAAATTGAATATTAATTTAAGATTTATATTATAACTATTTTTTCTTATATTGAAAATGTTATTATTTATTGTTATTACAAAATGAGTCAAAATCATATTATAAATAAAAATAAGCAAGCATTTCTTGCTTATTTTTATTTTATTTATCTTTTATTAAATTATGGCAAGCAATTAAACATAATTACATATCTTAATAATTAATACATAATTTATCTAAGCTTTTAAAACATAAAGTATAAATAGCTAAGAAAAATATACCTTCTACTTACAAATTTATTTTGCAATTTCAATAAAATAGTCATAATGTTTAAATATGTGTGGTTTTTCCAAGATAACTCTAATAATATCACCACTACAAATTACACTTTTTATTAATACCTTTTCACCATTTTCCATTGCATAAATATTATACTCAAATCCATTTTCACCATAAAACTCAATTATATCTTCAAAAAACATATTTTTTACATTAAATTCAACATTATAAGATATAACTTTAGGTAAATTGTTTATTGAAAATATACCATTTATGCTTTCAATTTTATCGTCACCATTAATAGCTTGTACAATTCCTTCATTAATTAGTTTATTTTTATCTACTTTTAATTGTACAATATTATCTGGAATGTTAAAATCATTAGGCCTATTATCTTTATAAATAAATTCCGCATAATCTTTTACGCTCATAGTTGGGTAACCACTACCACCATAATTAGATGGTAAAAACTTTTCAGTTGTAGAGCCGTCCCAAGCAATAAAAGTGTCACTTGTAGTTATACCACAGCACCACGCATCAGTATTTTTTCCCTCAGCATTTGCAACAGTACCAGTTTTACAAGCAATTTGATAAGGCAAATTACTCAATTTTTTACCAGTACCACTTTTGCTGACCTCAATCAAATTGTCCAGCATTTGATAATTTATATCATTATCAATAACTTGCTGTTTATTTTCATTATGTCTATAAACAACTGTGCCGTCCTTATCAATAATCTGTTTAATAAATTGAGCATCTTGATAATATCCATTATTTGCAATGCTAGAGTAGCAAGAAGCAATTTTTAAAGGTGAAATGGAATTTGTACCCAATGCAAGAGATAAATTTTGAAATCTTTCGTCAATGCAAATTCCAAATCTTGATAAAAATTGAACACTTGTATCAACACCAAGTTCCTTTAACAATTTAACCGCTGGAATATTATAAGAATTTGCTACAGCTTCTTTAACACTAACATTGCCGTGATAAACATTGTTAAAGTTTGTAGGTGAGTAGCCATTGATATTTATTGGCTCGTCAACTATCTGCGATAAGCCATATATCAATTTATTTTCATAACAAGGCAAGTACACACTAAAAGGTTTCATAAGTGACCCAGCTTGACGGCTAATTTTGTTATCAGCTAATGCCAAGTTGGATACATATGACGTAACCCCCATACTTTTATTGTCAATACTTGCACGTACATAATTGTATTCTTGTGGATACTTTTCCATCTCATTAAACATTTTTTCTTGTATTTCTTTAACCATATATGTTACAATCTTATAACCATTACTTGCAATATCTTTTTCATCCATTCCTAATAGTAAAGTACTCTCAAAAATAGCGTTATTTAGAAAAGATTTATACATTTTATTATGAATTAAGCCGTTTTTTAGAATAATTTTGTAATTTTTAGCATTATTCAACGTTTCTGCGTTAAAAGTTTTATTATTACTTAAAACTGAAAAAACTACCTTTTGTCTAGCAATTGCACCATCATAATTTGTAAGTGGAGAGTTTTTTGCAGGGTTTTTTACAACTCCAACAAGCATTGTGGCTTCAGCTAGATTTACATCAGCTGGAAGCTTATCAAAGAAAGCAAGGCACGCATCGTGAACTCCATAAATACCACTACCAAAATACAAGTTATTTAAATATTTTTCCAAAATTTCTTGTTTACTTAATTGTTCTTCCAACTTTAATGCAAGTCTAATTTCGTCAAGTTTTCTATCAAAAGTTTTGTCAATAGTCAGGTGTGTATTTTTTATTAGCTGTTGTGTTATTGTAGATGCACCCTCTTTTAAACTACCACTTGTAATATTTTTAACTACTGCAGACAACATTCTTTGAATGTCAATACCTCTATGCTTCCAAAATCTCTTATCCTCAACACTGACAAAAGTTTCAATTATATAAGGCGAAACCTCATTTATAGGTGTGTAATTATTATTTTTTATCAAAATTTGATTGTTTTTATTGTCAAAAATTTGAACATTTCTATAATTTCCGTCTAATTTATTTATATCTAATGTCAAATCATTTGTAGATATAAAAAAATACGATACACCAATTATTGCAGTTATCAACAACAATCCCAATATTGCTAATAAAGTAATTCCAGTAATTTTAATAACCTTTTTCATATTTTTACCTCAATATTATTTTGCGATTATTTTAATTATTTATTATAAATTTTAAAAATAATATCAAAACTTTAAAAATCACTTGAAAAAATAATAAAAATAATATATAATTTAAATGTTGCTAAATTTGACAAAATCAAATTTAGTAACGGTGTTGAAAACACCATTACCTTGATAAATCAAGGCATCCTTAATTGAATTATCGTTGTCACTGAAAAATGTGGTTTCACCACGCTTTTCAACAACTTTAGGTTATTTTAGTTAAACATAGTTACTTAACAATCTAAAATTTTAAAATTAATCACAATCGGAGGATTTTGTGCATTACAAAATAAATACATATGGTTGCCAAATGAATGTACACGAGTCAGAAAGGTTGGCAAAAAGTTTAGAAAAACTTGGATTCACCTCAACTGAAGACAATAATTTTGATATTATTGTTTTCAATACCTGTTGTATTCGTGACACTGCTGAACAAAAGATTTTAGGTCATATTGGCAAGCTAAAAAAGATAAAACGTGCAAATCCAAAGCTAATTATTGCAATTGTAGGCTGTATGAGCGGACAAAAGGGCAAAGCTGAGGAATTGCTTAAAAAATATCCCTATATTGATATAATTTTAGGTGCAAATAATTTGGAATCACTTGAAAATGCAATCATTAATTTACAACAAAAGCATCAAAAAACTATTTGCGTTCCAACTGATGAAAAACCAGAAGTAATTGAAAATATTGAATATACACGTACTTCAATGCCAAATGCGTGGGTCAACATTATGTATGGTTGCAATAATTTTTGCACCTATTGCATAGTACCATATGTTAGAGGACGGGAAAGAAGTAGAAAACCTCAATCAATCATTGCGGAATGTAAAAGTTTGATTGAAAATGGATATAAAGAAATTACTTTACTTGGTCAAAATGTAAATTCTTATGGTAATGATTTTGCAGATAAGTCTATTGATTTTGCTGGTCTGCTTGAGAGATTAGCTCAAATAGAAGGTGACCATAGAATTAGATTTATGACATCACACCCAAAAGATTTAAATGAGAAAGTTATTGATATAATTGCAAAATATGACACTTTATGTAAAAATATTCATTTGCCAATTCAGTCGGGCAGTAACAATATACTAAAGGCAATGAATAGACATTATACAAGAGAAAAATATCTTGAAATAGTATCAAAAATACGAGAAAAAATGCCACATTGTGGAATAACTACAGACATTATGGTTGGTTTTCCAAACGAAAGCGAGCAAGATTTTGAGGATACTATGGATATTGTAAATACTGTTAGATTCAGCGGTGCTTTTACATATATATATTCACCACGTAAAGGTACCCCCGCAAGTGAAATGGAACAAATACCATATGAAATAAAATCTAACAGAATACAAAGACTAATTAAACTACAAAATCAAATTACTAAAGATTTAAGCAAAAACTATGAAGGAAATGTTTACAGAGTTTTAGTAGAGGACATCAAAGACAATGGTCAACTATGTGGCAGAACTGATTGTGGTAGACTTGTTACATTTAGTGGTGACAAATCACTAATAGGTAGCTTTAAAAATGTTTTTATCACACGTTCACAGTCAGCCTCACTTTTTGGGACAATTACGGAGGATAAATAATGAAAGGCAAACCTTTAAAAAATGGCAAAAAACTTTCACCAATGATGGAATTTTATACAAACTTAAAAGAAAGTTATAAAGATGCGATATTGCTTTTTAGACTTGGTGATTTTTATGAGATGTTTTTTGAGGACGCTATTAAGGCGTCACAAATTCTTGACATAACACTCACTGGTAGAGATTGTGGACTTGAGGAAAAAGCACCTATGTGTGGAGTACCTTACCACGCTGTTGATTCTTACATAGCAAAATTACTTGCATCTGGCAACAATGTTGCTATTTGTGAACAAGTATCTGACCCAAAAGAATCAAAAGGAATGGTTGATAGAGAGGTAGTTAGAGTAATTACTCCAGGTACAATAATTGAAGATGTCATACTAGATGAGAAAAAGAATAATTATATTGCAAACGTAATTGTAGAAAAAAGCAGTTCAGCAATTGCTTGGCTTGATGTTTCTACTGGTGAATTTAATGCAATTGAACTTACTGCAAACATAAACATTATTGAGGATATGCTTGTAACAATTGGACCAGCTGAAATTTTAACAAATTCCACATCCTATGAAATAATTAAAAATATCGCTTCAATTAGACTTGGAAAATTGCCTACCCCTCAAAAATATGTAGACTCAACATATAATTATGGCAATGCCTATAAAAAATTAACAGACACTTTCAAAACACAAACTTTACAGATTTTTGAGTGTGAGGGAAATAGACCAATTGTTTCTGTAGCTGGTAGCTTAATGGAATATATAAGCGAAACGCAAAAAAGATTTTTATGCCATATTACTGGAATTAATATAATAAAAAACAATAATTTTATGTTTTTGGATACTGCAACAAGACGTAATTTGGAAATAACACAAAATAGCAGAGATAGCAAAAAATATGGTTCGTTACTATGGGTAATTGATAAAACAAAGACATCAATGGGTGCTAGAAAGTTGCGTAATTGGTTAGACCAACCTTTGATTAATAGTAAAAAAATCAATCTAAGACTTGATGGTGTAGAATATTTGGTTGAAAACAATGCTTTAAGAATAGATTTAATTGACACTCTTTCAAAAATTAAAGATATTGAAAGAATTATAAGCAAAATAGCATACAAAACAGTAAACCCACGTGAGTTAAGAATCTTAGGTGATAGTTTAATTAATTTTCCTAAAATAAAAAATGCCTTACAAGATATTAATGTACCAATTTTGCGTAAAGTCTATGATGATATAGGAGATTTTTTTGAGCTGGGAGATTTGCTTATAAAAGCCTTTAAATCAGATGGAAAAACTATTGTAAGAGAAGGAGATTTCATTAATAAATATTTTAATAGTGACTTGGATTTCCTTAGAAATGCCAAAGATAATGCCAAGAATAAAGTAGTTGAGTTACAAATTCAAGAACGTGAGCTTACGGGCATTAAAGGCTTAAAAATTTCTTATAACAAAGTATTTGGATATTACATTGAAGTATCTAACAGCTATAAAGATTTAATACCTTTCCGCTATATAAGAAAACAAACATTAACTAATGCTGAAAGATATACAACAGAAGAATTGCAAGAATTACAAGAAGCTGTATTTGGTTCAGACGAAAAGGCCGTTCAACTTGAAATTAAAATATTCAATCAAATGATTGAAACACTACTTAATTACATTACTGGCTTAAAAATTTCCGCAAACGCAATTTCCTCATTAGATGCACTCGTATCTTTCGCTCAAGTTTCACTTGACAATAACTATTGCAAGCCAGTTATCAATGATGATATAGAAATTATAAATATTGTTAAAGGTAGACATCCAGTTGTGGAAAAAATAATTGGTTTTAACCAATTTGTTGCGAACGATTACAATATTGACAAAAAAGATAATCGTACATTGATAATTACCGGTCCTAATATGGCAGGTAAAAGCACATATATGCGAAGTGTTGCAATTATCACATTGCTTGCACATATAGGTTGTTTTGTTCCAGCAACTGAAGCAAAAATTAGCATTACTGATAGAATATTTACAAGAATTGGTGCAAGTGACGATTTAGCATTCGGTCAAAGTACATTTATGGTTGAAATGACAGAAGTTGCAACAATTTTAAACAATGCAACAGACAGCTCATTACTTATTTTAGACGAAATTGGCAGAGGAACATCAACTTGTGATGGTCTTGCTATTGCTTGGGCAGTTATAGAATATATTACAAACAATTTTAAAACAAAAACTTTATTCAGTACTCACTATCACGAACTAACTGAACTGGAAGGACTACTTGATGGTGTTAAAAATTACAAAATAATGATTAAAGAATTAAATGACCAAGTTATTTTTACACATAAAGTAACACGTGGCGGTGCAAATAAAAGCTTTGGTATTGAAGTTGCAAAACTAGCAGGATTACCAAAAACTGTACTAGATAGAGCAAACGTAATATCTAAAAAGCTTGAACAAAACGAACTAGTTAAAGATACAAACTCAATTTTATTAGATAGTAAGGAAATTTTTCAAAAAGATGACTTAAAACAATTATCATTTTTTGAAAATTCAATAAGTGATGAAGTAGTTGAAATGATTAAAAAAATTGATATAGACAACTTAACACCATTACAAGCTTTACAGGAATTGTGTGAACTTAAAGAAAAAGTCAGAAAAATAAAGTAATTTAATAATTACGTATTACTAAGGAGGGCATTATGCAAGTAATAAATCTTTTACCAAGTGAGATATACAACAAAATATCTGCTGGTGAAGTTGTAGAAAATCCAGCAAGCGTAGTTAAAGAATTAGTTGAGAACTCTATTGATGCTGGTAGCAACAACATAGTAATTGATATTGTTGATGGAGGTATCACCAGTATAATTATTAGCGACAATGGACACGGCATATCACGAGATTATATAAAAAATGCCTTTCTACCGCACGCAACATCAAAAATTAAAAGCAGTGAAGATTTGGAAAATATATCTACACTTGGTTTCCGTGGTGAAGCTTTGCCATCAATAGTAGCAATTAGTAGCGTTCAACTTACCACAAAAGCAATTGACGAATTTGTAGGGAGCAAATATTGTATTAAAGGCGGTGTAGGTGAGGAAATAACTGATGTAGATTGCAATTATGGAACAACGATTGAAGTAAGAAATCTATTTTTCAATACACCTGCAAGACAAAAATTCTTAAAAAAACCAAAATCTGAGGAACACGAAATTACAGCCATCGTTCAAGGTTTAATTCTTGCAAATCCAAATGTAGCAATTAAATATGTTGCAGATGGAAAAGTAATTTTCAACTCTAATGGTAAAGGGTTAGAAAATGCACTATATTCAATTTATCCAAGTTCAATAACCAAAAATATGGTTTACATTGAAAGTGAAAGATATAATATTCAAGTAAGAGGGTATATATCACTACCAAATACTACAAAATCAAATCGTACTTTTCAAACTACAATTGTAAATGGTAGGTTAATAAAAAATTCACTCATTGAAACAGCAGTAAGCAATGCATATGGCAATAGCTTAATGAAAAGAAGTTACCCAATTTTTTGTTTGGAAATTTTAATGCCTTTTGATATGCTAGATGTCAACGTTACACCTAATAAAACTGATGTAAGATTTAGTGACCCTAGAAGTGTATTCAGTAGCATATATAACGCAGTAAAAAATTGTTTAGAAAGAAATCAAAAATATTTTGAAGCAGAAAATAATTCTTCCGAAAATGATAAAATCGTTGCAAGCATTATTGAAGAAAACAAACAAAATAATTATGAAAATACGTCTAATTTAGAACAAAAATCAGAAAATAATTCTAAATTAAGCCAAAATATAGAACAAAATTCAAGTTTAAACAATATTTTAGATAGAATTTCAAATTTAGGAAAAGTTCAAGATATTGAAAATAAATCTCAAAAAGCTAATCAAAATATTGAAAAAACTAGCAATTTAGATAATGCTACAAATATTAAAGAAAATAGTTTATTAAATAAATTTAGCAATATTAAGGCAGACAAAAAATTTGAAATTCCTAACAATTCTCCAATATTGAAAGCTTGTGATTCTGTTGCTGAAACTAGATTACCAAATATCAAAAAGCCACAAATTGAAAGTGACTTATTTTCTGAAATTGAAGAGGAGTTTTCTTTAAATCATAGGATAATAGGACAATTATTTAATTGTTATTTAATTGTTACAAAAGGTGCTAATGCATATATTATAGACCAACACGCAACACACGAGAGATTAATTTATGACAAATTGATTGTTGAGTTAGAAAGCAAAAATATAGCAACTCAACCATTGCTTGCCTCACAAATAGTAACTCTATCACCACAAGATTGTACAATTATTGAGGAATTACTTGAGGATATAAACAAACTTGGCTTTGAAATGGAGCAATTTGGTGACTATACATATAAAATTAATAGTGTACCTATTATTTTTGAAAACTTTGACTGCGAAAAATTTATCAATAGTTTGCTTGAGGAAAAGTTTAAGCTAAAACGCATTGATATTAAAGAAATTTTGCACGATGAAATTGCAAAAAAAGCTTGTAAATCTGCAATTAAAGCAGGTCAAAAACTAAGTGATTTTGAAATTGAAAGTTTAATCAAAAATATCGAGCAAAATAAACCAGTTCAATGTCCTCACGGCAGACCTACAATTATTAAGTTTAATAAAAAAGATATTGATAAAGTATTTAAGAGGATAATTTAATATGCAAAAAGTTTTGGCAATCGCAGGTGCTACAGCCAGTGGCAAATCAGATGTTGCAATCAAACTTGCAAAAAAGCTTAATGGTGAGATTATCTCTATGGATTCTATGCAAATTTATAGAAATATGAATATTGGAACAGCAAAAATATCCTCATTAGAAATGGACAATATTCCTCACCATATGATTGATATAGTAAATCCAGAATCATCTTTTAGCGTATCTGATTTTGTTAAAATAGCAAAAGAGATAATTATTGATATAACAAATCGTGGAAAATTACCAATGTTAGTTGGTGGTACTGGTTTATATTTTGAAAGTTTAATTTATCCATTTAATTTTGGTTGTGCAAAGTCTGACGAAAAAATTAAGGCAAAGCTTTATTCCGAACTTGAGCAATATGGAGAGCAATATTTACATAATAAACTTAAAGCAATTGACCCTATTGATGCTGAAAAAATTCACCCCAACAATACAAAACGTTTAATTCGGGCATTGGAAATATTTGAGCTAACTGGTAATACAAAATCTAATTCAGCACAAAGTAAAAATCTAGTTTATGATATTGATATGTATGTTTTAGACTGGAATAGAGAAATTTTGTATGACAGAATTAAAAAACGCGTTGACATAATGTTTAAAAATGGTTTACTAGAAGAAGTTACTAATTTGATTAAAAATGGTTTAACATTTGATATGCAAAGTATGCAAGGAATAGGTTATAAAGAATTTAAAGGTTATTTTGAGCAAAAATGCGATATAAATCAAGTTAAAAACTCAATTATTTTAAATTCAAGACATTATGCAAAAAGACAAATTACTTGGTTTAAAAGATATAAATTTGCCACTTTTATATCACCCCAAGAATTGCTAAATAAATTTTTGGTATAATAAATTAAAATCACCAAAAATATTTACAAAAATTTAGTTTTAAATAAGTATACTTTTTTAATTTATACTTGCAATATTTTTGATAAATGAAAATTAATTATAGTTTAAAGATAATAAATGCATAAAGAGGTTATAATGAATATAGATACAAATGTTTTAAAAATTGTAAATAATGCAGAAAAAAAGCTAAGCAATTTTTATACAGAATTGGAAAACATAGCTTTTTTAAACCAAAAAAAGGTTTTGGAAGCTTTTCAAAATAATAATGTAGCGTTAAGGCATTTTAGCGGAACTACTGGTTATGGCTATGACGATATCGGTCGTGATACGTTATGCAAAGTCTATGCTGACATTTTTCATTGTGAGTCAGCTGTTGTTTCTCCTTTAATCGCATCAGGCACGCACGCTTTGACACTTGCTTTATTTGGTATTTTGCGTGCTAATGATAAAATGCTTGCAATATCTGGCTCACCATATGACACTTTAATGTCTGTAATTCAAGGTGAAAATATAGGCTCACTAAAAGATTTTGGTGTTAAATACGAACAAATTGAATTATTGAATAACGATTTTGATTTGAATTCAATTGAAAAATCAATAAAATCTGAACTTCCAAAGCTAATTTTTATTGGTAGGTCACGTGGTTATGAATGGCGTGACGCTTTATCTGTAGAAAAAATAGGTAAAGTAATTAACTTTATAAAAAAGCTAAATAAAGATATAATCGTTATGGTTGATAATTGTTATGGTGAGTTTATGGATACTATTGAGCCAACTGATGTAGGTGCAGATTTAATGGTTGGCTCATTAATTAAAAATGCTGGTGGTGGTCTAGCTCCAACTGGTGGCTATATAGCTGGAACTCAAAAAGCGGTTGAACAAGTTGCTTTTAGATTAACATCTCCATCTATTGGTATGGAAATTGGCTCATATACATATGGATATCAATACTTTTATCAAGGTGTTTTTATTGCACCTCATATTACAATGAATGCAACAAAAGGCAGTGCTTTATTTGGTCAAGTTTTCAGTGATTTAGGTTATGAGGTTTGTCCAAATCCTACCGCAAAATGCAATGATACTGTAAGGTCAATTAAATTTAATACAAAAGATGAATTGATAAGCTTTGTTCAATCAATACAAAAGGCATCACCAATTGATAGTAATGTTTTGCCAATGCCTTGGGCAATGCCAGGTTATGATGACGAAGTTATAATGGCTGCAGGTACTTTTGTTGCTGGTGCAAGTATTGAATTGTCAGCAGATTCGCCAATAAAAGAACCATATATTGCATATGTTCAAGGCGGTTTAACTTATGAACACGTTAAACTTGCAGTTATTATGTGTGTTCAAGAATTGCTTAATGCTAAAAAATAACATTAAAATATTTAATAAAGTTAAAAAAATTAATAAATATTGCTTATTGATATAAAAAAATGTGGTTCTAAGCCACATTTTTTTATATTTTCAAGTTTTTAAACATTTAAATCTCAAGTATTTTATATAATAAATCATTCTTATTAATCACATTACTTTAATAAAGCTTATTTACACAAAAACTTTTATTACTAATTGTTTAAAATAAATATCAAACATCTTTTCAGAATAAGTTTTCAGTCTAATTTTGTTTAAATAAATTTGGTAAAAAAATAATATATTTTGACAAAAAAATAAAAATTCAAACATTATAAATTAAAATTAAACAAAAAATTAAAAATTATTTAAATAAAAAATGAGTATGTAATTGTACATTTTTATCATAATACTGCAAAAAAAATAAAATTTTAAATTGATTAGTTAAAATGATTTTCATAATATTTTAAACTTATTTCCTATATTGTTCTTAATTTATTGTTATTTATGAATAATTAAATATATATTAAAAATTTTTATTATAAAAACAAATTAAATGCTTTATTTTACCAATATTTTTTATTGTTATTAATAAACATTAAATAAAAAAATTTTACACACAATTCTATTGAAAAATTAAAAATTATTATTAAAGCTTAATTTAATATTTAAAATGCATAAATATTTAAGTAAAATAAAAATTTACCTTATTTTTAAAGATAAATCAAATACAAAAATAAATATTAATAAAAATCTTTATTTTAAAATCGAATAAAAATCAATAAAAAATTTATTATTATACTCAAATAATCACAATTAAAAATGCTAATTATCAAACTGAAAATCAAATTTAAATTGCTTAAACAATACTTTAAAAATCGTAATTTATTTAACCAAAAATTAAACTGAAAATCATAATTAAATTTACTAAAAAAGCATACAAAAATCAATTTGTAAAGTTAAAAAACTATAACATAATAGGGCATCATACTAAAATAGTTAGTAAACAAGATAATATTTACTCGTCAAATTTTGTTGGTTTTTCACGTATTTCAACCTGTTTTGAAGCCTCTTTTTTTATTTCTTCGCTAATATCGGCATAATGTTTCTTTGTTACATTTACATCTTTATGTCCTAAAAGTTCAGCAACCACATAAATATCTTTAGTGGAACGATATAGATTAGTACCAAATGTGCTACGTAATTTATGTGGTGTTATATTTTTAAGTGGTGAGACAATTTTTGCGTATTTTTTAACTAATAATTCAACGCTACGAACGCTAATTCTTTTATTTTGCATACTTAGAAAGAAAGCTTTTTCATCTTTTTCAATTGCTTTTAATTGCTGTCTTTTTTCAGAATATTCAAGTAGAGCAATTGAAACATCGTCATTAAAGTAAAGTATTGATTGATTTCCACCTTTTCGAGTAACTTTAAAAGAATTGGTATAAAAATCAATATCGTCAATATTAATTCCTACAAGTTCACTTATACGAATTCCTGTACCTAAAAATAAAGATAAAATTGCAATATCTCTTAATCTATTAAGTTCGTGATAAACTTTTTGTTTGCTAGATAGAGAAGTTCCATTTTCTGCAAGCTCTAAAATTTCAAATACTTCATTTTGTTCAAGTCTAATTATAGGTTTTTCGTGTAACTTTGGCATATCAACTTTAGATGCAACATTTCCGTCAAGCAAATCTTTGTTGTACATATATTTAAAAAAGCTACGAATTGATGCCAATTTACGAGATTTTGCAGTTAATGAATTTGAATATTCTTTTCCGTGATATACATAATGAGTAAGATAAGATATAAATTTTTCTATATCAAATGCTTCAACCTTATTTAAATGCTTTAAAGCAAAAGTATCTTTATCCAAACCATAAAACTTACGAGAATTAGTATACAAATAATCAAAAAATATTAACAAATCTCTTGCATATCCCAAGCGAGTTAAAGGTGAGGTTGTTGTTTCAATTCCAATAAAAAAATCCTCAACAAACTCAGGTAATTCAAATAATAATTCTTTAATTTTACTTTCTGTATCCAAACGGCGTTCATCAAAATAACTTTTTTCCATATTTTTATTATAGCATATTTAGCTAAAAAATTCAATACTTTTCGCAAAACAAAAATTTAATTTATATAAAATAATTATAAAATAACCTACATTATTAAATTGTATTTTAATAATTAAATTAAAATAACTAATACAAATCGATTATATAATTAATAAACGTTTATAAAATCTAACTATAAAGAAGTATTAGCATATGATTAGTATAATATTAAATTATAAGTAAATGCAGTAATAGATTAATTTTTCAATAAAATTATTTTTGTTTTAATTGTAAAAATTCTTGCAAATATCTAATATATTTTGCACTCATTTATATAGTAGGTAAATTAATTATTTCAGTCATATTAAATTTATTTTATCATAATTTCGTGCGAATGTTTTTTTGCTGTTTGCAATAAAATCAATGACAGATTATTAAAAGTATTAATTATATATTTAAAATTTTTAATAAAAAAAACATTTGTCATAGTGGAGAAAATAATAAAATAACAATAATTATTATTAACAAATTAAGTTATAATGATATGGTAAAATATAAATATGTATAAAGTTAAAATATATTCTTAATAAATTATTACATATTAATATAATATTTTTAAAAAATATATGGAAAAATTAGTTGAAATTAAATAAAAAAGTGCTATTTTAGCCACTACTTTTCGTAAAACTTGTCTTTTGCGAATAGTTAAAAAGAGGCTTCAATACAATAATTGATTCATAATTTATATAATAAAACTACATATACTCCAGTAAAATCAAGGGATTATGCAATTATTCCCTTAAGTAGCAAAATAATATATTCAGTTTATTTAACTTAAAGTAAAAAAACTTTTACTTTCCTTTAATCTTTTGCATTTCACTCCCCTTTTATTATGAAAAATGCTCTAAAATAGAATAATATTGTTAAATTTTTATTATTTTATTGACTTTTTTATAATAATATATTATAATATAAACATTAAGTAGCAAATTTTAATTTACATTAAAATTTAAATTGCTGTCGCAATTTCTTGCTTTGCAAGTCCTACTTGTTTGAATTATTTCAGCTACTGCAAAATGTGGCTTCGCCCCGCTTCGCGATAGCTTTGGCAAATATAAACATTAAGTAGCAAATTTTAATTTTTTACTTAACTAGCTATTACAAATTTGTAGTTTACACTACTCTTTTTGCAAGTTTAAAATAAATTGTCAACTAATGAATAAATTTGATAAAATACTACTTTGTTTAAGTATAAGTAATAAAACATTTGTTTTAAATTTTATAATTAAATGTTGTCTAAATATGTGAATTAAAGTTGAATGCAATTAGTCACTAGTTACTGGATTTAATAGTTCACAGCTTTATTAATAAAATAATGATTTAAAATTAAAAGGAGGTTTAACTTGGATAACACTAATATTGATTTAATTAGAAGTCATATGGATACAATAATTTTGCGTACATTGCAAGATAACGACAAATATGGTTTGGAAATTTTAAATGAAATAAAAAATCTTAGTGATGATTTATACACTGTTAAACAGCCTACACTATATAGCAGTTTAAAAAGGTTGGAAACTCAAGGTTTAGTACTTTCCTGCCCAGGTGAAGAAACAAAAGGTGCTAATCGTACTTATTACAGACTAACTGATGAAGGTAGAGCTTTTTTAGAAGCTGACCAAAGCCAATGGGAATTTGCAAGAACAATAATTGATAAACTTTTGTCAGATAAAGAATTTGATAAAGATGCAGAAAAACCTTTTGAACCTTCAGATTATCGCCCGCTTACAAAACGTACTAAAAAAGAAACTGAGGAAAAGGTTGTTGTTAAATACATTGAGATAGAAAAACCAGTTTATATTGATAGGAACACTGGTGCAAAAATAGATAACTATTCACCTAATGAGGATAATGAATTAGATGATAATTTTGCAAATGTAAACAATTTTGCAGTATATAATAATCAAGATAATACTGAAGATAATGAAGCTCAAGCAACTTTTTTAGTGAAAGACGAACACATCAGCACTGAAGAATACTGTGTTACAGAAAATATTGAGCAAATTACTGAACCGCTTAATGATTACAATCAAAATAATATTGACAATAACAATATTGAGCAAAATGTAACTGAAGAATACGATTCATTAAAAAGTCAAAATGTTGATGACAATCACAATAGTAATTCTTACGATTTAAATAATCAAAGCAGTTATGACAATACTCAACTTACTGAGCCAGATTATTATAATAATGATTATAACTCAAAAAATCATATACAAAAAATCAATAATGAAATAAATCACAATGATTATATTGATAATAATATTGATTATGTTGGAATGATTGAAGAAGTAATTGCAGTAAACGAAAAAACTAGATTGGCTAATAATGAGATAGCTCAAAAACAAGCAATTTTAGACGAATACGATGGCGAAATTACTATGGCAGAGCTAAAGCAAAATTTAGCTAAAAAGAATATTACATTAAAAAATTATCAAAAAAGCAATTCAATTACATACTACTCTGGTAAATTTTATTATTCTAATAAATTACTTAGAGATTGGTCTTGGATAACATATACAATATACCTAGCATTCATTTTATTAACTTATTTATTAGGTAAAGATGCAGGAATGCAATGGGGATATTCATTAGGATTTGCTCTTGTCGGCTTATTATTGCCGATTGGTTGCACTATTGTTTGGAGCAATTCTCCTTTACGAAAAAAACGTAATAACTTAACTCTTAATAATGCATTGCTAACATCAATAATTTTGTTAATTGCCTTTATGGTTGTAATACTAATAATTGCATTTTTTGGTGTAAAAATTGATACAACAAAGCCAGAACAATATATACCTGCTTTAGTTGTTCCAATATGCTCATTAACATTATTACCTTTATCTGTAATGATATATGCGACATTATTTAAAATTAAAAATTATCATTTAAAATAAATAAATTACCTCAAGATTTTTTGAGGTAATTTATTTGGTATTTGCTATATAACGATTTATTTTTATTTTATATTTATTTTTAGAAACAATACAATTAAGTTATAAAGTTTTTAAATATTCAAGCTCAAATTCGTTTAAATATCTATATCCACCACGAGATAAACCACCTAAACGCAAATCACCAATAGCTACTCTTTTTAAGAAAATAACTTCCCTTTCAACTGCCTCAAACATTTTACGCACTTGACGATTTCTACCCTCACTGATTGTTACCTCAAGTCTAGAAATGCCGTCTTTATACTCAAGTAACTTTACTTTTGAACGTTTTGTTAAACTTCCGTCAACCATTACACCTTTTCTAAGCTGTGCAAGTTTATGTTCAGGCATTTCGCCTTTAACTTTGACTAAATAAGTTTTTGTTATCTCAAAGCTAGGGTGACTAATTCTATTTGCTAGGTCACCATCATTAGTTAATAACAATAACCCCTCAGAATCATAGTCTAATCTTCCTATTGGGAATAATCTTGGTGAAGTTATATCAACATAATCAAATATAGTTTTTCTGCCTTTCTCATCACTGGTAGTAGTTACACATCCTTTTGGCTTATTAAACATAATTACAACGCATTTTTTATTTTGTTTGCAAACTATATCGTCTACCATTATTGTATCATTATAAATATTTACTTTTGCACCAAGCTCACTTACAACTTTGCCATTTACTTTAACTCTGCCATCTGCAATTATTTGGTCAGCACCACGCCTTGATGCAATTCCACTTTGTGCCAAAAATTTATTTAATCTTTCAAGTCTTGCCATATTTTCTCCTTTGTTACAATGTAACTTACAAGCTAAATAGGCAAATATCCTATCCAACTAAAATAGTAAAATTTATTTACTATTTAAATAGTATAGATTTTTTTAGTAAAAAGCAAGTGTTTATCATTAAAAAATTGAATTTCCCCTACAATTTCGCCTTTTTGAACTAATTCTGGTAAGTTTTTATTTAATTTTATATCATAAGTTATATTAATCTGTTCATTTTTTAACGCTGAAAATGTAATATCCTCATTAAAGCCCAAATTTAAAATCTGACCGCTTGGTGCTTTGACCTTTGCAAAACATTCATTACCTTTGGCAATTACAACGCCTTGAGTTTTATCAAATCCTCGATTTAAATTTGCCATACTACTATTCCACATATCACCGTGATTTAAAACAACGCTTACAATGGTTACACCATTTCTTTTAGCTGCAGATACTAAACATCTACCTGCTTTTTTAGTAAAGCCAGTCTTAACACCAATACAACCATCATATAAATTTAATAACTTATTTTTATTTATATAACATTTGTTTTCACCAGTTTCTAACTGAAATTTATATATCTTAGTAGAACAAATTTTAGCAAAATCTTCGTTTTTCAATCCCTCACAAGTAATATAAGCTAAATCATAAGCACTTGTATAATGCTTATCATTATGCAAGCCGTGCGGATTTACAAAATGAGTATTTTTAAGCCCAAGCTTTTGTACTTGTTCATTCATTAGTTGTGCGAACCCATCAATTGAACCACCTAAATACAAGGCAATTGCTTCTGCAGCATCATTACCAGATTGAAGCATAAGTCCATAAACCAAATCAATAAGTTTATACTTTTCGCCCTCTTTTACATAAATACTTGACCCCTCAACACCAACAGCACTTTTAGGTATTATTACTGTATCTTGTAATTTACCACTTAAACAAGCAATGTATGCAGTCATAACTTTTGTTGTTGAAGCCATTGGCAAACTGCAATCGGCATTTTTACCATCAAGTAAAATATTTCTATCCATTTCCATTACTGCATATGATGAGGATACGTTTTTATTTACACTAGCAATATTGTTACTAAAAGTACTAAAATCGTCTGAATAGTTGTTTATTTTAATTGAAAATATAACACAACAAGATAATAAAGCTACTACAGCAAATAAACTGATAATTATATACATTATTTTTTGTCTTTTAACAATTTCATTCCTGCTTGAATTAATTCCGACCATTTTCCCTCTCCTTGACTTTCGTCCACACTAACAAATTTAACGTGATTTTTTTCACTTACTAAAAAGCCTATTGGTTGCATATTAACACCTGCACCACTTGCATTTGCGTGTGGTAATTCTCTTTCACTATCATAACTAGTGCCATATTCACCGCCACCAGCTACAAAACCAAATGTAATTTTTGATATTGGTACAACCACCAAATCACCATTAACAATAGGTTTGCCTACAATATTATTACTATCTACAACACTTTTTAAATTTTCTATTGTGCCTTCAATCAATTTATCAATTTGCATATTTTACCTCATTATTTTCTTTAACTTTTTTTGCAAAAACATTTTTTATAATATCTATAATACCTTTTTTGACAACGATGTTTAATACTAATTTACTACTTGTATCTTTAAAATCTGGCATAACTACTTTATTCAAATTTTCAATAACCAAATATTTATTCATATCACTTTTTATAAAATTTGTAACAAAATCTATAATCTTTGATAAATAAAGTCCTCTAAGACAATCGTCAGAACTACCTAAAATTAAAGAATAATTTAAGCTGTGAATAGTAATTTTATGAAATTGTCTTTTTTCTATTTTCTTAGACTTTTGCAAAATTATTTGTTTATCTTTTTTTTTGTTAATTTTGTAAAACAAAGTTTTGTTAAACAAATTAAGCCTTAAAGTAACCAATGTTAAATTAAATGGTAATATAATTTGTACAACACTTTGCATTTTATCAAAATTAAAATACAATCTTACATTTATACCAAAAAAAACACACACTAAGAGTAATGTAATCATACAATTAGTGTGTAATTTTATGTAAATATTATACAAGTTTTTATTTAAAATTAATTGACATTGTTATTCAAAAATAAGTTTTTAAAAAATTTAGTACCGATTTTCAGCGAGTTTTATATTAATCTATGAGTATTTTATCACATTTAATAAATAAAGTAACAATATGTGTTTTATAAAATTATTCAATGACATCAAAATTTTCACCAGTTAAAAAGTCTGGCAAATCGTCTTCACCACTAAGCATTTCGTCAATAATACTTGCATCGTCAAGAGCCTTTTCAATGTCTTTCAATTTTTCAAGTCGTTGTTTTTCGTCTGTATCGTCATAGCTATTATTAATTTCATTGTCGTCAATTTCAACATCACGATACAATTGAGTTTGTGATTTATTAAATACACCAAGCTCCTCAAGTCTATCCAAAACTGCTTGATAATCTGGCAATTCTGCAATTTCGGACAATTGGAATTTTTTCAAAAATTCGTCAGTAGTACCATACAATACGGGGCGTCCTACGGCATCTTTTCTTCCAACAACCTCTATCAAATGCACTTTTAAAAGTAAACCTATTGCATAGTCAGCTGAGGCAGATTTGATTTTTTCAATCTCTATCCTAGTTATTGGTTGTTTATATGCAATGATTGCAAGCACCTCTAACAAAGTTTTAGATAATTCCTTTTCCTTAAGTGGCGTTAGAACTTCAGCAACAATTTCACCATAATTTGTGTTAGTAGAAAATTGTAATTTACCATTAAAATCTAACAATAATACTCCACTTTCACCAGAATATTTTGCTTTTAACTCTTCTATACTCTTATCAAATTGTACTTTTTTAACATCTGGCAATAATGCCAATATATCTGCTTTTTTTCTACTACTACCCGATGCAAATAATATTGCCTCAAGAATTTGTGTCAGATTGTCCATCAAAATTGTCCTCCTCGCTAGCCATAGCTAAGATTGTATAGTCAAATACCTCTGGGTCACATTCGCTATTAATGCCAATCATAATATCACTATCAGCATCTTCTTGCATAATACAAGCAAACTGCTTACTTACAAGCTGTAATAGTGCCAAGAATGTATTTATTATTTCCGACCTTGTAACTACCTCATCAAATATACTGAAAAAACTTATTTCTTTTTTCTCAATCAATTCGTCAACTAGGTATCTAAGCTGTCTTGCTACTGTATACTCGTCACGTTCAATCTTTTTTACATCAATAATCTCTTCTTCTTTTGTATAGTTGAACAAAACTTTTGCATATGCTTCCATAAGTTTTTCAAGATTAAAACCTTTTATAGTTACTCTTGCATCTTTATCTGAAAAGACTGGTTCACGATAAAATCTGTTTAGAGTTTCAGTATTTTTTATTTCTTTTGCTTTTTCTTGTAGTAGCTGATACTCTATCATTCTACGTTGAATCTCTTCTTCCTCACTGATAATTTCTTCGTCAATTTCAATTTCCTCTTCCTCACGTGGCAACAATGCTCTTGCTTTGATTTCTAATAATGTAGCTGCCATTAATAAAAAGTCAGTTGCTCTATCTAAATCGTTTACATCAATGCTATCTACAAATGCAAGATATTGGTCAGTAATTTGGCTGATTTTAAGCGTATAAATATCAAGTCCATTTATCCTAGCTAAATGTACTAACAATTCTATAGGTCCGTCAAAATCGTCTAAGTGAAAGATAATGTCCGAACTAGGGTGATTGTCAAAATTTATATTGTTATCCATACTCATACATTAAAAAAATTTATAACTTTAAACTAAAATATTGCTCCCATAATCAGCATCATTAGGCTTTCTATACCATTAGTAATTGTATTTACAAACAATCCAATAATATCAAAATATTGTAATATTCCACCAAATCTTGATGCAAAATTACTGATAATTAGCAATGCAAAAAGTATCATTGAGCCATAATGTCTCATAAATACACAATATTTATTATCGTATTTTGTAAATGCTTCTACAACGTGAAAGCCATCTAATGGATAAATTGGTATCAAATTGAATGCCATTAATGTCAAGTTAATTGCTACACCATATAAAAAGAAATTAAAAAACAATTTATATACGATAAGCCCAATTCCTACAATGCTTCCAACTGCATTTACAATAACCACTGTAATTATTATAAATATAAAGTTCACAATTGCTAATATTAAATTTGTAGTTACACCAGCGATAGATACTGTAAAAATACCACGCTTTTGGTTATTAAAATTATTTGGATTAACTGGAACTGGTTTTGCCCAACCAAAGCCAACAAATATTAAAAGCAAAGTACCCATAATATCCAAATGCTTTAACGGGTTAATAGTTAATCTTCCACAATTTTTAGCTGTAAGGTCACCATTCCAGTAGGCAACTAAGCCGTGTGCATACTCGTGCATAGCAAACGCAATAACCATTGCAAACAAAAATGCAACCGCTATTATAAATTTATCTTGAACAGTTAAACTATAATCAAATAAAATATTTAACATACTAATTCCTTAAGCTACAATTTATTAATATATTTTACTTTAGAAAATCTGGAATATTATCATTTCTTACAATATCCTCAAAAGTTTGAGGTTTTACTGCATAATCGCTTTTTCCATTTTCTACCATAACCACTGGAGGGATAGCATTTCTATTATAATTGCTTGCCATACTATAGCCATAAGCACCAGTTGTAAATACAGCAATTAAGTCACCACGTTTTGCTTTAGGCATATTAATCTTATCAATAATTATATCACCACTCTCACAGCATTTACCAGCTATGCTTACAGTTTCCTCTGCTGGAGCATTACATTTTGTAGCAATAACTGCCTCATATTCCGCTTGATACAATGCTGGTCTAATGTTATCAAACATTCCGCCATCAATGCAAATGTATTTTTTAATTCCTTTTATATCTCTAATATTGCCAACAGAATATAAAGTAATTCCACTTTCACCTACAATTGACCTACCAGGTTCTACTACAAGCCTTGGCTTGTGTATGCCTTTACTTGCAATCGCATCTTTTAATGCCAAAGCAATTATATTGATATAATTACAATAATCTTCCAATGTGTATTTTGGGTCATTTTTGGTATAATGCACTCCAAAACCACCACCCATATTAAGCTCTGGCACATTATAACCTGTTTGCTTTGATATTTCTAGTATAAAATCTGTCATAACATCAACGGCAAGCCTAAAAGCATTACAATCAAAAATTTGTGAACCAATATGGCAGTTTACACCATTTAAGCTTAAGTTTTTACATTGCAAAATCTTTAAAATTGCTTGCATTGCATCGCCATTTTCAATAGAAAAACCAAATTTAGAATCAATTTTTGCAGTTTGTATATAAGAATGTGTATGTGCTTCAACTCCTGGATTAGTACGGATATTTACTTTTTGCACAACACCATTTTTCTTACAAATATTATCAAGTAAATCAATCTCCTCAATATTGTCAATAACAACAACACCAATTTTGTTAGCTACGGCAAATTCAAGCTCAGAAATCAACTTATTATTGCCGTGAAAATATGCTTTTGAAATATCAAAACCACTGCTAATTGCAGTATATATTTCACCACTAGATACAACATCAATATTCATATCAAGCTTTTTCATTATTGCATAGATTGCTTTACAACTAAATGCTTTGGAAGCAAAAGCAACTGCACCAAATCCCTCATAACATTTATTAATTGTATACTTAAAAGCCTTGCAAACTGACTTGATAAAGGCAACATCCATTACATAAAGCGGTGTACCATATTTTTTGCTTAAATCACTAGCCTTTACCCCACCAATTACCAATTCGCCGTCATTATTCGGTTTCATACTTTCTCTATAATTCATATTCTATCCTTGATTAGCTATTTTCTTTATTTTTTAATTTATTAGCTATAATTTGTATTTAATTTGTTTTTTATTAGTATTTATTATCTAAATTTTTCTATTGCTATAAAAAACAATGTCTACAATAAAATTTATTAATATTTATTAATCAATCAATTCATTGATAAAATCTGTAGCATTAAATTTAATTAAATCGTCAATTTTCTCACCAACACCAACAAAACATACTGGAATTTCTTGCTCACTACTAATTGCAAATACTACGCCACCTTTTGCTGTTCCATCTAGTTTATTAAGGATAATTCCATCTATATCAAAAATCTCGCCAAAAGTTTCTACTTGAGCAACGGCATTTTGACCAGTAGTAGCATCAAGCACAATATAAGTTCTGTAATCACAGTTAGGATACTCCCTATCCACAACTTTGTGAATTTTGTTTAACTCATTCATTAAATTCTTTTTATTGTGCAATCTTCCAGCTGTATCAATCAAAACAACATCGTCCTTCCTTGCTTTTGCACTATTTACAGCATCAAATACTACTGCAGCAGGGTCACTACCTTCACTTTGTTTAACAATTCTTACACCAGCTCTTTCCGCCCAAACGGTTAATTGGTCACTTGCAGCAGCACGAAAAGTATCTGCAGCCGCCAAAACAACAGATTTGCCCTCTTGTTTAAAGTATTTAGCAAGCTTTCCGATAGCAGTAGTTTTACCAACACCATTAACACCCGCAACCAAAATTACAAGCGGATATTCATATTCTGGAATTTCATAGTCAATTTCACTAACCATAATTTCTTTTAAAATATCTTTAGCACTGGAAGTATCTGTTAGCCTTTTAGCATAACATTCATCTTTAAGCTTTTCAATAATTAATTCAGTTGCAGTAACACCAACATCTGCACTTATTAAAGCCATTTCCAGCTCATCATAAAAATCATCGTCAATGGCACGTCCTTTAAACAATTCATATATTTTTCTACTAAAATTTTCTTTTGTTTTCTTAAGTCCGTTACTGATTTTATTAAAAATTCCCATATTACTCCTATCAAACTATGCTTTAAACGCAGTATAAATTTTTAAATTTATAATTAAATAAATTATAGTTATACCAAAAATAAAACAATTGTATTTAAATTTTAAAATGTACTCCAACAAATAATGTATTATTACTTTTTTCTAATTTTTATCCCAGCTTAACATTACTTATAGTATTTCAAAAGCTATTTTATTTAAATAATCAATTTATTATTAATCTTCGCTAACATTTTTCATTGCTTCAGCAAGCTCAACTGATACAACCTTAGATACACCACGCTCTTCCATTGTTACACCAAATAATCTATCGGCTTGTTCCATTGTTGGTTTTCTGTGAGTGATAACAATAAATTGAGTGTTACCAACAAATTTTTTCAAATATTTAGCAAACAAAGCTACGTTTGCATCATCAAGTGCCGCCTCAATTTCGTCAAGCAAACAGAATGGCATTGGTTTTGTTTTTAATATTGAGAACAAAATTGCAATTGCAGTAAGTGCCATCTCTCCACCACTCAATGCAGAAAGGTTTTTTGTCTTTTTACCTGGCAACATTGCAACGATTTCTACACCAGCTGTAAGTGGGTCTTCTGCATTAGGGTCAAGCATAAGTTTACCACTACCACCGCCAAATATCTCTTTAAACGTAATCTCAAAATTCTTTGCAATCTTAGAGAATTCTGCATCAAAGATATCTTGCATTTCACGGCTTAGGTCACGAACAATAGCAAGCAAATCGCTTTGTGCCTTTTCCAAATCTAACTTTTCAGTATTCATAGTTGTATATCTTTGGTTTAATTCCTCAAATTCCAGTATAGAACTTGGACTGATTTCACCCAGATTTGTAATTGCACGCTTAATTTGACTAAGTCTTTGCAAGCTTTCGCTATCATTGTATTCTTCCATTTTGAAAGGCAATGCTGTTTCATACTCTAGCTCATATTCCTCTTTGATTCTGTTTGTCAAACTTTCAAATTGGACATTTAACTTTTCAATATTACCTTCCTCTTTAATTTTCTTTGCGATAGAAGCTTGTAATGATTGATTGTTATGGTCTTTTTCAATCAAAATGCTCTTATTGGACTCAGTAAGCAAATTCTTTTGTTTTGTAAGTTCCGTAATTTTTCCATCAATTTCGTCAACTTTTGCTTTATCCGCTTCAGACAATACTGCGTTATTTATTTGATTTTCTGTATCAATAATCAATTTTCTAACTTTTTCTAAATTGCTCTTAGCCTCAATACTATCAATGTTTGCCTCATCTTTTTGTTCCTTTTGGTGATTTAAGTCATTTTCAAATATAGTTAATTTATTAGCAATTTCGGACAAATTACCCTTCAAAACAGCAAGATTATTTGATAAAGCTGTTCTTTCTTCCATCATTTTATCAATTTTTTCTTTTGATTTTGCTTTTCTATCCTCATAGTCGCTCTTTTGACTGCTAATATCTGTCTTTAATTTACCAGCACCCATAAGCTTAGTTTCAACGATAGTAAGCTTGTCACATAAGTTATCGTAGTTTTCTCTTTTAGCTTTTAAATCATCTATATACTTATCCAAAGTATCGGAAATCAAATCAACTCTTGAAGTTGCAGTATTTAAAGATACTTCCTTATCAATCAATTGCTGATTTAAATTACTTATCAAAAAGTTAAGTTTTGCAACATCACTGGATAAAGTTCCGTGGTTTTCAGTAGCTTTTTTAAGTTGTAAGGTGGCATTATCGTAGTTTTTACAAATATTTTCAAACTCACGCTCACGGCCTAAAATGCTAACAGCATCGTGTTTCCTTGAACTACCACCAGTTATTGAGCCTTGCGGATTAAATATTTCACCCTCAAGTGTAACAATTCTAATTGAACGATTATATTTTTTTGATATCAAATTTGCATTATCATAGGTATCGCAAACAATTGTTGAACCCAACAAGTTTTTGAAAACACTATCATAAGCCTTGTCATACTCAATCAAATCGCAAGCAAGTCCAAGTACGCCTTTTTCTTTCAAAGCATTTGATTGCTCCGCAGTCAAAAGCCTTGCACGTAAAGAATTTATAGGCAAGAATGTAATGCTACCCATTTTATTACGCTTTAATACTTCTATACAATATTTTACATCATCTGTATTAGCAGTTACAATGTTTTGCAATGCACCGCCAAGTGATACCTCAATGGCAATTTCATAATCTGCTGGAACTTTGATTAGTTCAGCTACAACACCTAAAATTTTGCTATCAAGCACTCTGTCTTGCTTAGTGTGTTGCATAATTCTCTTAACAGCCATTTGATAATTTTCGTATTGGTCTTTTGAACGTATGTAAACGGTTTTTTGCATTTCATATGATGCAACTGAACCTTTTAACGCTGTAATATTACCCTCAAGCAAACTCAACTTTTGATTGTTTTCAGTAAGTTTCTTTTTACACTCGGTTACTTCACGATAAATATTATTTCTATCTGTTAAAATTACATTTTTCTCTGCTTCCAAACTTTGTTTTTCTGCCTCGGTTTCCTCAATAACTTTTTTAATGGTTTCGATTTCCGCCTCTTGTTCTTGCTTGTCTTTTGATAAATAGTCATAATCAGCTTGCAATTTTGTATAGTCTATATTAACATCGCCTAATTTTTCAATCGCAGCATATCTTTCAAGCTCTGACTTTTCAAATTCAGCATTTCTGCTTGTTATCTCGTCAGTAAGTTTTAATAACTCGCTCTCTTTATTATCAATTTCACTCTTTAAAATATCAAAATCATTTTGAATTTCATTTTGCTTTTCCAAAAGCTTAGCTATTAGCTCTTCACAATCAACAATTTTTTGATTGTACTTTTCAATATCCGCAATCAAATTTTGTTCTTCTTTTTTTCCGTAACTAAGTCTTTCTTGTAAAGTTTCTCCCTCACCAAGTTTCTTTTGGTTCGCTACCAAGATTTTTGTTCTTAAATCTTTATATTCGTCTAAATCTGCATCAATTTTATCAATCGTTTTAGAATTTAAAAGATATAAGTCGTCATTTTCTTTTATCTTGCTATTTAATAACTCAATTTCCTCTGAAATACCTTTTATTAAGGTTTGAATTTTTTCTATTTCAATATCGTTGTTTTCATAAGCATAAATAAAATGGTTAACATCTAATTGCTTTTGACTCTCATACAACTCTTGATATTTTTTAGCATTTTCCGCTTTCTTTTTTAATGGTGTCAATTGGCGTTCAATTTCTTGCAAAATATCTTGCAATCTTTCCAAATGGTCACGTGTTTTTTCAAGTCTATCCTCTGCATCGTCCTTTCTTTTTTTGTACTTACTGATACCAGCAGCTTCCTCAAAAATTGCTCTTCTATTTTCTGGTTTAGAGTTGATAATCTCCGCAACTCGACCTTGTCCAATAATGCTGTATCCATCTTTACCAAGACCAGTATCACGAATAATATCCCTTAAATTTTTAAACAAAATGTTAGTACCATTTAAAAGATACTCACTCTCACCTGAACGATATAACTTTCTTGTAAAGCTAACCTCATCAAAAGCAAGATTTTTAAATATCTTTTGATTTGTATTATCAAATACTAAAGTAACCTCGCAATAACTCATTTGCGAACGTCTTTGAGTACCTACGAAAATAACATCTTGCATACTTTTACCACGCAATTGTTTAGCAGATGTTTCACCAAGCACCCACTTAATCGCATCAGAAAAGTTACTCTTACCACTTCCGTTAGGTCCTACAATGCCAGTTAGACCATCATTAAATTCAATGACAGTTCTATCTGCGAAAGATTTAAATCCATAAAGCTCTAATCTTTTGAAGTTCAATGTTAATACCTCACCTTATGTCTACTGCAAATTATCGTGATAATAGCAAAATTTACCACAATAATAATATTGATATTTTATCATATTTTTATTAAATTGTAAATTAAAAATAATAAAATATTATAAATAATAAAAATTATAAGAAATAGTAAAAAAAAATCTCACAAATCACTATTGTGACTTGTGAGATAAAGCACATATTAAACTAATTAATACCAACTCCAATTTTTACTAATTTTGCAGTTTATTTTACGCTGTCAATTAAGTCTTTCATCTTTTTCTTTTGAGCTGGTGTCATATTAGGTGACATCATATTATAAAAATTTTGCAACATTTGCGGATTAAGATTACCAAGCTGTTGTTGTTTGTATACCTCTTTATAAAACTCCTCAATCAATTGATTTTCAGAATATCCACTATACTTATTAAATTGACTTTGAACATCTTTTTCAACATCGCTTTTATTGCAGTTGTTAGTTCCAGTATTGCAATTATTGTAATTTTTATTATTTGAATTGTTGTTATAGCCTTTAAAATTTCTAATATTTTTACTCATAACCCCTCCTTTAATCACTAACTATTATATGTTAGCATATATTATATTGTGATAAAATAGGAGGTATTTATGTTTGACCCTCAAATGTTAATGAATATGTTTGGTGCAAGTGGCGGAATAAGTAATATGTTTAGTGGCAACCAACAAAATAATGACGAAAATCAAAATAATCAAATGAATTCACTTATGAATATGTTTGGTGGCAGTAGCGGTAATATGCTTGCTGGACTTATGCAAATGATGAACAGCAATAACAATAATTCAAACAATCCGCCTATTGGAAAAAATACCTATGTAAACAAAGTTTCAAGCAATAACAATGTAAATTTGGAATTGTATCATATTATCAAAAATTCCGAAAATATTTTATAAAACTATGAAATTTATATTACTTATAATTCTAGTAATTTTATTCATTGGCGTAGAGGTTATTGATATTATGCGATAACAACTTTTTACATAAAATAAAATTTAACCACAATATACTGAATAACTACTTGTATTGATTTTGACTACCAACAATTAAATATAAAAGCAAAAAAATATCACTCAAAACAGAAATTTTGAGCGATAACTTTTATTCATTTTAATTGCTTAAAATTGTTTTTTAACAATAAAACCTTACAAAAATCGGCATTAAATTACTTTTGATTAAAAATTAATCTACCACAGTTAGGACATTCCACAATTTGATTGTTTTGTAATTTGATTGATAAATCACTTGAAATATCCATACCACAACCCAAGCAAGATTTGTAATTATCTGAGCAAGCAACAAGTACTGGCATCTTTTTATTTTTTCTAATCTCATTATATTTTGCAATAACGTTTGGTGGAATTTCAGCTTGTAATTTTTTAAGTTCAACCAAAAAGTCTTTAGCTTTTTCCTCAATTGCAACTTTGATTTTTTGCATATCGACTTTTCTAATTTTTATTATATCCTCAAGTTTTTTCAAATCATCAAGAGACTTTTTGCTAACCTCAATACATTCGTCCATTTTCTTAGCAAGTCTGGTAAGTTCCCTTTCAATATTCAATAACTCTTTTTGGAATTGTGCAATCTTTTTTTCGTATTTGTCAATTTCCTTTAATTCCTCAAAGGAATTGAATACTTCATTTAAGCCATTCATTTCCTCAAAAATAGTTTTGTAAGTTTGTTTATATCTTTCAACTATAATTGCAATTTCATCTGCATCTCTTATGCTCTTCATCATCTCTTCTGTTTTAGCCTTATACACAGACATTGCTTTGGCATACTCTTGTGCTGGCTTGCTTTGTTTTAATTCAATCTCACAAGCATAGACTTTTTTATCAATATCTTGATAAGCTAATATTTTTTGTAAATCCATACAAACCTCCTCAAATCAAACTAACATATTTATATAAATTGCTAATTTTATTTTTTAATAAATTATAAATTATATCTGTAAAAATAATTTCACTTTCAAAATGCCCTATCTCAATTACATTAACATTATTTGCAATCAACTCAAGTAAAATATTATGTTTAAATTCACTTGATATAAAAACCATAATTTCTTTTTCGGCACATTTTTTTGCTACCTCTTCAATTCTACCACCACTGCCACTTACAAAGGCAATTTTACATTTTTCTGCTAAATTTGTATTTTGGGCCTTGTAAAACTTTAAAGCCTTTTCATTGGTAATCTCTTTTACTTTTAGTAGTAATTTGTCTAAATCACCATTAAATTCGCCAAAAACACCTAAACCATCATTCAAAAATCTTTCCGCTTTTACATTAAGCTTTTTGAAAAAAGTAAAGTTTATGCCATTCTCTGCCATATCCATATTAGTATGAGAGACATATACATTAATGTGGTTTTCTATGCATTTGATAATCAAATCGCTTGAATAATCGTTATAAACAACTCTTTTTATTGGTATAAAAATAACTGGATGATGAGTTATAATCATATTGCAATTATGCTCAATAGCATAATCAATTGCACCAAAAGTCAAATCAACACAAGTAACAATACCTGTTATTGTGCAATTTTTATCACCTACAAGAAGTCCGACATTATCCCAATCATCTGCTAATTCAAGTGGTGCAACATTTTCGATTATACTGCATAACTCATTAACTTTCATTAGTCACCTTATTATTTTTACTTTCAAGCACTTCAATTTTATGTAAAATCAAATCTCTATCTGCTGTTTTTGTTACATTATCTAACAACTTACTCAAATAATCTTTTGTCAATTTTGCAAATTCAGCAAAATCAACCCCCTCGCCACTGCCATAAAGTAATTCAAATTGACTAGGAATATATTTGCCAGCTGTACAAACCATAATATCGTAAAATTTATCGCCTTGTTTAACTTTATAGTCCTTTATAGGTTTTAGATTTTTTTCACTTAAATAAACTCTTACTTTATCTGCATTTTTTTGTGGTGACAAAATATAATAAGGATATATTTTTTTATTATTTATAATTTTTATAATTTCCTCTCCACCCATACCAGATATTAATATAACATCAATATCATAATTCTGTATAGGTACAAGTCCATTACCAACTATTGTGAAATAGTTATTCAAACCAAGTTTTTTAGCTGTAAGCTTTGCTTTTTGTATACTTTTTTCACTTATATCACTGCCGACAACAATGTTATTTAAGTTATTTTGAGCGTAAGTTATACCAATGTAGCCGTGGTCAGCACCAATATCCGCCAAATTTTTACCAGTAGGTATTTCAGATAAAATTGCTGACATTCTTTTATCTAAATTCATCTATTAACATAGTCCTTTAGCTTTTTAGTACGGCTAGGGTGACGTAATTTTCTCAATGCTTTTGCCTCAATTTGTCTTATACGTTCACGAGTAACATTAAACTCCTTACCAACCTCTTCCAAAGTTTTAGGTCTGTTATCATCCAAACCATAACGCTTTCTCAAAACTTCATTCTCACGTGGAGTCAAAGTATTCAATACTTGTAATAATTGTTCTCTTAACATTTTTGACTCTGCAGAATCACTAGGTGAAGTAGCATTGCTATCCTCAATAAAATCACCTAAATGGCTATCCTCTTCCTCACCGATTGGAGTTTCTAAAGACACTGGGTCTTGTCCAATTTTTAAGATTTCAGCGACTTTTACCTCTGGTAGTCCCATTGCCTCGGCAATTTCAGCAGTGCTAGGTTCTCTACCTAACTCTTGCAATAAGCTACGTGCCACACGATTAGTTTTATTGATTGTTTCAACCATATGAACGGGAATTCTTATAGTTCTAGCTTGGTCAGCAATTGCTCTGGTTATAGATTGTCTTATCCACCAAGTTGCATAAGTTGAAAACTTAAAACCTCTTGTGTAGTCAAATTTTTCAACCGCTTTCATAAGTCCAAGATTACCCTCTTGAATAAGGTCAAGAAATTGCATACCTCTGCCAACATATTTTTTTGCAATGCTAACAACAAGTCGTAAGTTAGCTTCACTAAGTCTATTCTTAGCATATTGACAATCTGCCTCATTTTCGCTTGACATCATAATAGCAAGATTTCTCTCTTCCTCTGGTGTTAATAGCGGAACTGAACCAATGTCTTTTAAATACATTTTAACATTATCGTCTGTAATGCCATCCCCCATTATTTTATCAAGGGATACTTTTTCCTCAAGTGTAAGCTCTTCTACTATAATGCCAGCTTCACTAAGTTTCTTGTGCATTTCGTCAATATCTTCTGGGTCAATTACGTATTTCTCGCACTTGTCAATCACCTCTTCACTGGATAACTTGTTGCTTTTAGCCTTAGCCATATCAATCAAACTATTCAATGCAGTAGCAAATTTAACTTCTCTTGTTTTGCGATTCTTTTCCTTATTTTCCATTTTTCCTCCGTTTCAAATCAATTATCTGCTTATTAATTTCCGCAATTTGGCTACAAAGCAGAGATTGTTGGTCAATATTCTGTTCTTCTTCCAACCGATTTGTAAGTTCTTGCATTTCTATGTCTAAAAAGTCTTTTTTCAATGTAATAAAGCAATCATTTAACATTTGTTCTCTACAATCATTGGGAATACTTTCATAATTTCCTTCATAAATGTTTTTTGCCTCACCATTGCCTTCTAACTCTTTTAATGCCTCTAAATTTAATTTTATGTTATTTGTTGCAAGTTCCCTTGCAAAATCATATATAGCAATATGTTCTTTATCTTTAAGATAATGCGATATATCCTCAGTAAAATAATCAAGTGAATTATATGCAAATATAGTATAAATCAAATATCTTGATGCTTTATAATACTTACTTGTACTAGGTTTTAAAGTAAATCTTTGTGCCACATCTTGAACTTCTTGACTTTCTTTATATCCTTTTTCGTTTTCTCCAAACTTATCTAACTGCTTTGCAAGGCTATTTTCTGACAATCTGCTCAATGATGAAATCATTGGTAAATAGGCCTCACGCTCCACCATTGTACTTAATTCCGTTAAAATCTCAAGTGCTTGTACAGCAAATTTGCCTTGTCCCTCCGGTGTACTCAAATCGTAATTCTTTGCCACCTCTTTTATCTTATATTCTGTAGGCGAAATTGCGTTGTCCACCAATTCCCTAAATTTACTAACACCATATTTTTTAATGATATCGTCTGGGTCTAACCCCTCTATAAGTTTTACAACTTTAACATTAAGACCAGCATCTCTCAATATATCAATGCCTTTATATGTTGCCTTTTGTCCTGCATTATCTCCATCATAACATAGATATATATTGTTATTATAATATTTTAACATTCGTGCTTGTTCAATTGTAAGAGCTGTTCCCATTGACGCAACCGCATTTTTCACACCCGCTTGATACAAGCTAATTACGTCCATATACCCCTCAACAACAATTACACAATTGAAGTTTTCAGTCAGTTTTGCTTTTTTTAATGTATGCACGCCAAAAAGTTCATTTCTTTTTTTAAAAATCAAAGTTTCCTCTGTGTTTTTATATTTCATAAAATCAACAGTACCTAAAGCTCTGCCACCAAATGCTACCACATTATTCAAGTTATTAAATATAGGTACAATTAGTCTACCAGCCTCAAAATCATATAACTTTCCATTTTTTTCTTTAGCGACACCACTCTCAAGCATTTCGCTATCAGTAAAACCTTTATTACGTAAATAGTCAATTAAACCATTATATCCGCTAGAATATCCTATCCCAAAAGTTTTAAGAGTAGATTTTGTAAGTTTACGTAAATTGATATAATCAACAACCTCACCAACGGCTTGTCCTGCAAGATTATTATAATAGTACAAACCCGCCTCACGCATTAATTGATAAAGTCGTTCTTTCTTTTGTCTTTCCGCTTGACGCTTTTCCTCATTAAAATTGCCATTAAATTTAGGAATTTCAAGCCCAGCTCTATTTGCCAATAGTCGCACTGCCTCTTTAAAATCAACGTGTTCCACTTGTTGAATAAATGAGAAAACATCACCCGATGCGTGGCAACCAAAACAATAATATGAACCTCTAGTTTCGTCTACAGTAAAAGAGGGAGTTTTTTCGTTATGAATAGGACATCTTGCCCAATAGCGTCCACCTTTTTTCTCAAGGTCAACATACTTTTGAACAACGTCAACAATATTCGATTTTTCTCTTAACTCTTGTAAAAAGCTAGTATAATCGTTATTCAATTTATCCCTCGTAATATATTTTCTGCATTTTAAGCAAAATAATCAAATTATTATGATATTATTGTGACAAGTTGGCATTTTATCATAAAAAATAACTATTGTCAATCAAATTTCCGCATTATTTAATCTATGATTAAAAATTCCAACAATTTGGTATAAACAAATCTTCAAAAGCTTTAACAGCAAAGGTATCCGTCATACTCGCAATATAATCTGTAACAGCATTATCTTTGCCCCACTTTTCAATTAAGCTAATGTAAAACTCTGGCAATTTATCGCTGTTTTTCATATAATATTCATACAAAAATTCAATCATTTGATTTGCTTTTTGTTCCTCAATTTTAGCCCTAGAATTAAAATACACAGTTTTAAACATAAATTCCCTTAATTCGTCTGCTACAACATCAATTTTATTTGAGTATCCAACAAAATTTTTGCCAAAACTATTTGTAACAATATCACTTACCAAAGTATTTATTCTTTTTGCTTTACTATCCCCTAAAATATCAGTAATATGTTTAGGTATATCACTTTCATTAAGTATACCACCTAATATAGCATCCTCTATATCGTGATTCATATATGCAATTCTGTCAGCATAACTTACAATTTTGCCCTCTAAAGTTGCTGGAGTGCCACTTTTTTTGTGATGCAAAATTCCGTCACGAACCTCATAAGTCAAATTTAAACCTACTCCATCATTTTCCAACAATTCCACTACTCGCAAACTATGTTTATTATGCTCAAAACCATTAGGATTTAATTTATTAAGTACATTTTCGCCACTATGTCCAAAAGGAGTATGTCCTAAATCGTGTCCAAAGCTGATTGCTTCAGTCAAATCCTCATTCAGTCTTAAAGCACGTGCTATAGTTCTTGCAACTTGCATAACTTCTAATGTATGAGTAAGACGGGTTCGATAGTGGTCACCTTTTGGTGATAAAAAAACTTGAGTTTTATGCTTTAATCGTCTAAACGCTTTGCTATGTATTATCCTGTCCCTATCTCTTTGAAACTCTGTTCTAAATTTAGACGGAACGACTTGTCTTTCTCTACCAATAGTATTTGCAGAAAGACAAGCATATTTACTCAAATATTGTTTTTCAAACTCGTAAATATATTCTAACATAATTTTCCTTTTGTATTATTACCGCCAATACATATAAAATCAACTGATTCTTTCAACTCAATCTTTTCAATTGCTTTAACTCTAGCCAAATTGATGTTCAAGCTAACTTTCAATAAAACTAAATTTTCTTTTTGGCAAATAGTTTATTTTTAATATTTCACAAGAAAACTTTCTAAATAAAACCATTTTATATGATTACTATTCTTGTCTAATAAACTCAATTTCCAGATTTTAAATTTAGCTATAAGTAAAAAATAAATATTAGACAATAAAATTTTTTTTTAGCAGCAAACTATATGATAGCAAAATTACTCTAGTAAGTTTTTTTTATTCTAAATAATTTGCATAAATATTCAATTTCATAGCTACACGCAGTAAGTGTTTCCTTTGCCAATTACACTATACTATGTAGTTGAGTTAGGTATGCTTAGTAATATGTATAAATTTTTAACATAATTAAAATTTATAGCATACTGTTTACTCATTGTCACTAATTAAATCAAATTGACTATTGTCTGTATACTTAATTTCCTCTTTTTGTGTATATTTCTCTTCTTTTAATGCAGACTTATCTTCTTTTGATTTTTCGTCCTCTTTATCCTCATTATCTTTCTTAAAGAATTTATCAATAAAAGTATCGTCCTCGTCATTTTCTGGCTTATCCAAAACTTTTACATAAATTTTGGTTACCTTTTTCAAATCTGCATCAATAACTTTAATAGTTAAATTATTATAATCAAATTGTTCGTCAACACTTGGAATATGTCCAAAACAATCAATTACCCAACCACTAACGGTAGACACCTCAAGTTCATCACTATCATATTTTTGGTCAAACTTGTCAAACATATCTTCAATGTTGCAACCGCCATCAATATGATATTCATTGTCGCTAATTTGTACTATATCCTCAACAACCTCATCGTGTTCGTCCCAAATTTCACCAACCAACTCTTCCAAAATATCCTCAAGCGTAACAATACCAGCAGTACCACCATACTCGTCTAATACCACCGCCATATGTGCTTTTGACTTTTGTAACATTTTTAATACAGATGATAAATTGGAATTTAATGTCACCCAAATTGTTTGTGACATATATTTTTTAATTTCAAATTCCTTTTTAAAATAATACTTATAAAAATCTTTTTCGTGCAAAACACCAATAATATTGTCAATATCTTCTTCATATACTGGCAATCTAGAAAAACCATTATCAATGAATAAATCACGTAACTCATCTTTTTTTGCGTTGGCTTCTACGGCAATAACATCAACACGTGGAGTAAAAATATCCTTTACAGTTAGCTCATTAAATTCAATCGCACTACGAATTAACTCTCCCTCATCTTTATCAATACCACCCTCAGTTGTTGCCTCGTCTACCATAGTAATAAGTTCAGCTTCACTCATACCAGAATTAGCTTTTGGCTTAAATAATTTGATTAAAAGTCTTTGCCATTTTGAGAACAACCAAGTAAAAGGTGTAAAAATCAAACATAAAATTTGCAAAATAGTAGCTACTCTAGTTGCAAATCCTTCACTAAACTCTTTAGCAATACTTTTTGGTGTAATTTCACCAAAAATCAAAGTAATAACCGTTACTACTATAGTAGAAATTGTCGCAGCAAGGTCAGGCTGTGATTTTATTAATTCTGTAAACAACAAAGTAGCGATTGTTGCAGCAGCTATATTAACAATATTGTTACCAATCAAAATAGTAGTAATCAATTTGTCATAGTTGTCAACCAACAACAATGCTTTTTTAGCTCTTTTAGAGCCTTCGTTTGCTAAATTTTTTAACTTAATTTTATTTAGGCTATTATAAGCCGTTTCACAAGCACTAAAAAATGCAGATAGTGCTGTTAATACAATAATTCCAACTATATAAGCTATACATTGGGGGGACATAGTTTAATTCCTTTTTTTGTTATGATATAAATTTTTATTTTATTTTCTAGTTATTTTAAAATTTTTTTATTTGTTTTTTTTAATTATAGAAAAATAATATAAATTAAAAGTATATATTCAAACATATTGTGTTTTTCTATATTTTTTAGTTTTATATATAAAATTTATTAAATTAAATTTGCTTTAAACACTTAATTTACAATACTTATATAAATTATTTAATTTAATTATTTTCTATCCTCTCGTGCGATATAATCTTTGTACTCACAAACTGCGTTGTAACCTGGACGAATAATCTTTCCATTATTTGACAATTCCTCAATTCTATGTGCTGACCAACCTACAACTCTTGCAATTGCAAATATTGGTGTAAACAACTCTACTGGCAAGCCAAGCATATTGTATAAAAAGCCAGAATAAAAGTCTATATTACAGCTAACGCCTTTGTAAATTGAACGCTTTCTGCCAATAATTTCTGGTGCTAATCTTTGAATTTTTTTGTAAAGTTCATACTCACCTTGAGCATTTTTCTCATATGCCAAGTCCTTTATGTAAGTCTTTAAAATATCTGCCCTTGGGTCTGACAAAGAATACACAGCGTGACCCATACCATAAATTAGCCCGCTTTTGTCAAAAGCTTTTTTGTCCAGCAAATCTTCAAGATATTTAGCAACGCTCTCGTCAGAATAATCTTTTAAATTCGCTTTCATATCTTCAATCATTTTGACAACTTTAATATTTGCACCACCGTGCCTTGGTCCTTTTAGTGAACCAAGTGATGCAGCAATTGAGCTATATGTATCTGTGCCAGAAGAACTGACAACGTGTGTTGTAAATGAACTATTATTACCACCGCCGTGCTCAGCATGCAATACAAGACAAATATCAAGCAACTCAGCCTCTAGTGCTGTAAACTTGCCATCTTCTCGTAATATATACAATAAATTTTCTGCAATAGAATAATCTGGATTAGGTTTTCTAATGAGCAAACTTTCCATATTGTAGTAATGTTCATAAACATTGTAGCCATAAACCGCAAGCAATGGAAATTGTGAAATTAATTGCAAACATTGTCTTAGCACATTTGGAATACTAATGTCATCTGGATTACTATCATATGAATATAATGTCAAAACACATCTTGATAAAGCTATCATCATATCGTTAGTAGGTGCTTTCATAATAATATCACGCACAAAGCTATTAGGCAATCTTCTAAATCCACCTAAAATTTTGATAAAATTATTTAGTTCCACATTGTTTGGCAATTTACCAAATAGCAAAAGATATGCTGTTTCCTCAAAACCATATCTGTTACTAGAACCAGCAAAACCATTAACTATATCTTGAATTTTAATTCCACGATAATATAGCTCACCTTTGCAAGGCACAGACTTACCATCTTCACCAGTCTTACTTGATATAATGTCTGAAATCTCAGTCAATCCAGTCAAAACACCTTTACCATTGATATCCCTCAACCCTCTTTTAACATCATACTTGTCATAATACTCGCTTTTAATATATGTACTATCCTTAGCCATAACAGCTAAGCTGTCAATATCCGTCTTTACTTCTTGCAAAAAATTCTCAAAATCTGTCATGATACCTCCATAATAAACTATTCAATCATTATTTTAACACACTTTGCAACAAAAATCAATAGATATTTTGATTTTATTTAAATATTATATAAATAAATTATTTATGTTGAATAAAATAATGTCATATTTCGCTATGATTTTTAGCAAATTACTTGAAAATTATTCTTTTAAATGATATAATTAATCATACAAAATTAAAAAGGAAAAACAATGGATAATTATACTTTAATGAAACTTTCAGAAAAAATGGATGATGATGGTGTTGATATCGCAGATTTTGACCCGGAGGAACTATATCAAACAGCTGACAATGCTCAGGCTTTTAAAGAAAAATATAAGGAATTTTATACTGACATAAAACTTTCCATCAAGGAGGATTGGTAATGTCTGAATTTATTGCTAAAAAATTAATCAAAAAACAACCGCAAGAAAAACAGACAGAATCAAGACTTCGCAATTTAATTGGCGTTGTAGCAAGTTTTGTTGGAATAATCGCAAATTGCATAATAGGTTGCAGTAAATTAGTTATTGGTTTAATATTCTCATCAATTTCAGTTGCTAGTGATGGTCTAAATAACATCTCTGATACAGCATCTTCTGCTGTCAGTATGATAAGTTTTAAAATTGCAGACAAACCAGCAGATAAAAAACATCCTTTTGGACACGCCCGTGCAGAATATTTGGCGGCAATGATTATTTCCTTTTTAATAATTATGGTTGGTATTGAACTAGTTAAATCCTCCGTTGAAAAAATTATTGAAAATACAGCCTCTAACTTCAGTTTTATAACTATTGGTATATTGATTTTCTCAATTATTGCCAAAATTATACTCTTTGTTTATAATTTTAGTATGTACAAAAAAATCAAATCAGCTACGTTAAAAGGTGTTGCTATTGATTGTATAAGCGATACTGCAGTAAGTTCGATTATCCTTATTTCAACAATAATTTCACATTACTTAAATGTCAATCTTGATGGATATTTTGGTATAGCAGTTGCACTATTGATTATAATTCAAGGCATTAAATTAATGATTAGTACATTCAACCCACTATTAGGTGAAAAAGCTGACAAAAAAATTGTAAGCGATATTGCACACTCAATTAAAAGCTATGATGGTGTTTTAGGCTTACACGATATGATAGTACATAACTATGGACCAAACCGCTTTTTTATAAGTGTACACGTTGAGGTTGATTGCAAACAAGATATGTTAAAAAGTCACGAATTGATTGATAAAATTGAACGTGAGCTTACCACTCCTACTACCCAACTACTTATTCATATGGACCCAATTAATAGCAATGATGAGCAAGCAAATAAATATAAGCAACTAGTTTACGAATTAGCAGTACAAAATATCAACGAAAAAATTACAATTCACGATTTTAGAATGGTTCAAGGTGAAAAAAATAACAATTTAATTTTTGATATTGTCTTGCCTATGGACTTACAATTTTCTGATAATGAAGTTATAGACATACTAAAAAATGCTGTTAAAGAAGTTGACCCAACTTGTAGCTTGATTATAAACATTGACAAAAACTATACTGATTGTTAATAAATAAATTTTTGATATAGCACTAAAGACATATATATAATGTGTATTTTGACTATGTTGTTTTTTAGTGACTTTACAATTAAATTTATGTGTTAAGTATTTGTCTTACAAATATTTTAGTTTTATTATAATTAAAAACAAAAAATTAAATAATAATTATAGCAGATTAATAAAAAATATTAGATAATTAAATTGCCAAAAATTTTTAATTAATTGTAACAAAAAGAACACGCTATTAGCGTGTTTTTTTGCTTAAAATCTAAAAATTTATTATTTAACTTCTTCAACCTTTTCAGCAGGGATAAGTTCCTCATTTTTCTCTTCATTTTGTTCTTGCGATTTGTTTGAGGTAGAATTTTGTTCAATATTCTCTGTTACAGCAACCTCTTGCAAACTTTCTTGATTATTTGACAATACTACTTCCTGTTGTTCAGCCTTTTCTTTATCAACATTATTTTCAATTACTTGATTTACATTAATCTCTGTACTGTCCATTGCATTTTCATTGTCTTCTTGTGACTTACTAAATAGCAATTTAAGACCTTTAAACAAATGTCCATTAAAAATATTTACAAAACCTTGAATTTTATCCTCATTCAACGCACCGCCACTAGTTTGCCCCAACTTAAATAGTGGATTACTTTTCATATGCTCATAGCTCATTATAAAACCACTAGAAGTTCTATCCTCACCATTAACAATAGGTATTAGAATACCAATTATCCAAAGAATAAATTTAGCAAGCAAGCTATGATCTGCAATTTCACCAAGACAATTTAACTCTGTATATTCGCCTTTCTTGCATTTAGCTTTTAAAGGCATAATTTGTTTACAATAAATCTTTTCAAATTTTGCTAAATCAAACTTATTACTTTGCGGAATATATTCCAACATATCTTTTGTATCACCAGCACAATTATCCTTGCTAATTACATTTACGTCTAACACTTTAATTATCTCGTCAGCATTTTTTGCTACATAGATTTGATAATCTCCATTTTCAACAAGGTATTTATCACTTTCAATATCATAAATTTCAAAGTCTTTTCTTGTAAGTTCAATATCAATAGTTTGCGTTTCGTCAGCTTGTAAAAATACTTTGCGGAACAATTTCAACTCTTTTAATGGACGTAAATACTTAGAATCTTTCTTACCAATATAAACTTGTATAACCTCACTACCATCAACACTGCCAATATTTTGCAAAGTTACACTCATTTTACCGCCCTTAGCCATATCTATTGTTTTATCAAAAGTAATAGTTTTGTACCAAAAATCAGTATAACTCAAACCATATCCGAATGGATAAGCAGTTTTACCGCTTACTTTATCATAATATCTGTAGCCAATATAAATACTCTCAGAATAATATGAGCGGTATGCATCGTAATAATAATTGTTGTAAGTAGGTGTATCACACAAATGAATTGGATAACTTTCCGCCAATCTACCGCTAGGATTAACCTCACCATATAATAAGTTAGCACAAGCTTCACCACTAGCACTACCCGCAAGATACATAGCAAGAATACTAGAAACACTATCACGCCAAGGCAACTCAACTGCTGAACCAGCAAACAAGACAGCTACAACATTTTTATGGATACTTGCAACCTCATTTACAAGATTATCATATGTTTTTGGTAAACTCAAATGTTTTCTATCAAGCCCCTCAACTTCCATATAGTCTGGCAAACCAACACAAATAACAATTTTATCATATTGCAAAGCTTTTTCTTTAATGCTGGCAATCAATGCTTTGTTATTTTTAGTATATTTTTCGTGATAGCCTTCCATATAATCATAAGCAATACCTTTTTTATCCAAAGCCTCACAAAGCGAAGTTTCATAGAAAGGTGTAATATGCGAACTACCACCACCTTGATAACGACTTTCTTTTGCTAATCTACCAACAATTAAAACTTTTTCCTCTTTATTTAATGGCAAAACTTTGTTGTGATTTTTCAACAATACCGCAGACTTTTCAGCAATCTCACGTGCGACATTGTAATGTTCAATTTCATCAAAAGTTTCATTTAAATCATTAATATATTTGTACTTATCAATTACCTTTAAAATATTATCTACTGCTATATCAATATCTTTTACGTCTAAAAGATTGTTTTGTACTGCTTTAACAACTTTTTTGTCATTAACACCATTACAAGATGGCATTTCCAAATCAAGCCCAGCTTTAACAGCTTTAACTCTGTCATTTACAGCCCCCCAATCAGACATAACAAAGCCATCAAAACCAAACTTATCACGCAAAATATCTTTCAACAGCCATTTGTTTTCAGAGCAATATTCCTCATCAATTTTATTATAAGCACACATAATGGTAGCAGGTTTTGCAATTTCCAAAGCAGTCTTAAAACTCTTTAAGTAAATATCCATAATAGCACGTTTATCAATATTATTGCTTTCAATAAAACGTCTATAATCTTGGTTATTACACGCAAAATGCTTTAAGGAACAACCAACATTTTCATCATTCATTCCCTTAATAAAATTACCAGCCATATTACCACTTAAAACTGGGTCTTCAGAAAAGTACTCAAAGTTTCTACCACAAAGCGGAGAACGTTTGATATTTGCACCTGGTCCTAAAACTATTGCAACATTATTTGCCTTAGCTTCTTTTGCAATACATTTTGCCATTTTATTTGCAAGCTCTATATCCCAACTATTGCATATACAACTTGCCGTAGGAAAGCAAGTAGCTTTGATATTGCTATTAATACCAAATTCACCATCTAACATTTTCCTGACACCGTGAGGTCCATCCGTCATCATAATGCTTGGTATATCAGCACTTTCAACTGGTTTAGTATGCCAATTATCTTTACCAGACAATAAGCTAGCTTTTTCTTCAATAGTCATTTTTTCAATTCTATTATCCATTAATGTGTCCTCTAACAATATGCTTTACAAAATTGTTTTTTATAAGTTTAACGAGTTATCAAATTAGCTTTATTATTACAATAAAATAAATTTAATTAAATCGTTATATAAAATATATACCACTAAATTAAATTTCTGTCAATACTTTTAAGTTTAATAGTCTAAATTGCTACAATTTTTACATAACATAAACTTTACCTTTATTTTACAAATATTATTAATTTATTATAATTTTAGACTTATTTTAGAATACATTTAGTATTTTTATTATAAATTAGCGGTATTTTCATAATATAATGTAAAATAATTTTTATTTTAAAAATTTTTTCTTTACATTGCAAATTTCAAAATATTATAAAAAATAAACGAGGTAATTTACAAATAGTTAAATAATTTTTACCTTTTACTCACCTAATTTGCAAACTATGCTTACAAAGATTATAATGAAAATTTTATTAAATCACAATATAAAAACAATTAACAACCAGTTAATTTTAATTTAAAATGTAATTAATATTTTAAACTTTACATTAACTTATAAAGCATTTGAATAATAACTATAAATGCTATACTCATTTTATAGGTATAACATTTTTTATTGTTTGTACAGAATGTCATTATAAAAAAATACAAAAAGCACGAATGTGCTTTTTGTATTTTCATATTAGTTCTCATCTTTTAAAGCCTGTTCCAAATTATTTTTATCAATTTGTCTTGGCTTAATTTTCTCATTTTTTTTCTTACTCATACTCTCACCTTTCCACTTATAGTATTTGCAATATCAAAAATTAAATACAATAAATTTAAAAAACTTTTTTAGTATTTATAACAAAATCCTTTTTAAATTAAAATGCAAAATATTGCAAATTCGCTCTAAAATATTTATAACAACATTTTAATAAGTTTATATTTACCATCAAGTCAGTTGAAATAAATTCACTTGAATTGTTTTAAAATTTTAATTTATTTATACCACTAAATCTTAGTTAAAATTTAAACGAATAAATTATATGTAGTATTTTATTAATTAAAAATATAAAAAGACAACATTAATAATGTTGTCCTTAAAATTATTATGATATTTAATTGCTCAATTACGCTTTAATAATAGATAACTTGCAATAATAAAAATTATGTGTCGTTTAATTTGAGTTTCTCAAATTAAACAAAAGCTTCCGCTTTTTGCTTGAATCATCAAGCTGACACTTTTTGAATTAACAATTTGCTGATGTCAAATGCCACTACGTGTCGCTTGACTACAGCTTTTGATAATATAAACTATAAGAAGTAAATTTTAAGTTACAAAAATTTTATATTGCTGTAGCAATAAAGCTTGCTTACACAAGCACTTCCTGCTTGAATTAACATTTGCTGATGTCAAATGCCACTGCGTGTCGCTTGACTACAGCTTTTGATAATATAAATTTGTATCAGTTACCTCTGTTGCCAGATTTTAATTTTCTAATAAATGCTGGTACTTGATTGCTGTCATTGCTTGGCATTTCCCTTTGACCAAAATTGTTTTGGTTTGGAGTGTATGCAGTTCTTTCTTGTTTTGCCGTCTCACTCAATGGAACATAGCCAGTTTCTTCAGTCCCTCTATCTTGCCATTTGTTTATTTTTTCGCTAAAGCCAGCCTCTAAATTAGCACCATTTTCATCCTTTATACCGCCCGTTGCAATCAATGTAATTAAAATCTTACCATCAAGCCTTGAATCAATGCCTGCACCAATGATAATATTTGCAGATTCATCCACAACATCGTGCACTAAACGACTGGCAACGTCAACCTCTTCCAAAGTTAAGTCATAGCCACCCATAATATTCAAAATTACGCCACTTGCTCCAACAATACTTGTTTCCAATAAAGGACTTTTAACTGCTTGCTGAACAGCTGTGATAGCCCTATTTTCACCTTCGCCTTCGCCAACGCCCAAGTGTGCTGAACAAGGTCCTTTTATAATATTTTTAACATCTGCAAAGTCCAAATTAATCATTGATGGAGTTGCAATTAAATCAGAAATGCCTTGAATACCTTTACGCAATACCTCGTCCGCCTCTTTAAAAGCTTGTACAATTGGTGTTGATTTTGGCAAAACTTGCATCAATTTACTATTTGGAATTATTAGTAATGCATCTACATATTCTCTTAATTTTTCAATACCTTTTAAAGCGTTATTCATTCGCTTTGAACCCTCAAAGCCAAAAGGTTTTGTAACTATAGCAACAGTCAATATACCCATTTCACGGCTTAGGCTAGCTATAACTGGTGCAGCACCTGTTCCAGTTCCGCCACCCATACCAGCAGTTATAAATAGCAAATCAACATCTTTCAACATTTCTTTTAGCTTGTCTTTGGACTCTTGAGCCGCCATTTCGCCAATTTTAGGGTCAGCACCAGCACCTTGTCCACCTGTTAATTTTTCACCTATTTGAATGGTTTGACATTTTTTACGGAACATTAAAAGTGCTTGCTTGTCTGTATTTACAACAGCAAACTCTGCACTAGTTATACCAGAATCAATCATACGATTTACAGCGTTACCACCGCCACCGCCAACTCCGATAACTTTAATTTTTATAATACTGCTCGCATTCTCAGCAATATCGTAATTGTTATTTTCCTCAAATTCGCTCATATATTGAGTCCTCCATTCATAGTAAAAAACTATTTTTATCTTTAAATGTAAATAAACAAATAATATAAACAAATAATATAATAATCTATAAAGATAATATGTTATATGTTTCCTATAAACAAAAAGTGTTGCCTTTCAATAACAATTTGTATATTGGATTGTTTTTAAACATTTTGTTAAACTTATAAAAGTATATCTATAAGTTGAAATACACTAAATTAAATTTAATCTTTGAAAATTTAAAATTTTAATCAATGCACACATTCACTATATAAATTGTAACTAAGATTATTTGTTTAACTTAAAATTTGCTAAAATATTTATCATTATTTTACCTTGATTGGTTGAAAAACAGTTAGTAATACTAATAACAAGGTAAATAATATATCAAAATATAAATATATGCAAATTAAATTTATTCATTCTATCATATTTATTAAACAATAATTTAATTTTCTTTTGCATTGTTTTGCACAGCTAAATACCATTTAAAAATTTTTAACCTTTATTTGACTTAAATTATAATTTTATTATGTAAATATTTTGAACTTTATATTTAGCTTTAGCAAATGATTTTGTTACATAAATAGTTAGAATAAATTAAAGCATTTACTTAATATTGCAACTAAACTAATAGTATATTATTACCAATTTGTAATTAAACTTACTAATTAAAAAGCTTTGATAACAAATTTGGTTTTGACTGCTTGTCCTTTTCACAAGTATATTGAATAATGCTAGCAGTAGAAAGATAAATATTATTCCTTTCATCATACTTAGCTTTTATTAATTCACAAGGTCTATTTATTGCACTTGCTATAACTGAACGCACACCTTTAATATGTGCTATACCTCTTCCAGTTAAATATATCTTTAAAAAGCTTTCATACTTTATTGGATATTTTGCAATTATATCACCAATTAGTTCCGCAATTTCCTCAATTCTTGCCTTTGCAATCATATTTACAAAAGACTTTTCAACATTTGCAAGACCTTTATTTGTTTCAATTTCAATCTCGCCGTCATCCACATTTAAATCTAGCTCTTTTTTCAAATCACAAGCTTGATTATAATCAATTTCCAAGCCATAAGATAAGTCATAAGCGATATGCCCGCCACCTACTGGCAAAGTATTTAACGCAACTAGTCCGTCACCTCTAATATAGGCAATGTCAGTTGTCAAATAACCAATATCAACCAAAACAGCTGAGTTTTTAAGCCTTACATTTTTATCTGTTGCCATAAGACCTTGTGCAAGCGATAATGGAATAAATTTAACTCTTCTAGTATAATCACTCAAGATTGTTTTAAACAAATCACAAAATGATTTTTTACACATATTAAAGGATAAACTAACCTCTAGATTATAACAAATTTTACCTATTGGCTCCAAAGTTTCATACTTTCCGTCTAGCCTATAACCTATTACGCCTGAACCAATCACCTCAAATCTTCCGTCATTATTTGGTGCAAGCCCATTTTTAATTGTCACTATATCACCATTATTGATTTTATGATTACAACCAAATGCCATTTTATTCGCACAAGTTTGAACCCTTGCAAAATCACTTGGAACGCCTACATAAATTGCAGATAATTTGTTTTGTGTATTGTACAATGCTTTATCTAAACAATAGGTTACAGATTTACTAACTTCATCTCCGTTTAACCAATCTCCCTCCATAAATCCGTCATAACCAATTTCAGAAGATGCTTTTATATTAAAAACATTGTCTTTTGCAATCATTCCGACCTTGACAAAAATCTTGTCAGACCCAACATCAATGAAAGCAATTTCACCATTGTTAAACATACACCTTACCTCACAATTACTACGCAATAAAAACTTTACAAGCAAATTTTAATACCAATTAAATTTTTAATTGCCTACAAAATTAAATTGATAAAGCAAGTACTTATTGTTTTAATTGCTTTAGCTACTGCAAAATGTAGTTTAACCACACTTTGAGATAGCTTTATACAATTTAATTTTAACACATTAGGTGTATATATGTCAATACTTTTATATAATATTTAATTATAATATTATAAATATATAAAGGAAATACAATAGATTATTCTTTATCAGAAACCTCAGTTTTGCCAGTGTATTCGTTATAGCTTAAAAATTTCAATTTTTCTCGCTCGTCATTACTCATATTATAAAATTCCGCATAAAGTGCTTCGCATTGAGTTTTTGTTGTAATATTTGCATTTGTTTTAATCACCAAAGTAATTCCCAATGTTGATTTCATTTTTAATTTTTGGTTTGTAACAAACTCAAAACTTTCAAAAGTAGCTGGAATTCTTTCATTAGTAACACCTAGTCCCTCTAACGCCTCAATAACTTGTCTTAACGCATTCAAGTCAATGTTATCGTCTTTTATAAAGTCACCAAGCATTTCCTCACTACCTTTTAAGTTATAATTTTCAAGAGGTATAAGCTCCCCTTTCATATATGCCTCGCCACCACTGACTATTTTGATAATTTTTAACTCTCTATCCAATATTGCATATCTATCACTATCATTCAATCTCACTTTAAAAATAGCCGTTCTCATCCACAAATGAATTCTAACTTTATTAGGAAACGCTCTGCCAATTTCAACTTTCAATTCTGGAAACTGCTTTTCAATTTTTGAACAAGCTAAGTCTTTATCAATAGTAAATACGCTTTGTCCTTTTTTTATTCCACTTGTATCTAAAATTTTTGCTTTGTCAAACGCTACATTTTCATCAGATGCAAGCAAGATATCAACATCATTAATAGAAAACACTACTGCCCCGACAACAAGTGTCAAGACAAATACTGCCATACATACAAAAACTATAATCAATCTTTTGTTCATAAGCCCTACCTTAATCAGCTCTTATGATATCTCCGCCAAGTGACCTTATGTCAACCTCCATACTTTGGTAGCCTCTATCAATATGCTTGATATCGTGTACTACTGTAGTACCGCAAGCATATAATCCCATCAACACAAGTGATGCACCACCACGTAAATCTTCTGCCTTGACCTCTGCACCATATAGTTTAGGAACACCTTCAAAAATAGCTGTTCTACCTTTTATGTCAACTATAGCACCCATCTTTCTAAATTCTGGTATTTGCTTAAATCTAGTTTCAAAAATATTTTCTGTAATTATGCTAATACCATCAGCTACAGCACCTAGTGCAGACATTTGAGATTGTAAATCAGTAGGAAAACCTGGATAATACATTGTGTCAATTTTACCTAATCTAGGATGCCTACCTTTCGACTTTATCCTTATTATATCATTATTCACTTGTATATTGCAAGTAGTTTTTGATAATTTTGATACAAGTGAGGATAAATATTCAGAATTTATGCCTTTTAATGTAATATCACCACCACACATTGCACCCGCAATCATATAGGTACCCGCCACAATCCTATCTCCAATTGGTGTATATTCCACTCCGTGCAATCTCTTAACGCCGTGAATAACTATAACGCCACAACCAGCACCAAAGATTTTAGCACCCATACTATTCAAAAAGTTTTGCAAATCGACAATTTCAGGCTCACGGGCTACATTACGCAAAGTGACTATGCCGTCTGCAAAAACACTTGCCATCATTAAGTTTTCAGTAGCACCTACAGACGGAATATCAAGTACAATTTCGTTAGAGGTAATTTTTTTATCATTTTTACAATAAATTAATCCGCCCTCTTCTGTTATATGTACTCCAAGCTCTTTCAGTCCTTTTAAATGTATGTCAATCGGTCTTTCGCCAATTTCACACCCACCAGGATAGGACAAAATCGCTTTATTAAATTTAGATAAAATCGAACCCAATAAAAAAATTGATGACCTAAGCTCGTGTGCAAGTTTCGGTTCGACTATTTCGTTATTAATATTACTACTATCAATTGTGATAACGCCATTTTCAAAAGATGTTACAGAACCTAAGCTTTGTAGTATTGCTAGCATATTATGTACATCAGTTATATCGGGGCAATTATGTAAAACTACTTTTTCGTCAGTCAATATCGCAGCTGCAAGCAGTGGAAGGACACTATTTTTGGCAGCCAAAATGTCAAGGACGCCAGATAATTGCCTTTCCCCATTTATTATAAATCTACCCATAATCTTACTCCTTAAAGTTTCTATCTACTTCATTTTATGGCGAGTATATAATAAATGTGTATCATCTGCCTCTTTGCCTATTCTTACAAGCACACCAACAACATATAAAAACACTACCAATGATGAACCACCATTGCTTATAAATGGTAATGGCAAACCTGTAGGTGGTATACTGCCCGTTACTACTGCAACATTTAATAGAGTTTGACAAGCAATAATTGCTGTAATACCAACTGCAAGTAAAGAAGAGTAAGAATCTTTTGCTTTCATAGCTACTTTAACGCCAAGGAAAACTACATATGTAAACACCAAAATTACTGCTATACTTCCGATAAAACCTAATTCCTCACCTATTATCGCAAATATAAAGTCAGATTCTGCAAAAGGCAAGAATGTATATTTTTGTCTGCTGTTAAACAAGCCGACACCAAACACTCCACCACCTGACAATGCGTAAAAAGATTGAATTAACTGAAAGCCTTCATCTCTTGAATTTTCCCAAGGATTTATAAATGCTAGTATTCTTTTTACACGATAAGGCTCAGCAAAAATTAGTACAAATACCAAAATTATTACTGGCACTGCCAAAGCAAGCATATATCTGCCTTTTATTCCGCCACATACAAGCATTATCAAAACGGAAAGTCCAACAAGCATAGTAATACTCATATTAGGCTCAAGCATAATAAGCACGCAAATTATACCAGTTGCAATTATCGGAACTATTAAATTCCGCACTTTATCCAGCTTATGTTCGTGTATGTACCCCGCTAAAAAAAACATTAAACCGAATTTAGAAAACTCTGATGGCTGAATGGTAAATAAACCAAGATTTAACCAACGCCTAGCACCATACTTTTCAACACCCAACATTGGTATAAAAATAATTGCTAACAATATTATGGAAATTACAAGTAAGTACCATTTGATTTTCTTATAAAAACTTGTATTGACCTTAGTCCCCATAACTAAAGCCATAATACCAACGGCAAAGGCAATAACTTGTTTTTTAACATAGAACAAGCTGTCACCAGTTTCCTTAAAAGCGTTATATCTGCTTGCACTATACTGCATTACTATGCCAAAACAACATAGCAACATAACGCAAAATATCAGTTTAAAATTAATTTCCTTAGATTTTGTCAATTTTGTAACCTCAATACATAATCTCTAAAAAAATTCCCTCTTTCCACATAATTAGCAAACCTATCAAAGCTAGATGTCGCTGGGGAAAATAAAACATTTTCACACTGCACTTTTGATGCAATAGCTATTGCATCCTCAATATTGTCTGACTTTATAACTACTGCCGGTAGACCTTTTGAATCAAGTATAAGCTTATCTCTATTCTCACCATAACAAATTACCACCTCAATATTTGTTGGCAATTCCTTAAACATTTTGCGATAATCTAGCCCCTTATCATATCCACCAACAAGCAACACCGTTTTACCTATCATACTTTTACAAGCAGATATAGTGGAAGATATATTTGTTGATTTGGAATCGTCAAAATATTTAATTCCATTAATATTGCTAATTAATTGCAATCTATGAGCAGATAATGTAAATTCCTTTAAAGTATTTATAATGATATTGTTAGGTAAATGCAAAATTTTACAAGCAGTTATACACGCCAAGCAATTTGCAATATTATGTTCACCTTTAATATTAATATTCTGCACATCACATATATATTCCTCATTAAAAAATACACTGCCATTTTGCAAATAACAGCCCTTAACTTTAGTTTTTAGTGAAAAATAATACACATCACTTTTAATTATGTTTGCAAAATTACGCACAATTTCATCATCATAATTTAATACTGCATAATCGTTTTTATCTTGATTTTTAAATATATTCAACTTGCACTTTATGTAATGTTCCATACTCTTGTGGTATTCCAAATGGTCTTCTGAGATATTAAGGCAAATACCTATCTTAGGACAGAACAATTCTGTTGTCGCAAGTTGGAAGGAACTTACCTCAAGCACCACAACTTTATCCTCAGTTATATCAAAGCTATGTTCCGCAAAAGGTATACCAATATTTCCATAATAATCGCTATTTATATCTGCATTTTTTAGCAATGTTGTAATTAATTCAGTACACGTTGTTTTCCCGTTCGTACCAGTAATTGCAATTATATTTCCTAAACTATTGCGATAACCAAGTTCCAATTCGCCAATAATTCCAATATTCCTTTTTCTAGCCTCGTATAATAAATCGCATTCCAAATCAACTGACGGACTTATAACAATTAACCCGACATCCTCAAGTACTTCATTAATTGGCAACCCAGTGCGATTTATCAAACCATCACCAACTTTTATATGCTTATCGGCATATATGGCAACTTGCCTTCCAAGCTTCACCAAACAATTAACCGCACTTTTTCCACTTACGCCATAACCATAAACCAATGTCAACATACTGCCCCCATAAGCACTTATTTTAAGTTTTAAAAATCTAAATTTACTAATTTCAATACAACATAGGACTTATAATACTAATCAATGCACAAACAAAAGTAATCACCGTATAGCAAATTGTGATTTTTGCCTCGTGTACACCTTTGTATTGATAATGATGATGTAATGGCGTCATAAGCCATACTCTTTTACCTTTTGTAATTTTAAAGTAAATAACTTGCACAATAACTGAAATACAAGTAACTATTAACATAATTCCAAGAATAAATATCAACAAAATTTGACCAGAAAATGCAAGTAAGCAAGCCATAAGACCGCCTAGTGCAAGTGAACCAGTATCACCCATAAATATTTTTGCTGGGAAGCCGTTATAACACAAAAAGGCTAACAAACCACCAACTGCAACAGCACTGACACCTGCTAAGTTATAAATATTTTCAGACTGCCATACATTGCCGTCAAAAGCTAACTTATTTGCAAAAATAATCAAAATAATGCTGATAGCTACAAATATTACGCTTGATACTGACGATGCCAGCCCATCTAAGCCATCAAGTAAATTTACTGCATTTGTAGTAGCAATAAAGAATAAAAATACAAGCGGAATTATCCAATAACCTAAATCAAAAGTAATATCTGTAAACGGAATAACAATTTCCCTTGCAAATGAGCCGTTATAATAGCAAAATACGCTTAAAATAATTGCAATACCTGCTTGAGCAATAATCTTTTGATATGCTTTAAGTCCCAAATTTTGATGGTGCTTTATCTTTAAGAAATCGTCCAAAAATCCTATCGCACCATAAGCAATCATACCGCAAATTGCAACTATAACCTCTTTTGACTTATAAAAAAATGCCAAGCCACATAATGCAATCGCAAAAATAAACATTACACCGCCCATTGTAGGTGTGCCAGACTTGCTTTTGTGTGCATCAACATAACTTAAAATTTGTTGTCCAGCCTTAAGCTTACGCATTAGTAGCAATGTTGGATAACCAACAACTAGTCCAACCGCTAAAGCCACTATACACGCAATTATTATTGTTATTTCCATTTTGTATCCAATAACTCCTCTAAAGTTTTTTTATCATTATAAGGATATTTTTTACCATTTTTTTCAAAATATTCCTCACTGCCTTTGCCCGCTAGAATAATTGTGTCATAACACTCAGCCAGTTCTATTGCTTTTTTAACCGCTTGGCGTCTATCCTCAATCATATATAGCTTACTTTTATCTATTATTCCCAAAGATATATCTTCCATAATACTAATAGGCTCTTCACTTCGAGGATTGTCAGAAGTAACAATAACTATATCAGCTAAATTTTCAGCTACTTCCCCCATTTTATGGCGTTTATCTTTATCTCTATCCCCACCAGCACCAAACACAAGTATGATTTTTCCATAAGTTAGCTTTTTAAATTCCACCAAAATATTTTGCAAACCATCTGGCGTATGTGCATAGTCAATAACATAATTGATATTATTGAATTTGTATACGTTTGCTCTGCCAGATAGAGGAGGTATCTCTCTTAATGCGGTAATCAAATGATTTATTCTTATTCCTATCAACTTGCAAGCTACTAAACTAGCCAAAATATTGTAAATATTATACTTACCTACAAGTTCGCTCTCAAAATAAGTAGTTTCTCTAAATAAATTCACATTAAATCTACTACCTTCGTGGGATAACTCATACTTTCCAACAGAAATATCCGCCATTTTATCTACTGCATAAGTAATACTTGGTAGCAATAGTTTATCTGCCAATCTCATACCGCTTGCATCGTCAACATTAATAATAGAGATTTGTGCAAAACCATCTAAAAAGAAAGAATGTTTTACTTTCTCAATATTATCCATACTTCCAAAAAAGTCTAGGTGGTCTTGAGAAAGATTAGTAAAAATTCCAATATTATACCTAATTCCACACACCTTTTTTAAATAAATTGCGTGGCTTGAAACTTCCATTACCACAATCCCAACTCCCGCATTTTCCATAACATTCAAAATAAAATGCAATTCCATTGGGTCTGGTGTTGTCATATTCAGTTCAAAACGTTGCTTACCAATCATATAAAAGCCTGTTCCAATCAAACCACACATTACATTGTTTTTTGTAAGCAAACTCCATATTAAATATGCCGTAGTAGACTTTCCATTCGTACCTACCACTGCAATCATTTTCATTCTATCGCAAGACTTATGATAATAGTTTTTGGCAAGTAAGGCATACCCCTCACGTATATTTTCTAATTTAATGACTGGGACATTGTATGGTACTTTGACATATTTATCCACAATAAGTAAACTCGCACCATTTTGTATGGCTTTTTGCATATTATCTATACCTCTCTCATCAGTATGCAAACAAATATAACAATCATTTTCGCCTATATATTCCGCTTTGTGCGTAATGTTTTTAATATCAGAAACTCTAGCCTCAGTAAGCCATTCAAACTCTATTCCATCCATTAAATCTTTTAAATTCATTTTTTGCCTCTTTATCAATTTTAATCAACGATATATTTTATTATCGGACAGGCAATATTATACCTACACATAAACAAAACACCTTTTTTCCAAACAACTTTTATAAAACCTTTTGCGTATAAATTTATAAAATCAAATATTTAAGGTTGTAAGGATTTTTTATTACACATTCTACAAATATTTTAGTAAAGTCAACTATAAATAGTTTTCTACATTATAACTTTCAATTATCTGTATTACTGCTTATAATTTATCCATAATATTTTCTTGTCTATTTTAATCATTTGATAAATTATCCGCCTATCCTAACTAAAGCGACTGTATTGTATCTAGTATCTGCATTAGGTGCTGGCAACTGACCTACAACTTTACTACCTTCACCCTCAACCTCATATGGTATTCCTAGATTTTTAAGTACTTTAATAGCTTCGTCAATACTCATATCCATTAAATTTGGCATAGGAATAACCTTACCCAACTCTTTTAAATCATTTTCAGAATAATGAGGTTTGTATCCTTTATAATTAAAAATATTTGCAAACAATTCACCTACATAAGGACCAGCTACCAAGCTACCATAATACACATATCCAACTGGCTCGTCAACAGTCATCAAGCACAAATAATCATCACCTTCAACACTTGCAAATCCTAGGAAAGAAGATACATATTTACCTCTTGCTATAGTTCCGTTTTCGTATTTTTGAGCAGTACCAGTCTTTCCACCAATCTTATATCCAGGTATATAAGCGTACTTTCCACTACCTTGTTCCACAACTCCATACAACATCTCTTTTACTTTTTCTGAAGTTGCTACACTAATAACTCTACCGCCAACTTGCGGTGAATTGCTTTGTACAACACCAAAATTGCTATCAGTAATATTATTTAAAATGTAAGGTGTAATCTTGTTGCCACCATTAATGCAACTACTTACAGCAGTACATAAGCCTATTGGAGTAACTGCAACCGCTTGCCCAAATCCTATTCTCGCCAAATCCACATTTTTTACAAGACTTTCTTGCAACATAATTCCTTTACCTTCACCAACCAAATCAACGCCAGTCTTTTGATTAATGCCAAAATCTCTTAAGTAACTATACATAGTTTTTGTACCAACTTTTGTTGCAATATCCATAAATACGCAGTTACAGCTGTTGCAAACCCCCTCTGCAAAGGTTTGAGAACCGTGTCCTATCGAACGCCAACATTTAATACGCTTGCCGTCAACTATCCTAGAACCATTGCAGTAAAATCTATGGCTATCGGAATATGCATTTTCCTCTAGTCCAATTGCCGTTGTAAGAATTTTAAAAGTAGAACCAGGCTCATAAACATTGGAAACCATACTATTTTTTGCCATACTATACAATGCATCCAAATTGTCACGAGGGATATTATTCAAATCAAAAGTTGGTGCTTGTGCCATTGCCAATATTTCACCAGTGTTTGGATTCATAACAATGCAGTTAGCACCTTTTGCACTAAAATCAACTACTGCATCTTTAACAATTTTTTCAGCAAATGATTGAATGTTAAAATCAATAGTCAAACTTACTGTCATACCATCAATACTTGGCAAATAACCAGTGATATTATTTGGCAATTCTTTACCAACCAAGTCCGTTTGCGTTAATATCTGTCCGTTAACACCTTTTAAATACTTATCATAGTACTTTTCAACCCCAAATTGTCCCACACCATCTACATTTGTAAATCCTAAAATTTGTGACATAAAATCACCATAAGGGAAATATCTCACACTTTCCTCGGAAAAATATACACCGTTATAGTTTTGACTTGATATTGCCATCATTTGCTCTTTAGTCAATTTTTTGGCAACTGTAATTTCGGACACACCTTTTTTATTAATTTTATTATAAATTGTGTTATAATCTTTATTTAAAGCAACTGAAATAGCACCAGCGACAGCCTTAACATCTGTTATAGAGTTGGGACGCACATATAAGGTATATGCTTTTTTTGTATCAGCAACAACAACGCCGTTTCTATCAGTAATGTCTCCACGTGTTGCTTGCATAGGTAAATCACGTGTCCATTGAGATAATGCTCTGTTTGTTATAGATTTACTTGCAATAATTTGCAAATAAGCCAGCCTAACAATTATTGCTATAAATAAAAAAGCAATAAGTATAAAAATTGCAATAAGCCTTTTACTTAAATTTGAATTTGTAATTTTAGACATATCAACCTCGCTTTCTCTAAAAAATATATGCAAAAAAAATAGCTAATATTCTTTTTACAAGTACAAGTCCTATAGCAAAAAAAACATTATCTATTTTAACAAATCTTAATAGGCTTAATTCTAATTCGAGATTATTATAAGTTGTCCATATATTCCATAAAATGCTATTTTGAGAGTAACACAATAAGCAACAAATACATATTTTGCTTTAGTTTATTAATTGCTTACAAATAAATGTATTGTGAAAGCAAATAAATATTTAACTATCACTCATAATGGCAAAATATTGACTTATTACTTGCAAAATCTATTTAATGAAATTTATATTTATAATTATATAAAATTGTACTTTTATCAAACAAAAAAGTTATTTATAAGCACTCAAAACATTTTTCAGTTACTAAAACTAAATCAAAGGTATAACTTTATATCATAATTAAAAACAAAATCATTGCTTAAATTTGAGTAAATTTAATTAAAATACTTTAATTATTAAAATAAAACTCCCACCCTATAAAAGAGTGGGAATTTTATGAAATTGAAAAGATTATAAAGATTATAACATATATTTAAAATTTTACTATTAAAATAGCAAAATTTTTAAATTACTTTCGTAATTTTGAGCTTCGCTCTTAAATATACTTTTGAAAAGCCGTCATCACTGTAAAATGTGGCTTTGCCACGCTTTACGATGCCTTTTTGGGCTTTTTAACACTATTTAAAATTTTACTATTAAAATAGCAAAATTTTTAAATTACTTTCGTAATTTTGAGCTTCGCTCTTAATTTTTTAATGATATCAAATTCTATCAATTAAACCATTTACTAACACTATTGCAAAAATTTTCAAACCAATTAGTCTCTGTTTCATATACATAGCCTTCTGTTTTTGTCAAACCATTGGCAGTAATTGAATCGTTAACTTTGCTAACTGCATTTTGTTCAATCATTACTTGTTCTGCTGTTGGAGCAGTTGCTGTAGCATCTGCACTTACTGCAGGAATGCAATTAATCAATAACATTGCAATAATCAACACAACTAATCCAGCATATACGCCTATCAAAACTTTGCATTTTGTACTGATATTAAATTTAGATTTTGTCTTTTTCTTTTGTTGCACACTACTCTCTGCAATGTCAGACAACTCTATTGGTCTAAAAACATTTTCATTAGCATAGCAGTCATATTGACGATTGTAAAAGTCAATATTCTCATACTTTTGAGCGTATCTAACCTCGCTATTAGAATAATTGTAATTATCATAACCTCTAGAGGAAAAATCATTAGTATATTCATTATTGCGTAATGGTGCATAATCATTAATTCTTTCTTCTCTAACGTTTACTTCTCTTTCTCTTGTACCTAACATTTTTCCCTCCAGTCACTTTTAAAATTTAGCCTTTCTTTACTGCCTAAAGTGATTTTTTGATTTTGTTTTTTGTTCGACTTTGATTTTTTGTTATTACTAGTTGCTAATCAATTTAGCTTTTGAATTTTTGTTTACTTTAAATTATTAACATTTAAATTGCTTTTAATTCTTTAAATTTTTTCAGCAATCCTAAGTTTAGCACTTTGAGAGCGTTTGTTTTGCTCAAGCTCCTCAGCTGACGCTGTAACAGGCTTTCTTGTAATTATCTCAATTTCTCTAACCTTATCACAAGTGCAAATAGGTTGATGTGGCGGACATATACAATCACAATAAGCGTATTGGAAAGCATTTTTTGTTATCCTATCCTCTAAGGAATGGAATGTAATAACACACATTCTGCCACCCGCATTTAATCTGCCAATCATTTGCAACAAGCTCTCATACAAACCATTTAATTCCTCATTGACCTCAATTCTAATTGCTTGAAAAACTCTCTTACAAGGATTACCGCCTTTAAATCTAACCGCAACTGGATATGATTTTTCAATTATCTCTGCAAGTTGAGCTGTACTCTCTAGCGGTCTCGCTTTTACAATGTTGCTTGCAATCTTTCTTGAAAACTTTTCTTCACCATACTCAAAAAATATTTTTGCAAGCTCCCCTTCGCTATAGTTATTAACCACGTGCTTTGCAGTCAAAGATTGCTCTCTATTCATTCGCATATCCAGTTCCGCATCGCCTAAATAGCTAAAACCTCTTTCTCTGTTGTCTAACTGATACGAACTGACACCTAAATCCAACAATATTCCGTCAACTTTGTCAATTCCTAAATCATCTAATATATTTACAAGATTTTTATAATCATCGTGTATAAATATAATATTATCAAATTCTTTTAGCCTTTCTTTAGATGTAGCTAATGCTTCCAAGTCTTTATCTATCGCAATTAGCTTTCCACCCTTAGTTAATCTTTTCGCTATCTGATACGAATGTCCCGCACCACCTAAAGTGCCATCAACATAAATTCCGTCTGGTTTTATATTTAACCCATCAATGCTCTCTTGTAGCATAACCGAATAATGCTTAAATTCCATATCAAATTCCGTACTCTTCCAAACCAATATCGTCTGAACAAGAAGATTCGTACTCCTCCCAACGAGTTTTATCCCACATAACAATTCTGTCACAATCGCCTACAAAGATAACATCCTTTTTAATTCCAGCGTGTTCTCTCAAATTTGCATTTAATGTAAATCTGCCTTGAGCATCCTCATCAATCGGATAAACATTTGAAAGATAAACCATCAACTTTTTACGCTTTTCCCTAGGCACTCCAATATCTTGAATTCTCTCACCAATTTTCTTGATTGTGCTTGCTGGTAAAATTACCAAACTACCATCTTCATTTTTTGCTATACAAAATGGATTTTCTTTGCTTGGTCTTAACTCATCTCTCAATAATTCTTCTCTTAAACGTGAAGGTATTCTTAGTCTGTATTTGCTATCTAAGCTATGTTCATATTTTCCGTAAAATAACATACAATACCTCCCGTTTTTGTTACAATGATATTATAGCACCACTTTTGTCCTTTTGCAACCACTTTTAGCAAAAAAATCAAAAAAATTTATATTTTTTATCTATATTAGTAAAAAATACCCAAAATCACCCCTTAAAAAGTTCGTTTTATAACAAAATTTTGCAAATATTTGTCATATATTTTTACAATTTAGAGTAAAAATCTCTAAAATTTAAAAATTTGCTCTTTTTCCCTATTGGTGGTTATCAGTCCCTATTTTATCAACATTTCCACAAAGTTATCCACATTTTTCCATAAAAACCAAAAACTAAAAGTTCTAAATCTCAATTTTTATTAATAAAATAGTTCTCTCATAAAAAATTACATAACTTTGTCCATTTATATAACTTTGATAACTTTTAACCACTCACACCCACAATGAAACATTTTAAAGTTATTTTCTGCACTAACTATAACCCACGATATGGCAATTCAATTAATTTATATGTACGTATTTTAACTACAACATAGATTTAACAAATCTATCTGCAATAATAAAGTCACAAGCAACAATGAGGATTTTTCTGTTACAAAAACAACTTAATGTTTGCAATGTCATTTATCACAGCTACAAATTAGTATTTTATGCTATTTTCTGTTATTGTTAAAGCAACGAATATAGCAACTAAGTAATTTTTATCTATGAGTTATTGCCATAAAATAGCTGTTCAAAGCTTTACTCTAAAATCTTATACCCACAAAGCTAATTTCACAAATTATCAAAAAAATTTGAAACATATTTTTTAGTATAGTTATCATTGGTACTCATCAAGCATCAATTTACTATACAACTCACCATTTTCTAAGCAAATTTGTTTTTATATTAAGCATATTAAAAATTATCTCTATGTCTTAGTTAGTTATAAGTTAAACATATTTTAACAAAATTCTAACCTCTGCTTTTTATTTTCAATTAACAACGATACGAAAAAAAATTTCTTGCATCTTTCGCTCAAAATTTATATTTTTGAAATTTCCTCCCAACCGCTTACACTTTTTATACATAAAAAAGTATTTATCTAAAATAATGATTAGCTTTTGTCATTCTTTAATAACAGCAGAATATATCAAATATTTATTTAGATATAAAACTAAAATTTATATTAATACAAGTTGATAAACATTTTACCAAGCTTTTACACTACTTAAATAAAAAATTAGCACTTAAATAACAAAAAAAACAAACTAATATAATTCACTCAAAATCCGTTCTAGAAATAAATTATTTTATCTTGATTGTGGCTAATTTTATGCAAAATTAATGCAAGGCAACTTATCCATTACAAAAGTAGCAACAAAATTATTTATTTTTGTGCTCTTGACAAAAATATTTTTAAAAAATTTTCTTATTGGAAATTTACGTTTTTGTGCAAATAATAAAATTTACAAATGTAAACATAAATTTACTACTAACTTTATGCTATAAATACTGTATATTCTCGTGCAAACGATAATTGTTAAAAAATGATATACAAGTTCAATATCACTATAATAAAAATATAATATAATTTATTAAATCTTTAATTTAAAAATAATTAACTAAACTTTATACAAGATACAAGTTTTCTTTTACATACTTATACTTGCAAAAAAATATCTTAAACAAAAAATATTATTCAAAAACAATTCAATTAAATACAATGACCAATTAATAAGATTATAAATTATTTTTTATATTTGAATGTTTAGGTTCTAGCTTGTTTACCAATTTAATTATTTAATTTGAAAAATAGCATACTACATCAACTAAAAATAACTCTCAAGAAATAGTTACGATTTAAATAAAAGCAAATGTTATTTAAAATATTATCTATACTTTCTTAGATTAATACCAATCATCCATCCACTATAAAAATATACTCATTAAAATAACTAATAAAAACAGAAATAGCATTTCTCATTTTAAATAAAACTTTTTTACAATATACACAATTCTAAATTTAAAAATAATATGTTTTGTAACAATCTATACAAAGTAATTTGCATAAAAATAGTCAAAAACACATCTGTAAATCAACAAAATTTATTGCAAAAAGTTATAATGTTAATTAAAGCAAATATTACGCATTATGTGTATTAATTTACAATATTATTCTATTTTTAAGCTTATTTTATAATAATTTTGGTATTTTTATTCTAAAATAAGCCATTTTTCATAATAATTAATAAAATTAGAATTTTTTAACATAAAAAAAATACTCCTTTTTCGTTTTAATTTTTTTACAACAAACCAACAAGTTTTTTACTTATTCAAAAACCTTAAATTTATTTGCAATTTTCTATTATATATGCTATAATTTAAATATGAAAGTATTTGCAATTAGTGATTTACATTTGAGTATAAACAACCCAAAACCAATGGATATTTTTGGTGGTAATTGGGATAATTATTGGGATAAAATTAAAAACAATTGGAATAGTGTCGTTAGCAATGACGATATTGTTCTAATTAGCGGTGATATATCTTGGGCATTAAAATTACAAGACGCTATACCCGATTTGCAAGAAATTGACAAACTACCAGGCACTAAAATTATTATCCGTGGCAATCACGATTATTGGTGGACATCATACCAAAAAATTAAAAATATTTTACCTAAAAGTATTTTAGCAGTGCAAAATAATGCAATAGCATTTGATAATGTTGTTATTTGTGGAACTAGATGTTGGAGTATACCAACACCAAATAGTTCCGAACACGATTTAAAAATTTATGCAAGAGAGTTAATCCGATTAAAAATGACATTGGATGAAGCAAGCAAATTATCTAACAATAAATTGCCTATAATCTTAATGTTGCACTACCCGCCTTTTAATGCGTTATGGCAGGATAACGACGTTACAAATTTAATAAACGAGTATCCAAATGTAATAAAAGTCGTTTATGGTCATCTTCACGGAAAAGATTGTAGAACAAAGGATATTGTTATTAAAAACAACATTCCTTACCACTTGACATCTTGCGACCAAGTAAATAATACTTTACAATTAATTTATAGTTCAGACTATTCTCAAGAGTAAATTATTTTATTAGTATAGAAATTAAAAACTTTGTTAAAATATATCGCAAAATTATGATTTTTCATTGATATTGCTTTATTTACAAAAATATAGAATAATTTTAATATGGAACTAAAAGTAACTACAATTAATATTGAAGAATATCCTAGTGAATTTGAGTATTTTCTTAAAAACAGCAAAATTTATGACTCTAGCAGTTCGCCAGAGGCAAAAGTTATTTATTCAGATAAAGATAATGGATACTTTATTAAAAAATCAAGTAAAGGCTCTTTAAAGAATGAGTTTTTAATGACAGAATATTTTATAAAGCTTGGTTTATCTTGTAAAATGATAAAATATGTAAGTAATGACTTTGATTTTTTAGTTACAGATAAAATTCAAGGCAATGACTGCATATTTAAAAAATATTTAGACAATCCTAAAAAATTATGTGACACCACCGCAGAACTTCTGCAAAAATTACATAGTATATCTCCAAAAGATTGTCCTATAACAAATCATACTGATGGATATTTGCATAAAGCTTATTCAAATTATAAAACTGGTAATTATGACAAAACTGAATTTCCTGATAATTTTGGATATAAATCAGAGAAAGAAGCTATAAGCATAATTGACAAACAAAAACACTTGTTAAAAAGCGATACCCTACTACATGGTGATTATTGTTTGCCAAATATCATTCTCAATGATTGGAACTTTAGTGGTTTTATTGATTTAGGCAATGGAGGAATAGGAGATAAACACGTAGATATTTTTTGGGGAATTTGGACATTATTTTATAATCTTAAAACAATGGACTATGCTAAACGTTTTATAGATGCCTAAGGTAAACAAAATATAGATTATGAAATATTACGTTTAATAGCTACAATTGAGTTATTTGCAGGATAAAAAAAAGCAAACTTAATAAAGTTTGCTTTTTTTATTAAATATAATATTTAAACATAACATAATGAGTTAGATTCAAATAATAAATTACTAATTATATATTGTTCAATTATGATTATAATATATAGTTATTTATTAACAAATATATACATACTGAAATCAGATTAGCCATTGCCAAATTCCACTTATCATCACCTAATAATACCTATTAATTTTACCAATGTATTAACAATAAAAATATATTAAGTAACTAAATATAACGATAATAATATCTCAAATTGTGCAATAAGATTATTTATATATAGTATTCCATTTTATTTATTCCACACACAACACTCCACAATATATCTGCATCATTACTTGTTAAGCCACCTTTATTCATTATCAATGTGGCAAGTTGTAGATAAGATTTGTCATTTAAGCTATTGTAAATATATTTATTTGCAACCATTTGTCTTAAAAAGTTAACATCTGCACAATTAACTTTTCCGTCTCCAGTTAAATCACCTAATACTGACAGATAAAATTCCTCAATCAAATTTCCACTAGAAGAATAAGTATGCAATTTCCAACCAGTTCCAACCGCAAGTTCCTCACCATTGTCCAACAAGTTGCCATTATTATTTGTTGAATCATAAATTACAATATCATTATGAAATAACTTTAAGCAAGCTCCGCTAAATTTAATATTGCTAACAAATACATTTACACTTGTGTTTGGCAAAATATTACCTAATATCAATGTATTGTTATTTACATTTAAGCTTGTATCATAGTCATTTACGGCGTGAATCAAACCACTTTCAGAATAGCTTTTACGTTTACCATTTTCCAAATATATAAAATCATATATATCACTGCTTATAGTCTTTTCAAAAATCACCTCACCATTTGAAATGGTTGCTACCTCAGCTTTTCCATTAGGCACTATTATACCATTACTATTGTATTCCAAACCATTATTGCTAAAAAAGCAATTTTGATTACTATTACCAAACGCTACAAAACCACTTGTAAAGCAATTGTAACCATAATCATTTGCTAGTTTAATTCCAATACGAGATTTACCTAGATTTTCAATTATATTAATTTTTTGTCCATTTTCCAATCTTAAATCAGAGGAAATGCCTTGTGCTTCATTATCATATATTTGTACATTTTCACCAAAATTTACCTCAATTACTTTTTCCATAATTGCCATTCCACCACCTAATGATTCCAAGCTTTGGTCTTTTTCACTTTCCACAACATTACGACTTACCAAAGTATTTTTAAATGTTATATTCATAGGCTGAGTTTTATTTTCAGTACTAATATAAATACCTGCACCTCTCATTGTCTTATAATCTGTATAGTTTATAAGTCTATTATCTACAACCTCTAGACCATCAAATTCTATCTCCCCTTTACAAATAATACCAGCACCGCCATTAACACCAAAATCAAACATTGCAGATGTATTGTTGTAAACTTTTACATTTTTCACAATAGCACTAACAGAATAATCCCAAAATAATAAACCTCCTGAATTACCATATGTGTAATTATATGAAGCTTCTGTATTTTCCAATTTTATATTTACAAGTGTTTGACAAGAAATTCCACCACCATATAACGAATGATTGTTTGTACTTATACAATTATTTATTTTTGCTTCTACAAAAAAATCTTCTCCACCTTCACTAACGCCCTTCATACTTATTCCGCCACCAAAGCCATTCGATTTATTACTTATTAGATAAAAATTTGTCATATTAAAAGTTCCCGCTACTACATATATTCCACCACCATCTTTAGATGAAAAATTATTATAAATAATACCACCATATAAATTACAATTACTTTTAAATGAACTAATTCCTGCACCTATTATTTTGGCAAAGTTTTCGCTAATCATACCACCATATATATTAAATGTAGCGTTATCGTTAACAAAAATACCACCTCCATTATTTGCGGTTGCTCCACCACTAATTTTACCAATAGTTATTCTATCTATTTTACTATTTAACATATCCTTAAGCTGCTTATTATTATCATAAATATCTTGTATAACACTACTATCATAAACACTATCGATAATTGTTAATGTACCTTCTACTTTGATAACTTCGCCACCAATTATAGCTGTATCTTTTGATAAACCTCTATTAATAGTATTTCCCGCTAAATCTAGTTTAATATTTACACCTTGAGGAATGTGTATAGCTCCTTCTAATGAAAAACCAGTACCCGTCCCAAATGGTCTTTTAATATCAGCATTTGGTGCAGTCCAATTATCACCTAATAAAACTTTAACTTCTGTTCCGTCATCGTGCAATGCAACTGCCTCAGACCATTTAGTAGCCATTTCCGTAGCAGTTCCAGATAGCGTTATATCTGGCACAAATTCGGTATCATTTATCACAACATTATTTGTTGCATTATTACAATTTTTTGCTTTACTTTCAATTACACCAATACCACATAAAATGCTAATAAGTGCTAGTGACAATATTGCTAAAGTAAGTGTAAAAATTCCCGCTTTTTTTATGTTTTTTATCATAGCAAAAACCTCCTATTTTTAGATACATAGAATACATATATCTATGTACTTTAATTGGGCTTTTCGGCTATGTTTTTGTAAGATTTTTGTTAGCTTTATTTATACTT